>CALABV010000177.1 GCA_937886325.1 uncultured Geobacter sp.
CATCGTCCATCGACATGCCCGGCTGTTGTCGGTCTTACGGAGTATGGACCCGCGCCCGCGCCTCATTGCCGACGCGGGATACATGTACATGGCAAAAATGAGCGGCGAGGCATCCGCCTACGACCTCTTCACACCCGACGTGGGGGAACTGGCCTTTCTGGCCGACGAAGAGGCGCCTCACCCCTTCTACACCCGGGGTTTTATCCTCCATGAAGACAACCTCGTCCCCGACCTCATCGCAAGGGCCTACCAATATCGCAACGCCGCCCGCTATCTTCTTGTCAAGGGAAAGGCCGATTACCTGGCCGATGAAACCGGGATACTGGAAACGGTCGACAGCCCCGTTGAAGAGGCGCTGGAGGCCATCGGCGGTACGGGCGACACTCTGACCGGCCTCGTGTCGGTCTTCATCGAGGCCGGATTTGACATGCGACGGGCGGCGGTCGCCGCCATGCGCGTCAACCGTCTGGCCGGCAGCTACGCCCGGCCGAACCCGGCCACCCAGATACTTGAAATCATCAGTCACATTCCACGCGCCTGCCGGAATGTGGTAATGGAGCAACCCGCGGCAATGGGGCTCCAGGAACAAATTGCATGAAAAATCAGAAAATCAAACTGACCCACATGGTGAAAGCGGCCGGTTGAGCCGCCAAACTGGGCCCGGAGGGCCTGGAAGAAGCCTTGTCCGGACTGTTCGGAGACCCTGACCCGAATCTGATCGTGGGTCCGGAGACCTCTGATGACGCCGGAGTATACCGCATCGGTGACGATTGCGCCCTGGTGGAGACTACGGACATCATCACCCCGCTGGTGGACGATCCCTTCCTGTTCGGCGCCATTTCCGCCACCAATGCCCTGTCGGACGTCTTCGCCATGGGCGGCAGGCCCGTGACCGCCATGAACCTGGTCTTCTTTCCCAAATGCGGCATCCCACCCGAGATGCTGCGGGAGATACTGGCCGGAGGGGCGGAAAAGATCCGGGAAGCAGGGGCGTGCCTGGTGGGCGGGCATACCGTTGAGGACGATGAAATCAAATACGGCCTGGCGGTTTCGGGTCTGGTCCATCCGCAACGGGTGGTCCGCAATTCAACGGCACGGCAGGGGGATATCCTGGTCCTTACCAAGCCCGTCGGCACCGGCATCGTCTCCACCGGGATCAAGGCGGAGATGGTCGACGACGCAACGGTGAAGGAGGCATGCCGCTGGATGACCACCCTCAACAGCACGGCGGCGGCCATCATGACCGAATGCGGCGCCCATGCCGCAACCGACGTGACCGGTTTCGGCCTCATCGGCCACGCCTCGGAAATGGCCCGCGGCGCAGGGGTAACCGTCGTGCTGGAACGCAATGCGATACCGGTAATCAGCGGAGTGCAAGAACTTATGAACGACGGTCTCATCCCCGGTGGCTGCTACCGGAACCGGGACTACTACTCACGCTTCCTGCTGGATACGCGCCGGCCCCGAAGCGAGGAAGCGACGCCCCCCGCGGACGACCTGATTCCTCTCTTCGATCCCCAGACCTCCGGAGGTCTGCTGATATCCCTCCCCGCGGGATCCGTTGCCGACTTTCTCAGAATATCGTCCGAGTCCGGCTGCTTTGCGGTCCGTATCGGCGAGATCGCGCCTTACTACGGCCCCGCCGTGGAGATTCGCTGAACCTTTCCCCTCGCTTCAGATCTATCGATACAATCAATACAGACCCGCATTATGATTGCTAATATCAATTAGACATACATCTCTCTATTTGCTAGCTTTTAATCCGGTCACGCACTCATTAATCCCACAAGGAGTAACCTATGAAGAAAGTCTCTCTGCTGCAAACGGCTCTCGCCGTCTCCGTCCTGGCTCTGGCTTGTTCACCGGCGTTTTGCGGAAGCCTCGACGCTTTCAAGGGTGAAAAGGGCGTGCTTAAGATCTCAGGGGGCACGGCGCACATCCCGGTGATGAAAGACGTGGCCCAGAAGGTCATGGCCGCCAATCCCGGTATCCAGATCACCATCGCGGGCGGCGGGTCCGGCGTCGGCATCAAGCAGGTAGG
The DNA here is from genome assembly GCA_937886325.1 of uncultured Geobacter sp. Taxonomy (GTDB): domain Bacteria; phylum Desulfobacterota; class Desulfuromonadia; order Geobacterales; family Geobacteraceae; genus RPRC01. The sequence continues at coordinate 2,042 of CALABV010000177.1, forward strand.
TGAGGGTCTGGTGGACATCGGCAACACCGGCCGGAAACCGTCAGACGACGAGATCTCCCGTTACAACCTCAAGCTGTTCCGGTGGGCCGTGGACGGCGTGGCGCCGGTGGTGAATCCATCCAACGTGGTGAAGAAGCTTACCAAAAACCAGCTCATTGACATCTTCTCCGGCAAGATCGACAACTGGAAAACGCTGGGTGGAACGGACAGGAAAATCAACCTCTACACCCGCGATGAAGCGAGCGGAACCCGCGAAGTCTTCTGGGAAAAGGGCCTGGATAAGGGCGCCATCGCGCCGTCCGCCCATGTGGTCGTATCCAACGGCGCCATGAAATCCGCCGTCGCTCAGGATCCATACGGCATCGGTTACGTATCCGTGGGCCACATCGACCGGACGGTGGCGCCGGTTGCCCTGGACGGGGTCGTGCCGACGATTGAGACCGTGAGCAAGGGGACCTACAAGATATCCCGCGGTCTTTTCAGCAATACCAAGGGGGCGCCGGCCGGACTGAAAAAAAAGTTTATCGACTTCCTGTATACTCCAGACGGCGTGAAGATTATCGAGCAACACGGCTTCATCCCGTCCAGATGAAAACCGTCAGGGAAATCGCGGCGGAGAGGACCTTTCTCCTCTCCGCCCTGGCAAGTTCTTCCATAACCGTCGGCATTCTCGCCTTCATGGTGTTCATGGGACTTCCCCTGCTGCACGAGGGGGGGTTCTTCGCGATCTTGGGAAACGCATGGGATCCTTACCGGGGGGCCTACGGAATCTATCCGATGATTGCGGGAACCGCCGCCGTTTCCCTTCTGGGCCTGGCGGTGGCGTTCCCCCTGAGCCTCGGCTGTTCTTTTCTCACCGCCGGCATTGCGCCGAAACCGCTACGCGGGGTGTTGCGCCGCTTTATCGAGTTGATGACCGGCATCCCGACCGTTATCTACGGTTTCGTTGGCATTTTTCTCCTGGTCCCCATTATCCGGGAATTCTTCCGGGACGGTTCGGGCATGTGCGTACTCACGGCGGCTCTGGTGCTCGGCGTGATGATCTCCCCCACCATGACCCTGTTCTTCCGCGACGCATTCGACCGCATCCCCCGCGCCTACCTGAACGCCGCGGACGCCCTGGGAGCAAGCCGGGCACAGAAACTTATCCATGTGATGCTGCCGCTTGCGAAGAAAGGAATGCTGAACGGGGTGATCCTGGCCCTGGGGCGCGCCGTGGGTGACACCCTCATCGCCCTCATGCTCGCGGGCAACTCGGCCCAGGTCCCCTCATCGGTCATGGAACCGGCCAGGACCCTGACGGCGCACATCGCCCTCGTGATTGCCGCCGATTACGAGAGCCCCGAGTTCCGTTCCATCTTCGCCTGCGGGGTGGTCCTCTACCTCTTCACCATGGCATTGACGTTCCTGGTTCGCTATCTGGCCCATGGGGAGGATGCGCGGATTTGAGGCGCCGAATTCTTGAAAAAGCAACGGTCTGGTTCTCGTGGGCTGCCGGATTAACCCTTCTGGCCTCGGTTGCCGTGCTCCTCTGCTATCTGCTGGCGAAAGGACACGAAGCCCTCTCTACCGGGCTCATCTTCGGCGGGACACCACCCCTGCGGGCGCTCCTGCTCCAGGAACGTGTCTTTGACGGGCTGTTTCCCGCCCTGGCCGGGACCCTGCTTCTCATCATCCTTTCCATTGCATGGGCAATACCCGTCGGCATCAGCACCGGCATCTACCTTGCCGAGTATGCCGACGGCCGGGTGAAAAAGGCGCTGGATGCCTTCTTCGATGTCCTGGCCGGCATTCCGTCTATCGTAGTGGGACTGTTCGGCTTTGCCTCCGCCGTGTTCCTGCACCGGCACTTTTCCGACCGAATCGGCCCGTGTCTTCTCATATCGAGCATCTCCCTGTCCTTTCTGGTGCTTCCCTACCTCATCCGCACCACCCAAGCGGCCCTCGAAGGCATCCCGGGAGAAACCCGTCTCACCGCCCTCGCCCTGGGGGCCACGCGCGTGCAGAATATCTTCCTGGTGCTGATCCCGAGGTCCCTGCCGGGCATCATGAGCGGCATCGTGCTTGCCATCGGGCGCTGCGCCGAAGACACGGCTGTGATCATGCTCACGGGTGCGGTGGCTTCAGCGGGGCTTCCCTCGTCGCTCCTTTCCCAGTATGAAGCCGTGCCGTTCTATATCTATTACATCTCATCCCAATATGCCGATCCGGCGGAGTTGACCTCGGGATACGGGGCCTCCATCCTCCTGCTGATGCTGTGCGCCGTCCTCTTTTCCGCGGCCTACGGTATCAGGAAGGGGCTAACCCATTGCACCCTGTACAGAGCATGAACCATTCAGCCGACGACACCATCAAGATACGTGTAACCGGGCTGGATTTCTCCTATCGGAAACGTCCGGTGCTGAAAAACGTTACCGCTGATTTTGCCGGGAACTCCATCACGGCCCTCACCGGACCATCCGGCGTGGGCAAGTCCACCTTTCTCATGACGCTCAACCGCCTCTGGGAAGACCTGCCGGGCGCGTCCATGCGGGGAAAGGTGGAAATCAGGCTTCAGGGGAGATTGCGGGACATCTACGATCGCTCCATGGAGCTGACGGAGTTGCGGAAAAAGGTGGCGATGGTCTTCCAGACGCCCAACCCGCTCCCCATGAGCATCCGCAAAAACATGGCGTTTCCCCTGAAACTGGCGGGGGAGAGAGACAAATCGGCCGTCAACGCCAGGATTGAAGAGGCCCTGCGCATGGCGAACCTGTGGGACGAGGTGAAGGATCGCCTGGAAGAGGACGCCCGCGCCCTTTCGGGGGGGCAGCAGCAGCGCCTCTGTATCGCGCGCGCCCTCATTACGGAACCGGAGGTGTTGCTCCTGGATGAGCCCACTTCCTCACTGGATCGTCATTCCACCGCGATCATCGAGGAACTTCTGACCGGTCTCAAGGAGCGCCTGACCATCCTGGTCGTCTCCCACTACCTGGAGCAGGTGGTCCGCATCTCGGACCGGGTTGTGGAGTTCGCCGGTGAAACCATCGTATCCTTATAGAAAGAGCGAGGTTTTTCCATGATACGCTACGATATTCCGGAAAAGGAAACACTGGTCATCGAGCACCTGATTCTTGATTTCAACGGTACCATCGCCGAGGACGGCATGCTGATCCCCGGTGTCGCCGACAGGGTCCGGGACCTGGCTTCTCGCGTAACCGTTCACGTGATCACGGCCGACACCAACGGTTCCGCCCGCGCCCAGGTCGCGGACCTGCCGTGCCGGGTGGAGATTATCGGGAAACATGGGCAGGATCAGGCAAAACTCGCCTATGCGGAAAACCTGGGATTGGACAACGTCGCAGCGATCGGCAACGGGAGAAATGATGCATTGCTGTTGAAGAACGCCGCCCTGGGCATCGCCGTTATCCAGGCCGAAGGCGCCGCCGCCGAAGCCCTGTCGGCGGCACGGATTATCTGTACCGGCATCAATGATGCATTGGATCTGCTGCTGCGACCTCCCCGCCTTACAGCGACGTTGCGCAACTGACGGGCGCTTACTGTCCGGTTCGAAAAAAATCGTGCTATCGATAAATCCAATCCGGAACATACATAGTGTGGTAATTATCGATTTGATTTTACTATCTGCATCAGATATCTTCGTAGGCCATGCAACCGACAATCGCCATATGTAACAT
>CALABV010000178.1 GCA_937886325.1 uncultured Geobacter sp.
TTTTCGGTCGAGGGCGTTTTTATGACCTGAATCCGTGATGTCTGAATGCCGAAGCGAGCGGAATGCCGGGGTTTGAACGTCGCCGATGCTGTTTCACGCCGGTTGCGCCGGGTGAACTTCGTCGCGCTGGTTCAGCCCACGCCAATGCAAGAAACCGAGGCGTTCCGCAAAGGCGAAGGCGTGAAGGCGTCACGGATTCAGCTATGAAAAAAATTTCTCCGAATCGCTCAATCTTTCGGAAAAGATGCCGATACATCATAGGACAGGCTGATGTCCCGCCGTACCCCGTCCGACACTTCAGCCGGAAACACCCTTTACCCGGGAGTCCCCATGGATGCTCGTGCACTCAAGGCCGGCCTTACCCCCTTGTTCCTTCCCGTCCCTCCCATGTTCGAAAGGTCGATGGGGTACACGGGCAAAGGCCGCTTCGTGGCCTTTTACTGGGGAGCCTGCGATGAACTCTGCTTCTTCGACGATTCTCTGGATTCCGGCGCCATCAACTCAACCGCGTGGCAGGTCTTCAGGGAGCACCCTTCCGTAAGGCTCCACCTCCTCTCCTTCGACTTCGGTTCCGCCGACCTCCCCGCCCGGCACTGGCCGCTGTTGCACAGGGAGAAAAGGCGGTTCTATGTCGGTGACCCGGCACGCGTGGAAAGCTTCCTCGGAGAGCAGGCATATCCGGATGGAAAACCATACCGGCCAACCGCCGGCAAAGCCACCCTGACCCTGGACGAATGCATCATGCTTGCGGGCACCATCGAGGAAGTGCTGGAAAGGGAGCTTTCACCCGAAGAGATGATGCGGAGACTGGCCGAGCAGCAATCGGTCTGCTCCGAACTGCGGGAGTGGCTGGAGAGATTGGGGTGACGGACATCACGGTGCACTGATGCAGCAGCCGCCGGCTTGATTCAGGACGAATTCCGACTGGCTTTCAATCTCCGCTTCTGGTAACGTGCTGAAACGAGAATCAAGGTTCCACGGAAACGGAAACGGATATGAAAGCGCTCCTGGTCCATCCCCACGGCAGCAACTGGATGGGGTCCGGAAAAGACATCACCACCATCTTCAACCTTATGCCGCCTCTCGGGCTCCTGAGCATTGCCGCTTACCTGAGGACAAAGGGATTCGGCGTGGAGGTGCTGGACTGTTACGGCGCACCCGCGGGCGCGGCGGAACACGCGGCGGACATCATCGCCGGGAAACCGGATGTTGTCGGGTTCTCCTGCACCACATCGTCGTTCCTGGAGGGATACGCCATCGCGGAACAGGTGAAGGAGAGAAACCCGGACATCCGCATCGTGTTCGGCGGTTCCCATGCCTGCTCGGCCGGGGCTTCGCTCCTTGATTCCTTTCCCGCCGTGGATTACCTGGTCATCGGCGAGGGGGAGAGTACCTTCGCCGAACTCCTTGCATCAGGCTTCCGCAACGTGGAGTCGGTTCCGGGCGTCGGCTTCCGCCGGGATGGAAAGGGAACCCTCTCCGCCGTGAGGGAGAACATACCGGACCTGGATTCGCTCCCCTTTCCCGCCTACGGCCTGCTCCCCGATTTTCCCCGGCGCTACAACCTGCCGCTTTTCAGCTACCCCACGGCGCCCAACACGAGCATCATTTCCAGCCGCGGCTGCCCCTACCAGTGCAGCTACTGCGACCGCTCCGTTTTCAGCCGCGGCTTCCGCTTCAACTCCCCCGACTACATCGTGGAGCACCTCCGCTTCCTGCACCGGGACTTCGGCATCCGCCACGTCTTCTTCTACGACGACCTGTTCACATTTGACCGGAAGCGCGTGGAACGGTTCTGCGTCCTCATGGAGGAGAAGCGGGTCCCGGTCACCTACAACTGCATCGCCCGGCTGGAGCATGTTGACGCTGAGCTCCTTTCCCTCCTGAAGCGCTCCGGCTGCTGGCAGGTGAACTTCGGCATCGAATCCGGGGACCCGGAGATACTTTCCAAGCATCGCAAGCTGTACGATCTGGACGAGGTGGCAAGGAAGCTCCGCATGGTGAAGGAAACCGGCATGAGGGTCAAGGGGCTGTTCATGATGGGATTCCCCGGAGAAACCGAGCAGTCCATCCGACGCACCATCGAGTATGCCCTGTCCCTGCCTCTGGACGAGGTCAACGTCACCAAGTTCACCCCGTTTCCCGGCGCGCCGGTCTACCGGACCATCCGCGACTTCGGGGAGTTCGACGAGGACTGGCCGTCCATGAACTGCATGAACTTCGTGTTCGTGCCCCACGGCATGACACGGGATCGCCTGGAGGAGCTCTACACCGAATTCATCCGGCGGTTCTACCGCAGGACGCGCATCCACTGGGGGTATACGAAGATGCTCTGGCAATCCCCCCACAGCATCGGCGTGTTCCTCCGCAACCTGCCGGAGATCCTCCGCTTCGAGATGCAACAGAAATGGTAAGTAGAAAGGTGATCATGACACGAACCCTGTTCCTCGCGGCCCTGGCGATCTTGTGCCTCCCGTTTGCCGCGGCGCGCGCCGACGACGCCGTAGACCTGAAATCGGCCACGTACGAATACTCCCTGCTCTCCGGCTACGGCATCACCCACCGGGGGTTCGGCGACACCCGTACCCAGGTGCAGACCGTCGATATGATAGGGCGCTTCGGCTGGTTTCTGTCGCGGGAACTCGGCTCGGGCTGGTACAAAGGGAGGCATGAACTGCTGGTGGAACTGCCGGTCCACATGGTTGTGGATCCGAGAGTGTCGCCAATGGTGGGGGGCTACCTGCTGGGGAGCTGGAAATTCACCTCTCTGGAGAACTGGGCTCCCTATGTGTTCGCGGGCGGGGGGATCCTGTACGTGGATCTGGGGTTGCCGACCATGGGAAGCCGGCTCGATTTCTCCTACCAGGGAGGAACCGGGGTGCAGTATTTCCTCAGGAAGGATCTGGCGCTCTCCCTTGAATACCGCTACCATCACATTTCCAACGCCGGCACAGCCACACCCAACGAACCCCTCAATTCCAGCAAGATACTGCTCGGTGTGTCGGTGTTCCGGTAAAGAGGGACGCTATTCCCCGGTCCGTCTGCTTCGTGAGACAACAGGGAGATATCATCGGGGAATGGTGCTATTCATCGTCCATCAGGAATGACAGTTCGTGGCGCACCTGCTCGGGATTCACGGTTCTCGCTTCCATGAGGCTCCGCAGGTGAATCATCGTGTCCAGGTCCATTTCGACGAATTTTACGCCGGCAAGGTTTTCCCGGCAGTGGACCACCTCGGCCTCGAACTGGAGGACGACATCGGAATGGTCGAGCTGAAAAAAAAGCTTCCACCGGTCACCCTCCCGAACCGGCAGTTCACCGCCGAATTCAACGAGGGCGCCCTTCAGGGAAATGTCGTGCAGTATAACCTCACGAGGCCCTGAGTCCGTTTCCACGATGCTTTTTTCTATGCACTTGACGCGACTGAAACGCCTTTTGTTTGTCATGAACCATCTCCCCCGAAAGACTGTGTATCGAAAGGCCGCATCGGTTCGGCGGCGCCAGTGTAGCATATCACCATGAAATTCAACAAACGTTATTATTCCCGGACAGCCGCGAACCGTGAAGAAAACCGGGTAGCAAGACATACGGTTAAAAGGAGGCCATGTGGCCGCAACATCCATCCGAGTCGCCTGCGCCGTCATCGAGGACGACGGCAAGATTCTGGCGGCACAACGAAGCGAAACCATGAACATGCCCCTGAAGTGGGAATTTCCGGGAGGCAAACTCCACGATGGAGAGAGCGCCGAGGAATGCCTGGCGCGGGAACTGATGGAAGAACTCGGGGTCAGGGTGAGGATAAAACGGGCTCTTACCCCGGTGTATCACTGCTATGATGAATTCGCCATCGAGCTCATTCCCTTTGTCTGCTCCCTGGCAGGCGGGAATCTGCTCCTCAATGAACACCGGGCCATCGCCTGGCTCTCTCCCCATCAGTTGACGGAACTGGACTGGCCGGCCGCAGATATCCCGGTTATCGCGTCATACCTGGCATCGCTGAAAGAATAGCGCATACCGACTACGTAATCGTCTGATAGCGGGTCGGTATAGGCATCCCGGCACAAGGAGGTCCTTATGAACCGGAACGATAGAATCGGCAGTGAAATAGCCCGCATTGTCCGGGAAAGTCCGGCCAACCGCCATCCGGGGAGCGATGTACCCTATTTCGAAGAGCCGCTGGTGGGGTATGCCTCCCTCCGTGACCCGCTGTTTGCGGACTACCGGGAGATCATCGGCGACTATCATCTTACCCCCGAGGCATTTCTGGAATCGGCATTCGGTCCGGGGAGCGGCGGGGAGGGGACCGTCATCTGCTGGATCCTGCCGATTTCCGAAGCAACCCGCAAGAGCAACCGTACGGAAAACCGCATGCCTTCCCGTGAATGGGCCTATACCCGCACCCACGGCGAGGCGTTCAACAATGAGCTGCGAAAACAGATGGTCGAGTTCCTGACCTCTTGCGGAAACCTGGCGATTGCCCCGCTTCTCTCCGACCTCTTCCGCACCGTGGAGACACCCGAGGGACTTTCTTCCACCTGGTCGGAGCGTCATGCCGCCTATGCCGCCGGGCTCGGCACCTTCAGCCTTTCACGGGGTTTCATCACCGAGCGGGGCATTGCCCATCGCTGCGGCAGCGTCATCACCGATCTGGTTCTTGCGCCCACTCCGCGACGCTATCTCCTCCATGGTGAAAACTGCCTCTTCTATCGTGATGGAAGCTGCGGGGTCTGCATCAGCCGCTGCCCTGTCGGGGCAATCACCCGCGACGGACACGACAAGAGGCTGTGCCGGGACTATGGCTATGGGACGGTGGTCAGGGAAGTGGGAGAAAAATACGGGGTCGCGACCCCCGGTTGCGGACTCTGCCAGACCGGCGTGCCGTGCGAG
>CALABV010000179.1 GCA_937886325.1 uncultured Geobacter sp.
TGAGGAAAGACGGGGAGGATGTGATTGTTCATCACTCCTCCCCGTGTGATGTCGTGGGCGTTATTTCAGTTCCGAGGTGCAGTGGGGACAGCGGACCGCCTTCAGGGGGATCGAGGAGAGGCAGAACGGGCATTCCTTGGTGTCGGGGGCGGCAGGCGCCGGTTCGCGTTTCATGCGGTTAATCTGCCGTATGAGCAGGAAGATTGCGAAGGCCACGATAATAAAGTCGAGAATCGTGTTGAAGAAGAGCCCGTAGTTGATGGTCGCGGCGCCCGCCTTCTTTGCTTCCGCCAGGGTCGCGAACCCGGTTCCGGACAGATCGATGAATAGGTTGGAGAAATCGACCTTGCCCATCAGGAGCCCGATGGGGGGCATGAGAACATCGCTCACGAAAGAGGTGACAATCTTCCCGAAAGCCGCACCGATGATGATACCCACCGCCATATCCACCACGTTGCCGCGCATTACGAATTCCCTGAACTCTTTCAGCATGGTGTTTCTCCCTTTCAGTCAATGAAATGTCGGGCATGGCCCGTTCATCATTGTATCCGGTTGTTATGCCGCTTCGCAATCAAAACAGCGTTTCTCCTATGAGAACCCCCCCGTACAGTATAAAATTTGAGGGATGCCTGTCAATCGCGGAACAGCCAAATGACTTGACAGGGCGTTCCGATCTTCTGTATTTCTTAACGAGCAATGACAGAGAGACTGGTCACCATTCCCAATATTCTGAGCGGACTGAGGCTTTCGTCCGTTCCGGTCCTTCTCGTGCTGGCCCGGCAGGGGTATGCCGACGCCTTTCTCCTGCTGCTCATCTTTGCGCTTCTGACGGACGTCGCCGACGGCTACCTTGCCCGCAGGCTCCGGCAGGAATCGGAATTCGGCGCCAGGCTTGACAGCTGGGGCGACTTTTCCATCTATCTTTCCACCCCCCTGTGCGCATGGTGGCTCTGGCCGGAGATTGTGCGGCGGGAAGCGCCCTTCGTGATCGCGGTTCTGGCAGCTTTTCTTCTGCCGATCCTCATAGGGTTCGCCAAGTATCGTCGACTGACCAGTTACCATACCTGGGGCGCAAAGCTGTCCGCGGTTCTCATGAGCATCGGCACGGTTCTGCTTTTCGCCGGGGGACCTCCCTGGCTCTTTCGTTTTTCCACGATTGTCCTCGTTCTTACGCAGATTGAGGAAATCGCCATAACCATCGTCAGTCCCGAGTGGCGCTCCAACGTTCCGACCATCCGCCATGCCCTGCGCCGTACCCGTGAGGAGCGCGCCAAGGGCAACGGCAACTCGGGTGAGAAGGCTGAAGACTGAAGGCTGAAGTATGCCAAGCTTCAAACAAGGCGCACATCATGTGCTGCCGAGTCGCAATCAAAAGATATATTTGAAAGAAAACAGGAATTTCTACCATGACAAAAGAAACCGATGACCGGAAAAGAACGCATCTGCGGTTGGTGGTGAGCAACCCGGAAAAGAGAAATCCGCGGGAGGACGATTATATCGGACTGGATGACCTCGTGGCCCGCCGGGATGATCTCCGTCCCCTGTTTTACCGGGACATGGATCGTATCCAGGGGAAGGCGTACGGTGTGCTGGAGCGGTTTCTGACGGCAAAGGGTTGGCCGTTCGGCCTCGACCCCCACTATGGGCGACCGGTGGTGGTTCCCGCGGCCCTGGTGTGTCCGGAGGTGCTGGCCCATGAGATGGACCCGAGGGACGAGGCGCTCGTCTTTGTTGCGGAGGATGTTACGGGGAGGGGGCTGTGTCTTTCCCTGGAAATGATACTGCCTTTCTACAGCGATGACGAGTCCGTCATGGAGAACGCGCTTCTCTATTCGCCTCTTTTCCAGTACGGGACCATGTTTCTCGAGGAAAACCGGCAGGACGGCCTGCTGGATCTCATCTACCGGCTCGCTTTTCCCCTCTACCCGCCTGCGTTATCGTCGAGGATTCTCGACCGTTTGTTCGCCGTGGCCGCCCAGGAAATAGCCGACGCCCTCCAGAGTTTCTCGGAGTACCCTGAGGACTAGGCAGTGTCCATCCGGTTGATCCGGATGAGGCACGAGTTGTTTTCAATACGGAAACGAGGATTTTTTCGTCACGGCAAGGACGTCAAGGGGTTGCGCGGAGGCGAACATCGGTACGCCGCACAAGCAATTCCGAAGATTGACGCCGCCAAGGCGAAAAAGGACCGCTTCCGGATGGAAACTAGGCGGGCTCTCCGGCCGGCACTCCCTGCCCGACCGCCTGCGGCATCGGCGCCTGGGCTCCCTCCAGAAACTGCCTGAAATCCTCTTCCCCCGATTCGAACTTGATGATCTTGACCCCGATTCCCGCCTTTTTGACCAGGTGAATCATCCTCGGCGGAACCTTCTTCGACCATCGTATCATTCCCATCAGCTTCACCCGCTTTTCGTCCGGCAGGATCAGTTCAATGGCAATCCTGGTGCCCGGCGGATAGAGGTTGGTGGTCTTGATAAACATTCCATGGGCCGTGACATCTTCGGTAAACGCCAACCGGACCGGAGCATCGACCCCGAAACGCAGGGAAAGCCTGCGCCGAAGCCGTTTCACAATCCTTGTGTCCGCCATATTCCCTCCCCTTGATTGCAAGCAGATTTGACGCCCTGTCGCTGTCACACTGTAAGCCCGGCAATTGACCTGTAGAACTTCTTTGGTACACTGATTAAAATTTTCTTGAAGTTGCGGCAGACTAGCACGTTTTGTGGAAAAAATGAATATATTTTAAAAAACAACCCCACATCATGGCCGAGTCAGCATTCAACATGACACTGACGCTACCCCTGCCTTACCCCTCGCCCGGCCTTCGGTCACCCACTCCCACCCCAGGAAGAGGAGCGGGGGGTGGGGGGGATGCGTGTCATCATGATGCAAATTGGGTTGCCAGTGAAAACCATGTGGGATGAACGAATGAACTTCGGCTTTTGCCGATCCGCCGCGGGCGGTTTTTACGAGGAGGAGCAGGGATGGCCAGCGACATGATAAGGCCCGGCCGCTACCGGCACTACAAGGGGAACTACTATGAAGTCATGGGTGTTGCCCGGCACAGCGAGACCGGAGAGGAACTGGTCGTCTACCGGTGTCTCTACGGCGATTTCTCCCTGTGGGTCAGGCCTCTTGCCATGTTCACGGAAACGGTCGTCGTGGATGGTCGGGAGGTGCTTCGATTCAGCCCATGCGAAGAGTACATCGATACGGGAAAATCGTAACGACTCTTGAAATTCCGGAATTCTCTATTAGTTTTATTAAATGTGGCAAGACCCAATTGCGGCGCAATTATGCAATTTATCTCTATGACATAATTAGTTGATTTATTTGCTCGTTTTTGCTCTTGACAAAGCCGTTTCGTGGGGTATATTTTTTGCGAAAGATGAGAAAAAAAGGCGATTGTCAGTGGTTGATATATCGCTAAGAGATTATTAAAGGGTGTGAGAACTCTAACGTGCATGGAGTGGGCACATGAAAAAGTGGCGTAGCCTGTTTGCATCTCTGAGAGGAATCGCAAAAAACAGGCGTGGACAGACGCTTGTTGAATACGGATTGGTGCTCATTCTCATCGCGGTCATCATCGTTGCGATGGTTTTGGTGATTGGTCAGAAGACCAAGAATACGTACTCAACTATCGGCAGCTCCTTCCCCCAGCCACCCTGAGGCCGTTGCCGGAAAGAGGCTTAACGGCGAGGAATGGAGAAATCGGGAAGGAATGGATTAACCCATGCTTCGGAAGAGTCGAATATCGGTAATGATTCTCCGTTGCCGGAATAAAACACGGGAGGTGGTGTTTCACAGGCTTACAAAGAAAGATTTGTCCGATTCGGGGCGGCAGCTGTGATTGCCGCGGTATCCTAACCAAGGAAAGGAGAGACGGAGATGAAAGAATTGATGATTGAACAGTATATCAAGTTTACGAGCAGGCTCGCGAGTCTGCTCAAGAGGGAGGAAGGCCAGACACTGGTGGAGTATGCCCTGCTTCTGGTTCTCATCGCCATCGTTGTAATCGCGGCGGTAACCATTCTCGGACGGAAGGCGTGCAACGTGTACTCGCAGATAGGCAGCGCTCTTAGCTAATTTGTGATCCCCAAGCTGCGCGAGGCGTAAGAGAAAACCGTATGTAGACGAGATGTTTTTGAATGCTGATACGGGGGCTGGCCAGGCGCCGGACTCTATCACGGTGATGGAAAGGATTTCAAGGAGCATCCGTGCGGGCTGCAACCGGTTCAAGTTTCGGTAATTTCGCCGGATGCTCTTGTTTTTTCGATTTTCCGAAATTCTAAAGAGATGGTAAGAGCGAAGAAGAATTCTTCATGACAAGCGATTATCCATTCCGTTCACAGGATGCTGTTTCCATTGTGCCGGGATTGAGAACATATGCGAAATGATTTGATGTGAATAAAGTATCTTGAAAGGCGGATTACGAGTCGGGGGAGGGCTTATGACACGGCAGAAGACAGTCTTGATCGTTACGGCGCTTGCGATAGTTTTTGCGGTTATTGCCGCCGGGTTGGTGTACAACTTCCTGCGGAAAGAGGAGCAGAACAAGGCGGGCAAGGTGCAGAACATCGTGGTGGCTGCCGCGGAGATCCCCATCGGCGCCACGATCGCCGACCCCATGGTGAAGATCGCGCCGTGGCCCAGCGAGAGCGTGCAGCCGGGCAGCTTCACCGACCCCAAAAACCTGACCGGACCGGGCCGGGTTGCCCTCAAGACCATCGCGGCGGGCGAACCGATTACCGAGCAGAAACTGGTGCCGCCCGCCGGTTCGGCCGGGGCCGGGGTCATGACGTATATCGTGCCGCCCGGACACCGTGCCGTGACCGTGGCGGTGAACGAGGTGGCGGGCGTGGCAGGCTTCCTCACCCCCAACAACAAGGTTGACGTGGTCCTCACCACACCCATTCCCGGCTCTCCCAATGAAACCATCAGCAAGATCGTGCTGCAGAACGTGCCGATTCTCGCAACCGGACAGATAGCTCAGGAGCAGAAGGACGGCAAGCCGGTGGTTGTGCCGACCGTGACCCTGGATCTGATCCCCGATGACGCGGAGAAACTGGTGCTGGCAGCCAGCAAGGGTTCCCTGCAGTTGCTGCTGCGTAATTTCTCCGACGCCTCTCCGGTTGCGGCCAGGGGCGCCACAATCGGCAAGGTGCTGACCGGAATAAGCCGCCCGGAAAAAACGGCAAGCGCGGCGCCCGCTCCCAGGATAATCAGGCTGGCACCGCCGCGAAAGGAAAAGACGAAAGCGCCTTCCTCCGTGTACTCGGTGGAGGTCATCAGGGGGACGGATCGCTCGACGAAACAGTTTACTCCAGCGGGAAGATAACGCTGTCGATACCATGAAGCGAGGTGAAAAAATGAAACTGCGCGCACTCACGAACCTTTTGACCGTTGCTTTGGCGGCACTTTTCATCTCCGCCGGAACGGTATTCGGCGGCGTACCCACCCATGTGGCGATCAACAAGAGCATCCTGCTCAACCTGAAGAGCCCGGCGTATCGAGTGTCGGTGGCGAATCCCGAGATCGCCGAGTATCTTTTACTGACGCCGCAGCAGATTATGCTGAACGGCAAGAAGTTGGGGACAACCAGTCTCATCGTCTGGGAAAAAGGGGCCGCGAAGCCGGTGTTCTTCGATGTGCGGGTGACCGGTGATACGGCCTCCATCGAGGCTATGATCCGGGAAATGGCCCCCAACGACAGCATTACCGTCGACACCGCCATGGATAAGGATGGGAAGATGGCCATCATCCTTTCAGGCAAGGCGGCCAACGAACAGACCATCAAGAAGGCGGTGGAGATTGCCGCTGCCTTCTCCGAGGGTGGGTCCACCACCACTACCGTATCGGAAGTCGGCGGCATAAAGGTCACGAAGTCGGAGACCTCGGCGTCGAAGGTGGTGAACCACATCGTCATCGACCAGCCCAACCAGGTTCTGCTCCAGGTGAAGGTTGCCCAGGTGGATAAGAGCTCCCTGAAGAAGCTCGGAATCAGCGGCATGATCAAGGGACAGACTGCCGAGGGCTTCATGAACATTATCGGCGCACCAACTGGTGGAGCCACAGCAAGCCAGTCTATCATCACTGGCGGAGGAGGCTCGAGTACCCAGGTTGGTAGCGGCACCGGCATATCCGGTAATGTGCTTGGACTAGGCTCCTTAAATCCCCTTGACGCCTTCCAGTTCGGCGTTTCCTACTTTCCGGCAGGCATCGGCGCCGTCATCCAGGCGCTGACTACCAAGGGACTCGCCAAGGTCCTCGCGGAACCGAATCTGCTGGTTAAGACCGGCGAGAGGGGCGAATTCCGCGCCGTGAGCAGGATTCCCATTCAGGTGACCGAGGTTGCCGGATCCGTCGCAACTCCCACCATCGTATTCGAGGAGGTGGGCGTCAAACTGTTCTTTAACCCCGAGGTCATGGATAACGGCATGATCCGGCTGAACATCGACCCGGCCGAGGTTAGCAGCATCACCGGTACCCTGGCGGTGAACGGCTATCCGATTATCGATACCCGTTCCGCAAAGACCAACGTGGAACTGAAGGACGGGGAAAGCCTCATCATCGGCGGTCTTCTCTCGGAAGAAGCCATCAACACCATGTCCAAGATTCCGATCCTGGGCGACATTCCGATCCTGGGCGCCCTGTTCCGTTCTACCCAGAAGGACATCAAGGAGAAGGAACTGGTCTTCTTCATCACGCCGAAGCTCATGAAGCCGACTCCGCCGGGCGTGAAGACCGAGCTGCCGACGGACAAGCGGCCGACTGAGCAGGAGGAGAAGGAGCTGCGGTGGATACCCATTCCGTAGGGTAAATCCCCCTTAATCCACCTTTTTCAAAGGGGGGGCTTCATGATGCTTCTCGGAGTCCCTTTCATAACGGTGGAAGGCGAGGATTGTCACACCCCCTTTATGAAAGGGGGCAAGGCGGGACTTGGAATCCGACACCATGAAGGAACTTCGCCGGAAGGTGTACAAAGATGAAAGCGCTCATCTCAAAAGTATCGGGCAGGGGCAATAAAGGGCAGGCAACGGTCGAGTTCGCTCTGGCTGCCATCCTGTTTCTCGGTTTCCTGTTCATTATCTTCGATGTGGCGATGCTGTTCTATGTGAACCTGACCATGCAGCATGCAGTGCGTGAAGGGACCCGGTACGCCGTCACGGGACGTTCCGATCTCGGATCCGACCGAAGGGATGCGCTGATTCAGAAGATACGCGAACAGTCCTGGGGGCTCTACGACAGGAATCTGCATGTTCCCAAGGAGCCTACAATAAAGGTGATAACCCCCGGCAACGTAACCTTTTCCAACTATACCGGCGGCACGACGCAGGCTGGAAACCCGGGTCAGGCAGGGGAAACCATAGTGGTAAGCCTGATCTATTCTTGGCGCGTACTTACCCCGTTTCTGAGACCGGTCTTCCCGGGCGGTGTCTATACTTTTACCGTCAAGTCGACCATGAAAAACGAGCCTTTTCCCGGTACGTGAGGGCAGCCATGAAGCCTAGCATGTCTGAAATCGTTTCGGAACGGCGCGGCGTCGCCTTTGTGGAATTGGCCATGGTTCTTCCGTTCCTGGTTCTCATGGCGCTCGGTGTTTTCGATTTTTCCCGTGCAATTCATGCCAAGAACATGATAACCAACATGAGCAGAGAGGGCGCGAATCTGGCCGCACGCAGCGGACTCGACTCTGCAAAGGCCCAGGAGATTATGAATTCCTTGTCCTATACGTCGCAACCCCTGAACATGGGCGCCAACGGCATGATGTACATCAGCGTCGTCGAGGGCACACTCCAAAGCGGTTCGGTAGTGCCCAGAATCCAGGCGCAGTACCCCTGGCAGGGAAAAACGACCCCCCCCAGCAGGATTGGTACGGCAGGAAACAATGCCGTAGGCCTTGGGCCGCTCAGTCTCACCAACGGTCTTTCCTCAGGCGAGGTTGTGTTCGTTGTTGAGGTTTTCTACCGCTACCGGAGCATTTTTTTCAGATTTCTCGGCTTTGACAGGCAGTTGTACTCCATGACCGTATTCTAGCTCTTTACTTTGCCGATGGAGACGTTGCGCCATGAGAACACCTAAAGAAGTGATACAATCCATGACGGAAAAAGGTCAGACTATCGTTATCGTCGCAATTTCGCTGATTGTCATCCTGGCGCTAGCGGCGCTCGCCATCGATGTGGGAATTGCCTACGTTATCAAAGCCAAGCTGAACGCCGCGGTGGACGGAGCAGCCATTGCAGCGGGGCGGGCGGTGAAACAGGGATCGACCGACACACAAAGAACAAATAACGCACGGAATGCGGCGGAACGATTTTTCATTGCCAATTACCCGGCGGGATTCATGGGGTCAACGCCGAGTTTCGACAAGAACGACACGAACAATTTCAATGCCATCCACAATGCGAACGGGTCATGGACCATCCAAGTGTCCGCGAGGGCGCTGACACCTACTTTTTTTGCCCGCGCCGTCGGCTGGAGCAACATGAATGTCCGCGCAACCGCGGAAAGCACGGTCAGGGATCTGGATATGGTCCTCGTGCTGGATACTTCCGGTTCCCTGAACTCACCTTCCGGTACTTTCGGGACGCTGAAGACGGCTGCCGTTGCTTTCATAAATCGGTTCCAGGGTGGAGACGGTGGGGATCGAGTCGGACTTGTGACGTTCGCCTCCGGAGCGGTTGTCAATGTTCCTATCAACAAGACGGCGACGCGAGGTTTCAACAAGACAACGGTTATCAACGCAATCAATGGGCTGGCAAATCCGACGTCCGGCGCCACTGCTTCGGCGGAGGGGATGCGTCGCGCACAGATGGAGCTTGATGCAATCCCGACGGATATCCGTTCAAGCCTGCGGGTCATCGTCTTTTTCAGCGACGGCGCGCCGAACATGATAGCCGCGACATTTAACGAGATAGGGGTCACAGGAACACTCTACTCAGAAACCAGTGATACTAGTTGTGAATATCGGTGCGGGCCTATATATAGAGGTGGAGGGGGTTGTCCTAGCAATTCATGTGCAAGTCCATCCTGTACTGGTACAAAGAAAGGTTTTCGGCTTTGGTATCACGACCAGCGAGATAACTCATTGAGCGGAAACTACGCATGCGGGGACACTACTGCAGGATATAGTTATTGCTGCTCAATAAATTCTCTCCCAACGACAGGCGTTGGCGGTATTAATTTGGCTAGTGACAGAGGAAGCCGTTCGATTACGTACACCAATACTAGGTGCAATGTCAACAAGGCTGCGCGCAATATGGTTGAAAACGTGGCGAATAGCGCACGAAGCGGAACCGGCACCAACGCGATTTCCGTCTATACGCTTGGTCTGGGCGCCGCGCTGAATAATCTGGAAATTAATTTCTGCGGTTACGGCCCTGCGGAGAGAGGAGCGAGTATTCTGAAACGCCTCGCCAACACCACCGACTCGGATACGTATAACTCGGCGCAGCCTTCGGGAATCTATGCCTATGCGGCCACTGCCAGTGAGTTGAACAGGGCGTTTCAGGAGATCGCCAACCAGATTCTGCGAATATCCAAGTGACATAGCAAAACGTGCGTCTCATGGTACCGGGTATCGAAAAATAATTATAAGGAGTTACCGTTCCTTATGCCTCCCCATATCTCCATGCTCATAATCGACAGCGACAAGCCTTCACGGGACGTGATCGTTTCCATCGTGCGGCCTTTTGGCGATACAATCCGCATCGAAGGTTCGGTGGACGACTTCAGCGAGGGTCTCAGGATCATCCAGAAAACCTCGCCCAATATCGTCATCCTCGAGGTGAACAACCTGGACCGGGGGATTGAAGAAATCCAGTACCTGCATGCAAATTATTCCCAGTTGTCGGTCATCGTCACCTCCTACGAGAAGAATCCGGAATGGATCC
>CALABV010000180.1 GCA_937886325.1 uncultured Geobacter sp.
CGCCTGGACCGCCTTCCGTATCACAATGCATGCAAAGCCCGTCACCAGAATAACCGTGGCCAGGATCACGCTCCAGGAAACCCTGAAGTATTGATCCGGTGAATCATAGAGCATGAGAGAGCCGAGGACCATGGCGAGCATTCCTCCCACTGTCAGCATTCCGTGCGACACGATCTTGATCTCGGCGATGAACAGTACCAGGGCGAGGATGATGAGAAGGACGCCCGCATAGTTCACCGGCAGTGCCTGAAATGCGAAAAAGGCCAGAATCAGGGATATCCCGCCGATAACGCCCGGCAGGATAACGCCCGGATTCGACAATTCGAAAAAGAGCCCGAGAAAACCGAGCATCATGAGGACATAGGCAACCGTGGGGTTCCCGATGGTGTCCAGGATCTTTTCTCTCGAGTCCATTTCATGGCGTTCGACAGGCGCCCCGGCCAGGCGAAGAATCTGAACCGAGGAATCCGTACGCACGCTCCGTCCCTCCAGCTTTCTCAGCAGGTCGGAACGGTCCGTAGCAATGAAGTCGATTATTTTCGCCTCCAAGGCCTTCCCGGCTGGCAGCGAAATGCTGCTCCTCACCATCTTTTTCGCCACATCCCCGTTTCTTCCCCTTTTTTCGGCAATCCCCTCCACGTAGGCTTCCATGTCATTGAGGCTCTTCTCCTGCATGACCTTGTCCTCTCCGCTTCCCAGGGCCACGGGATGGGCTGCGCCGATATTGGTGCCCGGCGCCATGACGCACACATGGGCCGCCATGGCGATAACGGCGCCCGCGGACGCGGCCCTGGCCCCGGAGGGGGAAACATGGACGGCGACCGGTACCGGACTGGCGAGGACATCCTTTACGATGCGGCGCATGGAGTTGTCCAGTCCTCCGGGCGTATCCATTTCGATAAGAAAGAGCCTGTCACGCAGGCGGATCGATTCCTTGAGATTCCTGGCGATATATTCCGCTGTCACGGGGGTGATCGGACCGTCAATGGCGACGAGCCGAATCCTGCCCTGGTCCCCCATGCCGGGGGCTGACAGTAGCACCATGAGCGAGAATGCGATCCGGAATATCTTCATGGGGCCTCCATGGTACGACGCACTCTGACTCTGAAAGTATAACGGGAATGGGGGGACGCGCAAACCGAGATGCCGTAGCGAGCCGCCGGCAAACGATTACGTTGATGGCAGGGGAACTTCAAACCCTTTGTCGGTGGATAAACTGTTGACGAATCCAGGTTTTTGTGAGATGTCTGCACTGGAATTCATACGCTGCCGGAAGCCCGGCTGGTCCCCGCCTTCCGACACGAAAATACGAATCCGCCGCAAAGCGCACACTTCGTCCTCTGCCGAGAGCAGACCCAACGAAACCCGCTTCATCCTGGCCATTTTTCCGGTCTGGAAGCGGGTTTTTCTATGGCTATCGGTTTCATCCGGAAAAGAATCCGGCAACGAAAGGACGAGGAATTTGGATACCGCGACACTTTCCTGCATAGACAACGGCATTTACGACCGCCAGTGCGACCTGTGGTGGAGCGACACCGGTTTTTCATCGCTGCTTCAACATGTCTCCAATCCCTGGCGGGTACCCTACTTTCAACGTGTTCTTGCCCTGGAAGGAAATCTCGAACCGAAAGGGAAACTGTTGCTGGACATAGGGTGCGGAGGAGGGGTTCTGGCAGAGGAATTTGCCGCCATGGGGTTCCGGGTGACAGGAGTCGACCCTTCTGAAAAGTCCCTTGCCGCGGCCAGGGTCCATGCCTCTGAAAGGGGATTGAGCATCGACTATCGAACCGGTTCGGGCGATCTGCTTCCTTTCGGGAACGAATCCTTCGATGTGGTGAGCTGTTGCGATGTGCTTGAACACATACACAACTGGGATGTAGTGATTGCGGAGGTCGCCAGAGTCATCAAACCGGGCGGAATTTTTGTCTACGACACCATCAACAGGACACTGATCAGCAAAGTGTTGTTCATCACGCTGGCGCAGGATTGGAGCTTCACGCGCATCTTCCCGCCAAACCTTCATGTCTGGGAAATGTTCATCAAACCTGAGGAGCTTTCCGGCGTCCTGGATCGGCACGGCTTCCGTACTTTCGACATACAGGGTACCAAGCCGCCCGGAAACCCGCTGAAGATGGTCATGGCCATGCGCAAGTACAACAGGGGACGGATAACCGCGGCGGAATTCGGAAAACTGGTGGGCGGGTCGATTGCAGGACCGAATATCGACGTCAATTACATGGGCTATGCGATACAATCGGCGTGATCGCGAATTTCGACCGCGATGACCGAGAGTCTCGCGGCGCTCCCGCATCACCGGATGCCCCATACCGCTCCAGCCGATTGCATTCGAACTCCGACCGGGATCGCCCAATGGGCAATCCCGGAGAGCCGCGGCATTTCCGTCAACCCTGTCCATCATGAACTGATCCGGAAGGGAACGCCCTCGCTTCGGCGAAAAATACACGGTAACGCCCCCCTGAAACTATTATTCCAATTCACGCAAGGTTGCCCCTTTCCGGGAATTAACCACCAAGATTCTCCCGCTTTTCCAGTACGATACGGAATGATAATTAATTAATAACATGGACGACGCACACTCCGAAGGCGGGAACGGCTCAAAGATTGTCCGCAACAGACATCGACCAAATTGCGTGAGGGCCGAAGGAATATTCGGATGGAAGTGTTTGCAGTTCGTTATATAATATATTACATAATGAAAAAATATCGGTTTCGAAACCACGGAACGTGTCCGGCATTCTTTACGTTATTTTATTTGCGCGAGAGCCCGCTCCATGGCGCACATTGAATTCAGGCGACAAAATAATGCGTTCCGTATCGGGTGTTCACATGCAAAGACAGGTCATCACGGATATCAGGGTACCGAACTCCGTCTGGAAGAAGAAGGTTTCGGACACCCTGTATGAATTGAATATTATTCCCGAAAAATTCTCTGGGAAAGTTGTGATTTCTTTCAAGGAAGGAGGGGTCAGCTACATAGAAAGGACCGAGACCCTCAAATAAGGGACTGAAGGGAATTGCAAAGCCAAGGAAAGGCGCTCCGGTGCGAAAAAGGTCAATGGAGAGCGTGAAAGTACGCGGGCAATCCACTACTTCACCAGGAACTTCTCCTCCATCTGATGGATGAATCGCATGTGGGACCGCTGAATGGATTTGAACCGCTTGAGGAACTTCACCCCCTCTTCCGTGAGCGTCGTGCCGCCGCCTCCTCCGCTTCCACCCGCCGACCTTTCCACCAGGGGCTTTTCCGACATCCTGTTCAGGTCATTGATGGTGTGCCATACTTTTGGATAACATAGGCCGAGTTCTCGAGGGGCGCGGGAAATGGAACCGTACATGCTTACCTGCTCCAGCAGACTGATATTTTCAAAATCCAGTTCTTTTCCATCTTCCGGGAGCAGAAAGAGCTTTCCAGACATGTCAAACCGTTTTTTTCTCATTACCTCGTATCCTCTATCATTGGCCCGAACTCTTCCGAAAACAGCGTTTCGAATTCCGGCACGGGAACCTGTCATCTATCTTTTGCCACATAATCCCAAATATCTTCCGCTCCCCGACGACCGTGACGTTATCGCATATCCCGAAAAGACCCGCGCGTTAAAAGAAAACCCCATACTGGGCGGCATGGGGCTAAGGAATGGTGGATATGGAAGACATAACCGTTCGTAATATAGTAAAATATATAACGATATGCAACCTTTTTTTCGTTGAAGTTTTTTGCGGCGGTGAGGGTCGGAAATCGGGAAGGTGCTTCCACCCCACCGGATGATGTGGGAGACAGCGTACTGCATGCAGGGAGTTTTTATCATGAATAAATCGGATGATGCCGTTAGTGAATTGCTGAAGGTATGCCGGGAGATGGTGGAATACATTCGCCACGATATCCTAGCGAGTCCGGAAAAGGGTGGAATAATTTCACGTGCCGAGGAGGCGCTGAAACGTGCCGAATGTGAGATACAAACGACAGTGACAAGACCGACGTCACGAATTTTCTTCGGCCGACTGGGGTCCCATTACGACTTCAGAATCAAAGTCAGGAGTGTACTGAAATCCGGAGAAGAATATTATCTTTCCTGTTGTGACGGGAGGGGACGGTATTATACCGTGCAGTTGCATCATGAAGATGTTGAATTCGAAATACGGAGCGGATTGCTTCTGTATTTTCGCGGCAGGGTTACGGATCAACGGATAGTAAACGATACGCCCGTTACCTTCGTAGAGGTAGTGTCTATGGTCAGAAATATCAGCCCGAGTGAATCGTCATTCGTTGTGGACACGATGAAACGGGGAAAGAATACGAGTCGGAAAAAATCGCCCCAACAGAAAACATCAGCCTCGGATTGACCCAATGCGTGACAAAAGTCAGACAGGAATGTACGAGTAAAGATATTGGTGTAGTCAAAAATGTCATTAAATCCAAAATTCATATCTCGGAAAACCGTACGATCCCTTTGCTGATACACTTTCGAGGAAAAAATTCGCTTTCCATTCAATTTATCAACCGGAGAAGCACATGGCAAAATATCTCATCGTAGGCGGAGTCGCCGCCGGCATGTCGGCGGCAACCAGACTGAGAAGACTTGACGAAACAGTGGAGATCATTGTTTTCGAACGGGGCGAGTATGTCTCCTATGCAAATTGCGGCCTCCCCTACTACATCGGAGACACCATTCCCGAGCGGGAATCGCTCCTGATACAGACGCCGGAGGGGTTCAGGAACTGGTTCAACATCCGGGTGCGCGTCCGAAACGAGGTGCTCTCCGTACATCCCGTCGAAAAGACAATCCGGGTCAAGGATTTGCAGTCAGGACGCGAGTACGAGGAAACCTATGACAAACTTCTGTTGACCCCGGGCAGTTCGCCGGTCAAGCCTGTCATTCCCGGTTCCGACCACCCGGCTGTCCATGCTCTCTGGACGATCCCCGATTCCGACCGGATACGCGCCATGGTGGATGCCGGGAAAGTCAAAAGAGCCCTCGTGGTGGGAGCGGGGTTCCTCGGTCTCGAGATGGTGGAAAACCTCCATGCCCGTGGTATCAGCGTTACGGTGGCAGAGATGGCGAAACAGGCCATGAGCGTCCTGGACTTCGAGATAGCCGCCCTTATCCACCGGGAATTGGCGCTGCACAAGGTGGGACTGCTGCTGGGAGAAGGCGTCTCGGCCTTCGAGCCAACTGCCGACGGCGGTGTGATCGCTCGCCTGACCGGCGGGCGGACAGTGGAGGCGGAGCTGGTGCTGTTATCCATCGGCGTCAAGCCGAACACCGGGTTCATCGCCGACTCGGGCATCGAGATGGGCCCGCGGGGCCATATTATCGTTGATGATTATCTGCGGACAAGCAACGAACATATCTATGCCGCCGGCGATGCGATCGAAGTAACCCATCCCCTGACCTTGAAAAAAACGGCGATTCCACTGGCCGGACCGGCCAACAAGCAGGGGCGGATCGTTGCGGGAAACATGCTCGGACGGATGCAGCGCGCGTACAAAGGCACCATGGGCACCGCCATCGCCAAGGTTTTCGACATTACCGTCAGCATGACCGGGGCCTCGGAAAAACTCTGCACGGCGAACAACATCCCATGCAGTTCGGTCATCATCCACCATAACGACATTGCCGGCTACTACCCGGGAGCCATGAAGATGTGCCTGAAGCTCATCTTTTCTCCGGAAACACGGAAGGTGCTCGGTGCACAGGCAGCCGGCTACAGCGGCGTCGACAAGCGCATCGATGTTATCGCCACGGCCATCAAGGGGAACATGACCGTAGACGACCTGGCGGAGATCGAACATGCCTACGCGCCCCCCTATTCTTCCGCCAAGGATCCGGTCAACATTGCGGGCTTCATGGCGCAGGACATCCTGGACGGACTTGTCGGCTCTGCTACCTGGGAGGATGTCGAAGCCGCCGACCAAGCTGGAACGTTGCTCCTCGATGTGTGTACACCGTCGGAATTCGCCATGTGCGGGATTCCCGGCGCAGTGAACATTCCGCTGTCCGAACTGCGCGACAGAATAGGCGAAATTCCCCGCGATCGGAAGATTATCATCTATTGCACGGTCGGACAGAGATCATACTATGCGGCGAGGATACTGGCGGCGCACGGTTTCAGCAACGTCGGCAACCTGTCCGGCGGCTACGAAACCTGGCAGGCCGTCACCGGAAGACGGCGGGGGGGGCATGAAAAGAATCCCTCTCTAGATACGGCCGTCTGGTCCTGTTCATCCTGCGGAGGGGAGTTGAGTCCAATGAAGGTGGGCTTCGCCTACATGACCGGGAATTTTGAAATAGACCTGCCTGCTTGCGTGGTATGCGGTCTTGTCCTGGTTCCGGAGAGTCTGGCTTTGGGAAAGATGGCGGAAGTGGAACGTATCCTTGAAGACAAGTAGAGAACAGCGCGTAATCCGGGGCAGATGTACTGCTCTCAACTCTTCCTTTCACCGAAACTTTACGATGCCTGTTATTCGAGGTTGTCTTTCCTCGCCCTGTTCCCCCTGTCTTCCGTCAGCCTGGTCCGACCCCGGGTTCACCCCAAAAGAGCGCAAGAAGTCCGCGGGCCCACAAAACTGGTTCGAAACGAAGGAGGGTACCGTATCAAGCGGTTTTCCGTGGTTTATATATATGCAGCGCAGACCCTTTATTTCCGACGCTCGTTCCAGATTAGGCAGGGTATCTTCGACAAAACAGGTGTGTTCCGGATCGGCATCCATACGCTCCAAAACAACCCTGAGCGGATTTGTGCTTTCCGCCTTTTTGACGAATCCAACTTGATCAAGTCCAAAAATTGCTCTCGGCTCAAAGAAGGGCAATATTCCTAATTTTTCAAGCGCGGGCATGCCAAAGCTCTCCATACAGCATTGTGTTAAAATGCCGTGCTTGACACGCCCACTGATTCCACGAAAGGCATCAACCAATTCCGTCGTGTCGCCGAAAACATCGGGGCAATGTTTTATCAGCAATTCGAACAGCGTGGCGTAGTGTTTTTTGAACATACGAAGCCGCGTTTCTTCCAAATCGAGCCCGTAGTGAGTGATCACCGGAATGAATGCGCCGTAGCAGTCGTGAAATGTATAGTAGCATTCGTGAACGAGATACTGCGCTTCTTCCGGAGATAACATCGGAAATATTTCCAAGGCAAGTTCCACATGGGCATCGTTACAGAGGGCATAATATTCCTCGCTAACACGAGAAAACGGATATAAGACGTTGCCTATGTCCCAAATGATGTTGGTAGTGTTATTCATGATTTGATAAGTAATCCTCTCTGTCAATGAGTGCTGCGAGCAAGCAAAAGTGAGCTGGATATATTTTTTTAATGAATGAAAAATATAGCCATCTTGGATTTCTCCCATCTTCAAATCTTAAAGTCCTGACCCTATTGACTCCTCTATTGGCTCCTCTATTGGCTCCTCCTGGTGCCACCTGCTCGTTGCTCATTGTGCACTCCTCTCTGAATTTCCAGGGCATAACGGGACTGAGGCGTGACCTGCGCTACAGGGGGGGTGCCGCGTCAGAGTCTACGCCGATGTTATGTGCTTCCTATAGAATGCGAGAAAATCGGCCGGAGCAAAAACCTTTATGCCCTGGCAAAATTCACTCGGGAAATGAATTTGATTTCCTGTGACTATACAAATCGCTTGCGCAGCGATGGCTACTTCCAGAAATGGGTCATCATCAATATCCGGAAGAGAACGGGAAAGTGGAGAAGAAGCGGTCACGAACCCGCTATGTTCAATATGATCAAGGAACGCGGTAACCTTGTCTTTTTCAAATTTGAATTTTGGTCGGTAAAGAACTTCTTCGTATTCGGCCAGAATGCGGGCATCAAAGGAGAGAGTAAGTTCGCCGGACGAAACCATACGGACTATATGCCCGCAAGGTCCGAAGGGCGACAAAAGCCCGGCTACCAATACATTGGTGTCAAGAACGATGTTCATAGTGCCGACGCACGTTTTTTGCGGACAATTTTTATTTCGGAATCAATTTCATCCATTGTGATCTTGTTTGTCCCCAAGTCGGCAGATTGACGCTGGAGACTTGCCACCGCTTCAACTGCGCGAGCCTGACGGAATGCAGCCAGTGATTCTTCAAGGTTTGACTCACTGATTGCTGCGAGAATGGCGATAGGTCTTCCATTGCTGGTGATGATCATCTCACGTTCATTAGGCAGTTCCTTCCAGATTTCTGCGGATTTTCCTCTCAAGTCACGCACGCTTAAAAATTTCATCTTCTTGTCCTCCATTTGTGACCTTAATTATGTACATAAATGTCACTCATGTCAATACTGTTTTCGCCGAATAACAGGGTTCGGCTGTACGTGCCGCCAGGCGCCATGCCGCGACAAAGTGGCCACGGGCACGACGGATCTGAACGCACAACTCAAGGTATCCCTGAGAACAGTGAATTCAAGCGGGTAAGGGAGGACAACCATGCGGGCTATGAAACGGTTCAAAGATGTGATGGTTATGGTTGCTATCAGTTCGGTTATGTCATTGGGGATTGCCGGATGCGGCAATGGCAACACGCCACCGACGGGAAGCGTATCGGGCAGTATTGTCGTTGCCGTGAAGAAGTCGCCGGTATCAGGCGTCACAGTACGACTGCTGAACAGCGCGTTCAGGCCGTATACCAGCGCGGCGGCGCTGCCAAGGTTCGGCAGCTATTCGGCGATGTATGCCGCCAATCGGGCGGCTGTCGCAGCAACAACTTCTACAGGGCAGAACGGTACCTACGCTTTATTTAATCACTTTGCGTGACAGCAGTGTGTCCTACGCTTAATGCTGTCTGTTGCCATACAATCTCCCAGGACTCGCTACCCGATGGTTGGCCTGCCTCAGCCCCCTGCCAGAACTCCTTGTGCAGCCCGGACATCCTGTGAGCAAAACTCTCCGGCTCGGCTATCAGCACGATCCGCTCTTTCCCGCCCATAACCGGGAGGTGACGGCCCGGCACGGCTGGCGGTATGCCTGAAAGCCGGTTGCGGGGTG
>CALABV010000181.1 GCA_937886325.1 uncultured Geobacter sp.
AGAAGAGACAACCTGATAAAAAAGATATACCAGTCCCTGGTCGATGGGGGATGTCTGATTGTTACGGAGAAAATCCTCACCAACAATTCCCATATGAACAGATTCTTTATAGATTTCTACTATGATTTCAAGGCCGCAAACGGTTATTCGGGTGAAGAAATCCACCGCAAAAGGGAGGCTCTTGAAAACGTTCTTATTCCATACCGTATAGACGAAAACCTCGAGATGTTTCGAAGAAACGGTTTTGAAATCGTCGAGACATTTTTCCAGTGGTATAACTTTGCCGGGTTTCTCTGTCTGAAGAAAACGGTATAGGTCAGGCGCTCATCAAAGAGGAAGAAGCGGTTTCATGATCCGGGATTTGCTTTTCAGAATAGCGAAGGCAGTTTTGTCCGAACGGGCGCAGGCAAATCTGCGAGCCTGGCAGAGGCGCCATCGTCTCCAGTGGCCGAGACATGGTTCTGTTGAATTCGGCATGCTGAGAAGAACAACGCCGATAAGCCGTGTGTTCGGATATGACCGGGGGATGCCGATTGATCGTTACTATATCGAATCGTTCCTTGCGCGTCATCGGTTGGATATCAGGGGCCGCGTGCTGGAGATAGGGGATCCCTATTATACTAAAAAATTCGGCGGCGACCGTGTTACGGCCAGCGATGCGCTCCATTACGTTCCAGGCTCGCCGGATGCAACCATCATTGCCGACCTGACCTGTGCGGATGCAATCCCTTCGAATACCTTCGACTGCATCATTCTCACCCAGACTCTTCAGATGATTTTTGATTTTCGGGCGGCAATGCGGCATATCAATCGCATCCTGAAGCCGGGAGGTGTCCTGTTGATGACTTCCGGCAATATTTCCAGGATAGCGCGTCGGGAGGGAACAGACCCTTGGGGAGAGTACTGGCACTTCACATCGCAATCACTGCGGAGAATATTCATTGATTTCTTCCCCGAGGGGAATACGACCATTACAGTGTATGGTAACGTCTTTTCGGCCGCAGCCTTCCTTTACGGACTGGCTGCCGAAGAACTGCGCCGGGACGAACTGGACAAGAGCGACCCCGACTTCGAAGTTCTGAATGCCGTCAGGGCAGTGAAACCCGGGTCAGTGAAAGAACTCTGTGAGCGGAACTGAAATGGGCCAGGGAAATCAACGGAAACGAATCTCTTCCATTCCAATCCTGACATTTCACGATGTTGATGACCGTCATGCGGTTATTTCCTTTCCGCCGGATGTTTTTCGCGCAGGCTTTGCCGCACTACACGGAAAAGGGTACCGTACGCTGGATCTCGTCGAAGCGGCATCTCTTTTGCAAAGCGGCGAAACCATTCCTGAAAAGAGCCTCGTTCTTACATTCGATGACGGTTTTCGGGGCGTCTACGAAAACGCTTTTCCAATACTTCGTCGCCTCGGCATGACCGCGACCGTCTTCCTGTCCGTGGGCGGGCCGCGCTCATTATGCCCCAAGGGGCGGCTTCCTTCCCTGGAGGGACGTTCCATGCTCAGTTGGGAGGAAATCAGAGAGATGCACGGGTACGGAATCACATTCGGCGCCCATACACTGACTCATCCGGATCTGACAGGCTTGACCTCGGACAGGGTTGACCACGAACTCGGCGTTTCGAAGAGGATTATCGAAGACGAACTGGGCGTTCCGGTTGATTCTTTCGCCTACCCATTCGGTCTGCATAATGAGACGGTTCGCACTCTGGCGCAGAGGTATTTTTCCTGTGCCTGTTCGGATACGTTGGGCTTGGCGAGGCGAGGGAGCGATCTCTTCGCCCTGGAAAGGGTTGATGCGTATTACCTCCGCACCCCCGGACTCTTTTCTCTTGTCTCATCACCGCTATTTTCCCGGTATGTGCGTGCCCGGGCCATTCCCAGGAACATCCGCCGCTCGCTGGCGAAACTGTGATGGCGCGTCCGCTCCGTTTCTGCATGGTCACCACTTTTTACCCACCCTATAACTTTGGGGGCGACGGCATCTTCGTGCATCGATTGGCGAACCGGTTGGCGGCCATGGGACACAGGGTTGATGTTATCCACTGCCGTGATGCCTACAGGCTCTGTGCCCGCGAAAATACCGCACACGTATACGAAGACCACCCCAACGTGACCGTTCACGGCCTGGAAAGCCCCTTCGGCCCTCTCTCCCCCCTTGCTACCCATCAGACAGGTTTTCCCTTTTTCAAGGCGCGCAGTCTGCGGCGGATCATGGAAAAGGATTTCGATGTAATTCATTTTCACAATATTTCGCTTGTCGGTGGCCCGAAGATCCTCGAATACGGCAGGGGAATCAAGCTCTATACCGCCCATGAATACTGGCTTTTCTGCCCCACGCACCTCCTGTATTCCTGGAAGCAGGCCCCGTGTCTGCATCCACGAATGTGCGCCGTATGCTGTCTCGCGCAGGGGGTTCCCCCCCAGTGGTGGCGCTCTCTGGGGCTGATGAACAGATACGTCTGTCATCTGGATGCGCTGATATGCCCCAGCGAATTTTGCCGGGACTTCTATCAGAAGAGGCTTCCTCGACTTCCGGTTGTCCACATCCCCATTTTTTCATCCAATGAACGGGATGTCCAGGCCCACGACCCTGACTGGAAGCCCTCGGCTCCGTATTTCCTTTTCGTGGGACGACTTGAAAAGATCAAGGGGTTGCAGTCACTCATACCTGTTTTTCGCCGATATCGGGGCGCCCGCCTGCTTGTCGCGGGCAGCGGGTCCTATGAAGCGAAACTGAAAAGTCTCGCGCAGGGCTGCGATGCGATCCAATTCCTGGGAAGGCAGTCCGGACCACGGCTTCGAGCTCTATATAGGCATGCTGTGGCGTTGATTGTCCCGTCTCTTTGTTTTGAGATCTTTGGAACGGTTATCATTGAGGCATTCAGCGAAGGGACTCCCGTTATAGTTCAGGATCAGGGGGGAATGCCCGAGGTTGTCAGGGAAAGCGGCGGGGGGTATGTCTACGGATCCGACGAGGAACTTGTCGCTGCAATGGACTCTTTGCTCCACGATGAAGAGCGTCGGCGCTCTCTCGGAAACGCGGCGCTGAACTCCTACCGGGAAAAGTGGACCGCGGAAAAACATCTCGACGGATATCTGGCATTGATCGAGGATCTAACGGCAAGGAAAAACAATTGAAATATTGGGTGCTTCGGTTTTCGGTCTCTCTTGACTAGTGGACAGGGATAATGGATAAGGAAAACATTTTCTTCTCGGTTGTCGTTCCCAGCTACAATCGTTCCGAACAACTCCTTGAATGTCTCCAGGCACTGGCCCTCCAGGAGTATGACAGAGGCTTCTTCGAGGTAATTGTCGTGCTGGATGGCTGTGATGTTCCGCGGGATGACCGATGGGAGCGGATGAACGGTGATTTGCGCCTTACGGTTTTGCGGCAGTCTCACGCGGGGCCGGCCGGAGCGAGGAATATGGGCGCCTCACGGGCTCGTGGTCGCTATCTGGCATTTACGGATGACGACTGCCTCCCGGCGCCCGACTGGCTGGGCTGTCTGGCTGCCCGTGCAGCGGTATCGGAAGGGTGCGCCTTTGGTGGAAAGACGGTTACCGCACTTCAGGGGAACATTTTTTCAGAGGCGAGTCAGCTCCTTGTTGACTACCAGTATTTTTTCCATACGGTAAACCCGGGACGTTTGCGATTTTTTACCTCGAATAACCTGATTGTCCCCATCGAACGTTTTCATGCAATCGGAGGATTTGATACATCGTATCCCCTGGCGGCAGGTGAGGATCGGGAGTTCTGCCGCCGGTGGCAGAAGAATGGGTTTCCCATGGCGTATGCGCCGGAAGCCGTTGTATTCCATGCCCATTCCATGACAACCGTTTCCTTTGTCCGTCAGCAATTCAACTACGGAAGGGGATCGTATCTCTATCACCGGGCGAAGAGCGGAAGGCCTCGCGGTTTCGAGCCGTATTCTTTTTATCTGAAACTTTTCTCGTATCCTTTCCGTCAGCCCGGCGGGACAAGAAAGCTCTCCATAGCCTGTCTTTTTCTGGTATCTCAGCTTTTCATATTGGCGGGATACCTCAGGGAAGCTGTCGTGGGCTGTGGGGCGTATCGAAAGCTGAAGTACTGGCGAGGCTGAATGATGAAAGC
This sequence comes from uncultured Geobacter sp., assembly GCA_937886325.1. Classification (GTDB taxonomy): domain Bacteria; phylum Desulfobacterota; class Desulfuromonadia; order Geobacterales; family Geobacteraceae; genus RPRC01. The sequence goes on from CALABV010000181.1 coordinate 4,119, forward strand.
GTCCGAGGGATCAGGAATGGGGGAGGGCATGTCCCGGAAGGGCTTATGGTTGGTTGTGGCCATATGTCTCGTATGCGGAGTATTTTTCCGCTTCTACAATCTGGAAAAAAAGGTCTTCTGGTATGACGAGATCCATTCCAAACTGTGGGCCACCGGGCATAGTTGGTCAGAGGTCCGAGACAGCGTCCCCGCGGTAGAGGCACCTGTACGAACCCTTCACAGGTTCTTGCGGATCGAATCGGATCGGGGGCCTCAGCGGGTGATAGAGTCCGTCGCGAGGGACGACCCGCAACACACCCCGCTGTATTATCTTCTGGCGCATCTCTGGTTAAGAACCTTCGGTGACTCCGTCCCGGCAATCCGCTCACTTTCCGTTCTTGCCGGTCTCCTGCTACTGCCATGCATCTACTGGCTGTGCGGCGAGCTCGGCCTCGGCAGGAGGACGGCATATACAGCCGTCGCCCTGGTGGCCGTCAGTCCCTTTTACGTCATCTATTCACAGGAGGCCCGTCAGTATGGTCTGTGGGCGGTGGAGGTGCTTCTCGCAAGCTGCCTGTTGCTGCGAGCCGTCACGTCGGGTCGAGGGAGAGATTGGATCTTTTACGGTCTTTCTCTCGTTGCCGGACTCTACACCCACCTTCTCTTCGCTCCGGTCATTGCGGCCCACGCCGTCTATGTCTTTGCATGTTTCATCCGGCCGGAGCGGAGAACCGACAGGGGCGCTACGCCGGTACTTTTTTTTTCGGGCGCCGCATTCCTTGCATTCCTTGCATTCGTGCCCTGGTGTTTCTACCTTATCCGGAACATCTCCCAGGCTACCGGCAACCTCGAATGGTCTCAGCAGAAAGTCGGACTTCTTTCTCTTGCATGCATGTGGGGCTTCAATTACAGTTCGCTGTTTGTGGACTTGAATCATTCCGTCAGATTTATCGAGCAGTATGATGTGCCCCTCTTCCTTGACTATACATTCCGGGCTGGAGTCCTCGTAGTACTATCCGCGGGATTGACATTCCTGGCGCGCCGTGTATCGCACAGGCCGAGGATCTTCCTCCTTGCGCTCATCGTGATACCCTTCCTGACCCTCGCCGTCCCGGATCTGCTCATGGGCGGCATGCGGTCCGGCGGCGGACATCGGTATCTCATCCCTTCCTATCTCGGAGTCACGATTGCTGTTGCCGCACTGCTGGGAGAAGGGGTCAGTTCCCCGAGTTCGCGGGAACGATGGTGTCGGTGGCTGCTTGGAGTTCTGCTGTGTTCCGGAATAGTATCCCTGGTCGCCCATGCATCGGCGGATACGTGGTGGACAAAGCCGGTAAGCTATTATGCGCCTCGAGTTGCGCGAATCGTCAACCAGTCACCGCATCCGCTCCTGATCTCGGATGTTTCCGTGAACCTGTTAAGCATGAGCTACCTGCTTGAGCCTTCCGTGCGTGTTCTTCCGGTACGGAATCCAGACCTTCTCCACATCCCGGCCGGCTTTCGCGATATCTTTGTTTTCGCGCCTTCACAGACTCTCTTCGCCCGTATACGAGCGGAGCGGGGATTCACCCTGATAGAACTTGATCGGAGAGGAAGGCTTTGGTTGTTGCGAAGCGACATTCGTTCGCGGGATGGATGATTGGGGGTGCAAGAAACCGTGTGGTTACGGCATAGCGCCGCGGTTGTTATGGAGTGGATTTGGGGGAGGGATTGGAATTTTTCCTTTCCGTCGGTCTCCGCCTCTCGATGAGGAACTGTGGATTTTCGATGAGGATCTGAGGTTCTTCAATCAGCAGTTCCGGGCCGGAATGTTCCGCACTGCCTTCAGGTTGCTCTTGACCCTTGAGATATTTCAGGACGGCCTGATTATGTTCTTCGAGGGTTTCGGAAAAGTGGTGGGTGCCGTCCATCTTTGCAACGAAGTAAAGGTAGCGTGTCTTTGCCGGGTTGAGAACGGCCTTGATGGCGTCGATGCTCGGACTGCCGATGGGACCGGGAGGGAGCCCCTTGATGCGGTAGGTGTTGTACGGGGTGTCGCGGAGGATGTCGCGTTTCGTTATCCTGCCCGCAAAGGCGCGAACCCCGTAGATCGAGGTCGGGTCGCTCTGCAGTGGCATCTTCAATTTCAGCCGGTTGTGAAATACCGATGCGATGAGGGGTTTTTCCTCCGCGACAACCGCTTCCTTTTCAATCATCGATGCGAGAGTCACGATCTCGTACTGACGAAGACCTCGTATTCGGGCACGCTCGCCGAACGTGCGTTTGTATGTGGAGCGGAAACGGTTGACCATATCCTTGATAAGGGCGCTCTCGTCGGTGCGGGGTCGTATGGTGTAGGTGGAGGGACAGAGAAAACCTTCGACGCTCTGTGCCTGGATTCCAAGTTCGGAGAGTATTTCCGGATTGAAGCATTGGCGAAGGAATGACTCCTTTTTAAAGATGCCGCGGCTATTGAGCATTTCGGCAATCTGGTAGATGGAGTATCCCTCGGGCACGGAGAAACGAAGTTCGTATACGTCTCCCGCTTCGAGCATGGAAAGGATTTGCCGAGGGGTCATTGCATCACTGAAACGGTAGGTGCCCGCTTTTGCCTTTTCATCAGCGTTTTCGAGCCTTGCGTAGATGGTGAAAAGAGAACTGCTGGAGATGATGCGGGCTTTTGCGAGTTCTTCGGAAATCCTTTTCATGGAGGAACCGGAAGAGAAATCGACAACCTTTACAACTTTTCCGCTTCCCCGTGGAGACTGGAGAAAGTGACGATAGAAGAGAAAAGGGAGAAGCAGAAGCAGCAACGTGCCGGCGGCGACTACCACGCATGACTTCCGTTTTGAAAGAAGACGCCTGGCTGACCGAAGGCCCCGTGCATACTGGCTCAGCAGTTTTTGCCGTATATTTCGTACCATAGCGAAGTACTTTGTAGGGGATCTTTTCTCTCCTGTCAAGCCGGAAACCCGGCGCTTGACACGTGGGGGCTTTGTTGTTACAAAGTGACCATAGACTTAATAACGCCACTTTTGCCATAGTACATGCGAGGAGATACACGTGGAACTGAACAGTCTGGACGAAATCCTTGAGTTTGCTTTAGAAAGGGAAGACGCAGCATACCGCCTTTATCTCAATGCTGCAAAGAAGACCTCCAATCCTTCCGCCCGGAAAATTTTCGAAGAGCTGGCGGAACAGGAAGCGGGACACAAGCGGATAATCTTGAAGTTGGACAAGGAAAAGATTGCCGAGTATACCTTTGTCAAGGTTCCTGATCTGGGCATCAGCGCATACCTTGTGGATATCCCGTATCATGAGACAATGACGTACCAGGAAATCCTCGTGTATGCCATGAAGAATGAGGAGAAAGCCTATCGGTTTTACCAGGAGGCCCAGAAAATGACGGATGAACCCGAGTTGAAGCAGTTGCTGAGCATGCTTGCAAATGAGGAGCAGAAGCACAAGTTTCGGCTCGAGTCGCTCTATGAAGAAAAGGTTTTGACGGAGATGTGAGGGAAACCTCTTATGAAAAGGAAAAGGGCCTGAAAAGGCCCTTTTTTTATGCCCTGAATTTGTTCTCCGTTCCGTTCCGGAGTCGTTTTATATTGTCCTTATGCTTAAAGATGACGATTGCGGCGATGCACAGCGACATGGCGACAATCATCGGTTTTCCGTCGATGAGCGCCGATAACGCCGGCATGAAGGCTGCCGCGGTGATGGACGCAAGGGAGACGAAGCGCCACACCACCAGAACGATGATGAATACTCCGAGAGCGGCGAGAACGGCAAGGGGCGAAGCTGCCAGAAAGACTCCGAGAGCGGTTGCGACGCCCTTGCCCCCCTTGAATCCGAGAAAAACCGGGAAAATGTGGCCGAGGAATGCGGCTACACCAACCGAGGCAATCCAGATGTCCGGGAATTCGAGCGCTTTGGCTGCAAGGACGGGGATCATTCCCTTGAGGCAGTCGCCGGCAAGTGTAAGGATGCCGATTCTGCGCCCCAGGGTCCTGTAGACATTGGTTGCGCCGATATTGCCGCTTCCCTTTGTGCGGATATCCACACCGCCAAACGCCCGTGCCAACAGGAGGCCGGTGGGCACGGAACCGAGAAGGTAGGCGCACAGGATCAATAAAAGTTCTTGTAATGGCATGTGTCACTCCAGGCAGGTCACGTTGTCATGAGTTCCGTGAATGCACTTCCGCACAAGATTGACAAAAGGTTCCATCCGATGCGGTTTACTGTACAGCGGGTCGAATGCGTCGTTACCTGGTTGAAAAACGTCTCTCTCCTCTGGCTGAAAAGAGGGTAAGAGCAACGGAGAGAAACAGAATGTCCCGCAGGATAGCCGTCCATGCGGAGGTCTTGTCTCCCCCCTGGCGGAAACACCCGCAATCGATGTCCAGACCGCGGATAATGGTGGAAGCGAGCAGGACGATGAACAGCATGTTCATGGCCGCGACGATACCGGAGGTCGCTTTGACCCGGTACCCGATAATCAGCAGCAGACCGCAGAGGGCTTCTACCCAGGGTATGGTTGAAGCAACGAGATAGTTCATGAAGTAGGGAAGTATTTTGTACGCTGCAACGGAGCCGGCAAAGGCTGTCGGATCGCTGATTTTGAGGACACCGGCGTAGAGAAAGACGCTTCCCAGCCCGATGCGGAGAGCGGCCAGGATGTACTGTCTGGTTTTCGGCTTCATGGTTTCGCTCCTTCAACGGGGAGCCCCGCGTCTTTCCATTCAGGGTATCCTCCCTCGTAGATGAGGATTGTGCGATATCCGTCCGCCATCAGTTTTTCTCCCAGCGACTTGCTGTCGTGGCAGCCGTATCCGCTGCAGTAGAGCACCAGCGGGGAGTCGAGCGTGGTCTTTGAACGTAAGTCTTTCAACGTGGTTTCAAATTCGCCGAGCGGCATGGATATCGCGCCTTTGATATGCCCATCGGAGTAGACGGAGCTTTCCCTGGCATCGACGAACAGCGCCTCTTTTTTTTCAAAAAGCTCCCGCACCAGCACGAGGGGCGCGGGAGTCATGCTTTTCCCGTCCGTGGCCGAGATTACGGGCTGCTGTTTCGTGTCGGAAAGTTTTCCCGTAGCTGCGTCGCAGAGCAGCCTGAAATTCCAGAGCACCCCAATAGTAACGGCGGCAATAACGATGATTGCCATTTCGAGGAACAGTTTTCTGTAGTGTTCTTTCATGGTTTTTCAGTTCAAAAAGTAAGATGAAGTCCGGTGATGCAGTCCACTCTATCGGGCGGTTCTTCGCGCCGTATTTTCACGGCTCATTCAATACGCACTGCCTGTCGTCCTTGTTGCAGTAGCGCACCACATTGACGGTCTCCATGGTTATCAGCCCGCCACCCATCATTTCGTCTATCTTGGGCATTGCCCTGTCCAGTTTTTCCTTACTGGCCACGACCTCCACAATCAGGGGGAGATCGGACGAAAGCCGGAGGATTCTGTCCGTATGGTAGACGCTGTGGGCCCCGAATCCGGCAACGCCGCGCAGCACGGTCGCCCCGGCAAAGCCTTCCGCTATCAGGAAGTCAATCAGGGCTTCGTATAAGGGTTTGCGGCCGTATTTATCGCTTTCGCCGATAAAAATACGCATGAGCACTTTTTCTCCGAAAAATTTGGGCATGGGAACCTCCCTAGAGATAGCGGGCAGTGGTTATTCCTATCCACGTGAACAGCAGGCACACCAGAACGCTCAGGATCACGTTGGCGGAAGCCGTGATAAAATCACCCTCTTCCAGCAAGCGGAAGGTTTCATAGCTGAAGGTGGAAAAGGTGGTGAGTCCTCCCAGAAAACCGACGGTGAGTCCCATGCGGAGTGTGGGAGGGATGAGGGTGCTTCGCAGCCCGAACTCCATGAGAAGGCCGATAATGAACGCTCCCACGATATTTACGACAAAGGTACCGTAGGGGAAGCTGCGTCCGAGGACGGCGTATACCCATCCGGATACAAAGTAGCGCGTCAGGCAGCCAAGGGCGCCGCACACCGCAACCGCAACCGCGATCTCCATCAGTTCCTCCCGGGAATCAAGGGGGTGCTCCGCAAAAGAAAAGTTCAGACCTGCCGGGTTTTGAAAACCCGGCAGGTCTTTTGTATTCCAGGAACGGCACAAAACTAGCGTGAAAAAAGCATTATGTCAAGGGAAGGGACAATAACCGCCCCCAAGCGATATGGAGAGAGAGCTGAAATTGGTTGACATGGAAACGCCTTCTTACCACAGTAAGAAGTGGCGATGCGTCAGCGCGCGAGTGAAGAATGAAGTGAGAGGAGGTCCCATGAATGAAGAGACAAAATACTGGATACAAAAACTTGGGCTCGAAAGCCACCCCGAGGGGGGATTCTACCGGGAAACCTACCGATCCGATGAAATGATCGGCGCAGCGGCCCTCCCCGGTCGCTATAACGGAAGTGGGAGGGCCTTTTCAACGGCAATTTACTTTCTTCTTGCGGGAGGAGAGTTTTCCGCGTTTCACCGTTTGCGTTCGGACGAGATGTGGCATTTCTATGCCGGCGACCCGCTGACCGTTCATGTGCTGGATGAAAGGGGAGAATACTCCCGGCACACTCTCGGTCGTGATGGAGAAAAGGGCGAGGTCTTTCAGTGTGTCGTCACAAAGGGGGCCTGGTTCGGAGCAATGCTCGAAGCCCCGGATTCATTTGCCCTGGTCGGCTGTACGGTGGCCCCCGGCTTCGATTTCCGGGACTTCGAGATGGGGGGACGGTCGGATCTTATTCGGTGCTATCCCGAACACCGTTCGCTGATTGAAAAGCTGACGAGATCAGGCGACTGAAATACTATTCCTATTCGGAGCGGCGCGACGGTGTCCGTTGCGGGGGGATGCAGCCTTGTAGAAAAACCTCCAGAGAGCCGTCGGGCGGGATAATCCGGTTGAAGTACTGAATGGAGATGAAATCCCGGGAATCGACCGGCGGAAGCACGGAGCTGGATCTGCTCACGAACACGAGGTACCTGATTCCGTAGGACGCAGCCGTCGTCAGATTCGTTTCACTGTCCTCTCCCAGCAGGGTTCGGGACGGGTCGTAGTCAATGCGCTCCCGCAGTTTTCCCCAGAAAGCCTCCTCTTCCTTTGGAAGGCCAATATCATGGGCGGAGATGATGCCGGTGAAATAGTGCCCGAGTCTGGTCTTCCGCATCTTCAGATCCAGCGTCTTGCCGTGGGCGTTCGTCACCAGATGGATTGATTTTCCGTTCCTGCGCAGGAACAGCAGGAATTCGACTACAAAGGGATGTACGGAAATCAGGTGGTCCACTTCCCGCTTCAGAAGCGGAATGTCGAGGCCGAGGCGCGAGGACCAGTAGTCCAGGTCGGTCCAGTTGAGGGTCTTCTCCTGGGACCGGTAGAGCCGGTACAACTCCTTCTTCGCCGACTCCGGAGAGATGCGGTGTTTCCCGGCGTAGACCCGTGGAACGTGCTCCATCCAAAAATGATCGTCAAAATGGCGGTCCAGGAGGGTGCCGTCCATATCGAGGAGCACGGTGTCGATGTCGTTCCAGTTCAGTATCATGATGTGCTGTCGTCAGGGTCGGGAGACACGTGCAAGGGACCGTCGCCGACCGGGCTACAGGGCATGGCGCTCGATGAAGTCCCTGACGGCCGCGAGATCCGCTTCGAGCACATCACACCGCGAGGGAAGGCCTTCGATCCCGGCAAGGGAGGCGGGCCTCTCCGGTTCACGCCCCGTGGCGGTTACCACGGCTTCGTCGAATTTCGCCGGATGGGCCGTTGCCAGGCAGATGAGCGGCAATCCAATGTTCAGGTGATCCAGGGATGCTTTAACGCCGACTGCGGTGTGGGGGTCGAGAAGGTATCCGGTTTCCTGAAAGAAGGAAGAGATAGTGTCCAATGTTTCCTGTCGGTTTACCGACTGGGAAAGGAAGTCGGCGACAACCGTCTCCCTTTCGATTGCAGAGAATTTCATCCTTCCCGTTTCCGCGAATCGGGCAAAGGCTTCACGAACCCTTTCCGGGTTTTCGCCGAACAGGTAGAACAGGTATCTCTCGAAATTTGAGGCCACCTGGATATCCATGGAGGGAGAGAGGGTCGGAACCACGCTGCTGAGCGAGTAATCGCCGCTGTTCACGAACCTGGTGAGGATATTGTTCTCATTGGTTGCCAGGAGAAGGCTCCGGACGGGAAGCCCCATCCGCTTTGCCACGTAGCCCGCGAAGATATCGCCGAAGTTTCCGGTGGGAACCGAGAAGATGACCTGCTCTTCGACGCCTTTCGTTACGCGGAAGTATGCGTAGAAGTAGTAGACGACCTGCGCCAGGACACGTGCCCAGTTGATGGAATTGACGGCGCCGAGCGAGTACTCCTCCTTGAACCGGAGATCGTTGAAAAGGGCTTTCACCATGTTCTGGCAGTCGTCGAAAGTACCCTTCACGGCAATGTTGTGCACGTTGTCGTCAAGAACGGTGGTCATCTGAAGGGCTTGCACCGGCGAGGTCTTGCCGTGGGGGTGGAGGATGAAGATGGCGATATTCTCCTTCCCCCGCACCCCGTAGATGGCCGCGCTCCCCGTATCGCCGGAGGTGGCTCCGACGATGTTCATCTTTCTTCCCTGTTCTTTCAGCAGGTACTCGAAAAGATTGCCGAGCAGCTGGAGCGCCACGTCCTTGAATGCCAGGGTCGGTCCGTGGAACAATTCGAGGATATGGACCCCACCTTTTGTGACGATCGGGGTTATCTCGCTATGGTCGAATGAATCATAGGATCGATTGATAAGGAGTTTCAGATCATGGGAGGGGATGTCGTCACAGAACAGGCTGATCACCTGGAACGCAAGTTCGCGGTATGAAAGATTCCTCCATGATTCAAGGGTCCGGCGGTCAACGGGGGGGATTGTCTCCGGGAGCAGCAGACCGCCATCGGTCGCCAGTCCCATCATGACTGCTTCTTTAAAGGAAATCGGTTCGATGCCACCCCTGGTGCTGATGTATTTCATTGTCTCGGGCTATTCCTTTCGCGTAAACTGATGCCTGGTTCTCGTCACTTGTTTTACCAAGCATGCAAAGTCTAACAGTAAACAGTGGAAATGGGAAGATGTTTACATATGGGCTTTTTCTTTCACGGAAGCGGGGCAGGCGTACCCTTCTAACGAGGGATGAACCGGTGGCGGTACAGCGCCTGATATATGATTTTCGACAGAAGAGAGGGTGCCCGTGGGAATCTACACATGGTATGTCCTGCCGCGCATTGTTGAATTTTTCGTCTCGAATCCGACGGTTGAGCGTCGACGGAAGACCCTGCTGAACGAAGTGTCCGGGCAGGTGCTTGAAATCGGGTGCGGAACAGGGCTCAACATCCCCTGGTACACGAACAGGGTTCGCCACCTGACACTGACGGACCCGAACCGGGAGATGCTGGCCCGCGCTCAATGCAGAGTCAACGTTTCGCCTGTCAGGACAGCACTGTGCGCGGCCAACGCCGAAAACCTGCCTTTTTCGGACGCTTCCTTTGACTGCGTCGTCAGCACCTGGACGCTGTGCAGCATAGCCGACGTGGACAGGGGATTGGAAGAAATCTCCCGCGTGCTCAGGCCGACGGGAACGTTTCACTTTCTTGATCACGGCCTCAGCCCGGATCCGGGAGTGCGGTTCCTGCAGAAGTTGTTGAAACCTCTGTTCCTGCTGTGCGGCGGTGGGTGCCGGCCGGATCGCGATATAAAGTTCCTGATCGAGTCTCACGGTTTCGTGTTTCGCAAGATGGAAACGCTGTGCCTGGAAGGGATGACGCGTGCCGCCGGATATCTGTACACGGGGGTAGCCGAAAAGTCGGGCGCCGGCATAGGGCATGCGTCCGGACCACCCTGGTGAAAAGATAATGGGCTAGGAATGTCCTTCTTTACAGGGGAGAGAAGGATAGGGTATTCTGTCCTGCCGTATGTAAGTTTCCATCCGGAAACGGTCCTTTTTCGCCCTGGCGGCGTCAATTTTCAGGGTTGCTTGTGCGGCGTACCGATGTACGCCTCCGCGCAAACCCTCGATTTCCTTGCCGGGCCTAAAAATTCCTCGTTTCCGAATTGGAAACCAATAGTGTCACATCCGGAGTTTCCGGATGGACACTATTTGATTGACTCGAGGTTTCCATGGCGTGCCGCATCAAGATTCTTTCCGAAAATCTGTCCAACAAGATTGCAGCGGGCGAGGTTGTCGAACGACCCGCCTCGGTGGTGAAGGAGATGGTCGAGAACTCCCTGGATGCGGGAGCGACCGAAATCGTGGTGGAAATTGAAGTCGGCGGAAAACGTCTCATCAAGGTCAGCGACAACGGATGCGGAATGTCCCGTGAAGATGCGATGCTGGCGCTGGAAAGGCACGCGACCAGCAAGATTGCGACCGACAACGATCTTCTTGCCATTTCGACCCTCGGCTTCCGGGGAGAGGCGCTTCCGTCCATAGCCTCCGTCTCCCGGTGTACCCTGTCGTCACGGGAGAAGGGAAGCGTTGAAGGAACGGAAATCTATGGCGAAGGCGGCGTGATTCGTCACGTAAAGGCCCGCGGCATGGCCGAAGGGACGGTCATCGAGGTCAGAAACCTGTTCTTCAATACCCCGGCCAGGCTTAAATTTCTGAAGAGTACGGAAACGGAAGCTGGACACGTGTCCGACCATCTCACGCGGCTTGCCCTGTCCCGGCCCGGTGTCAGGTTTGTCTATCTGAGCGACGGCAGGTCCGTGTTCCGTGCCCTGAACGGCGACCTCGGGGAAAGGGTCGCTTCCCTTTTGGGCCGGTCGGTTGCCGGCGAACTCTTCCCGGTGCGGTGCGAGGATGCGGAGATGAGTATTCACGGCCTCGCGGCCAGGCCGGAATGCAGCAGATCGACTGCCTCGCATATGTACACCTTCGTGAACGGGCGGTTTGTCCGGGATCGGGTCGTTCAGCACGCGGTCCTTCAGGCGTACCGGAGATTCCTGGAGAAAGGGCGGTATCCGGTTGCGGTGCTTTTTCTCTCGCTCCCGACCGGAGACGTGGACGTGAATGTCCATCCCACCAAGCACGAGGTGCGTTTCCGCGAGCAATCCCGGGTCCACGACTTCATTGTTTCAGCCATTGAAGGCGAACTGCAGTCCACACCCTGGATACGGAAAGCGGTTTCGACCCCGGTTCCGCCGACCTCGGTTACTCAAACCGTTGCGGAACGGAAGGTGTCGGAGGTGCGCGAATCGTTGGGAGTCTACCAGGCCAGGCTGGAAACTCCTGTTTCACGGGAGCTTCCGTTACGTCATGAGACCGCCCGGCCCATGCCGCCGCGCACCTTGGCGGAGTCGCCGGGACAAGGGCGGGAGCAGGAGCACAACAAGGGGTTCTTTTCCTCGTTAACCGTTATAGGGCAGTACGCGGGCATATATCTCGTCTGCTCCGACGGGGAGGACCTCGTGCTCCTCGATCAGCATGCCGCCCACGAACGGGTTGCCTTTGAGCGTCTCCGACGGGAATTCACGAACGGCGCCGTGGAGTCGCAGGGCCTGCTCTTCCCGGAGGTCATGGAGTTCTCCCTTGCCGAATCAACGGTGGTGGACGAACATCTCCCGGCCCTCCGCAAGCTGGGTTTCGTCCTGGAGGATTTCGGCGGTACGTCCAGGGTGGTCCAGTCGGTGCCGCGCATGCTTGCGGAAAGAGAATTCATCAGAGTCCTGCGGGATGTTGTCGAGGAGCTTTCCTCCCTCGGCCGCAGCAGGTCCTTCATGGACATCCAGGAGGATATCCTGATGCGGATGGCCTGCCACAGCGTCGTCAGGGGCGTGCACCCCCTTGCGCCGGTAGAGATTTCCGCGCTTCTTGCAGCGCTGGATTCCGTCGGCTTCGCCACCAATTGTCCCCATGGCAGGCCGGTGTTTCGCAGGATAAGCCGTTCGGACGTGGAAAAAATGTTCAAAAGGGTGTGATGTGGGAAACGAGATGGATAGGCTAAAGCTGCTGATTCTCCTGGGACCGACCGCGTCGGGAAAGACCGGCCTGGCCGTGCGCCTGGCGGAGAGCGTTGGAGCGGAGATACTGAACGCGGATTCCATGCAGGTGTATCGCTCCATGGATATCGGTACGGCCAAGCCGACGATGGAGCAGCGCCGACGCGTTCCCCATCACCTCCTCGACCTGGTCGATCCCGATGAGTCATTTTCGGCAGCCGATTTCCGCATCGCGGCGGAGAAGGCCATCAGGGATATAACAGCGCGGGGGAAGCGGGTCATTGTCTGCGGAGGCGCCGGCCTGTATATCAGGGCGCTCACAAAGGGCCTGGTGGCTGCTCCGGGAGGAGACGAAGCTATCCGTGAAGAACTCCGTGAGGTGGCCGAGAGGGAGGGAGAGGGCGCCCTTCACGCTCTCCTTGAAAAGGTCGATCCCGCCACCGCCGCCCGTCTTCATCCAAATGACGGTTTCCGGGTCATCCGGGCGCTGGAGATCCGGCGCATTACCGGCCGTCCCGTTTCTGAACTGCGGGAAGAGCACGGTTTCGCGGATGCGCCCTATGACTGCCTGAAGATAGGTCTTGCAATGGAAAGGGCCGTGCTGTACGAGACAATCGACGCACGGGTGGATTCCATGATGAGAGAGGGTTTTCTGGAAGAGGTGAGGACCCTTCTGGAAAGGGGATATTCGCCATCCCTGAAACCGATGCGCTCCCTCGGCTATCGTCATATAATCGGAAATCTCGCCGGTGAATATACGCTGGAAGACGCCGTCCTGCTCATGAAGCGTGATACGCGGCGTTACGCGAAACGGCAGTTGACATGGTTCAATCAGGACAGGGAAATTAAATGGATTGAACATTCCGAAAATCTTGCTATTATTGTGCGAAATGCACATGATTTTTTTGATTAAAGGAGAGGGGTATGGCAAAGGCACCATTCAATATCCAGGATCAGTACCTGAATCAGTCGAGAAAAGAACGGGTGAAGGTGGTTGTGTATCTGATGTCCGGCGAAAAAATGGAAGGGCATATAAAATCGTTCGACAATTTTTCCGTTCTTCTGGAAGTGAAGGGGGACATCCTTATTTACAAGCATGCCATTTCCCACATAACTTCCGTTGATGGGAGTTTCAAGCTGCATCAGTAACGGGCGGAGCCGCAGGGAGGAGCCATGAGTCGTGATCAATCCTTGATACGGATTGGCGCGTCGTGTGCTCCTCTTTTTTTGTCCTGCGTCCCGGAGAGGGCGTATGAATAGAAAAGAGTGGTTGTTTCCCGCGGTTACCGGCGGTTTGCTGCTTGGGGGCGGAGCGATCCTGTATTATTCTGGAGCGACTTTTCTCCCGGTCTGTATCGCGCTGGTTCTCGCTTACCTTCTGAATCCCCTTGTCGGATACCTGGAGCGGCGCGGGCTGAATCGGGCGCTCTCCATTATTACGGTACTTTTCGCCATTGTTCTTGGCATTGCCCTTGGAGCGTATCTGTTCGTAACATCCATCTTCCATGAGATTCAGAGTGTGCAGATTAGCCTTCCGGACTACGCCGCCAGGATGTATGACTATATCCCGCTGAAGGTCAAGGCCTACCTGGGAATAGAAACTCCTGACAAGGCCTACTTCCAAATGAATCATCTGCTGGAACGGTTGAAAGGGGTTTCCTTTGACGTGGCGCGGGAGACCTTCGATTTTTTCCGAAAAGCGGTCACTTCCACCCTGTCATTTGTTCTGTCGGTTCTCGGTTACGTCATAACCCCCCTGTACCTCTACTATTTTCTGAAAGACCTGCCGCAAATACGCGACGGCCTCGCAGATCTCGTGCCGGTTGGATACCGGAGCGCTTTCTCCGCACGGACCTCGGAAATCCACGAAATCCTGTCCGGTTTCGTCCGCGGCCAGCTCACGGTCTGCGCCATCCTTGCCGTGCTGTACAGCGTCGGTCTCTGGGTTATCGGCATCGATCTTGCCGTCGTCATCGGAACCACTTCCGGAATCCTCTTTATTGTTCCCTACCTGGGAACACTCTTTGGAATCGTGCTCTCCATGACCATGGCAGTGCTCAAATTCCATGACCTTCTCCATCCGCTCCTGTGTCTCGGTTGGTTCGGCGTGGTCCAGGCTATCGAGGGAGGAATCATTACTCCGAAGATAGTCGGCGACAAGGTCGGACTCCATCCGATCGTGATAATTATCGCGCTCCTCATCGGCGGTCAGCTGTTCGGAATTCTCGGCATGCTGCTTGCTGTTCCTGCAACTGCTGTTCTGAAGGTCTTCTTCTCTTCCTATCTTTCCTGGTATCGCTCCAGTAGTTATTTCACCGGCGCATGAAATACGGACTCCTGATTGAATGCGTTGAGCCCGGCAGTATCGCCGCGGAGATGGAGATTGAGCCCGGCGACCGGCTGCTGTGCATCAATGGTAACCGAATCCGGGACATCATCGATTACGGCTTTTTTTCCGCTGATGACGAGCTCCTGCTGGAGATCGAAAAAAGGGATGGGGAGATTTGGGAGGTGGAGATTGAGCGGCGGGAGGGGGAGTGTCTCGGTCTTCGTTTTGCTGCTCCGAAGCCCGCCCGTTGCACCAATGCGTGCCTGTTCTGTTTTGTCGATCAACTGCCGAAAGGGCTTCGCTCTCCCCTGTACGTGAAGGACGAGGACTACCGTCTCTCCTTTCTGTACGGCAATTTTGTCACCCTTTCATCACTGAGTCGAGGGGCGTTGCGCAGAATCCGCGAACAACGCCTCTCCCCGCTCTATGTTTCGGTCCATGCCACCGACCCCGGTCTGCGTGGGGAACTGCTGGGGAACCGGGAGTGCCCCCCTATACTTGATCAGCTCCGTGAGCTTGCGGATGCCGGAATAACCATGCATACCCAGGTGGTTCTCTGCCCGGGACTGAATGACGGAAAGCATCTGGAAGAAACCGTCCGGGATTTGGCCGATATGTATCCCCGTGTCGCTTCCCTTGCTATCGTTCCCCTTGGCCTTACACGGCACCGTGATTCGCTGGTGAAGCTTCAGCCGGTTACCCGGAGCTATGCCGCCGATTTTCTCGCCCGGTGGCAGCAACGCGCCCGTAATCTGGCTTCACGGCTTGGCGCCCCGTTTCTTTTCTTTGCGGACGAGTTCTATTTGAAAGCCGAAAAGCCTTTTCCTCCTCTTGAAGACTATGGAGATCTGCCGCAAATGGAAAACGGTGTGGGAATGATGCCGCTTTTCCTCGCTGATGCAGCGTGTGTGCTCGCAAACGCCGAGCCGCTGGTGCCCGCTCATGTAACGGTGGCAACCGGCAAGTCTGCCTTCCCGCACGTGGATGACTTCCTTCGTCATCTTTCTGAAAGGACAGGCATGGTATTCAGGACCATGTCACTTGACAATACCCTGTTCGGAGATAGTGTAACCGTTACCGGTCTTGTCCCGGGGAAGGCTGTCCTGGGTGAGGTACTGAAGCAGGGACCGGGCGATCTGCTGCTGATTCCCGACGTGATGCTGAAGGAGGGGGAAGGCCTTTTTATTGACGATATGACGACGGAAGAGCTTCAGAGGAGGATGGGAAGGGATGTGGCGGTATTCCGTGCCACACCTTCGGGATTATACGATCTTCTGTTGCAGCGATTTGGAAGGTGAAACGGTTTCTACCTGTTCTTATTCTTCTTTCTTTCCAGTTCGAGGTCGAGTTGTTTCAGCTTCTCCATATCCTGGCGCAACTCTTTGTTTTCCTTGCCAAGCGAGAGATTTGAGCTTTTCAATCCTCTGATCGTCTTCTCCAATTCCGAATTTTCCTCGCGGGAAAGGTCGTAGGCGTCAAGGACACCTTTCAAGGTTGCCGCGTGCGACTTCCAGGGGCTGGAAGGGTAAAGCTTGAGGAGCTTTTCAAGGTTTCGTCCCGCCTTGTTGGTGATTATTTTCTGTTCACCGGGCTCCAGATTGAGGAGTGCCAGGCGGAAGAGCGCCTCATCGGTTACTCCGGGGACTCCTTTTTCATCGACAATTGCACTCAGAATCCTTTTCGCGGCACTGATCCTGTTATCCTCCAGGAGCATGCGCGCAAGGACCAGTTTCTGTTGCTGTTCTTGTTCGTAAGGGTCCGCTTTTCGGGTCGTTGCACAACCGGACAGACCGGATAGTGCAAGCAGGAACATGATACAGGTCAAGGTCTTTTTCATCGTGCTGTCTTGCGGCGGTCGATAAAGTAATTACTTCCCGCTACTCCTTTCGTAAATTCTTTTATTTCCGCGGCTGTTTTGGCGATTACTACCGCGGAGTCATATTCCCCCTTCCGGCACATGACGACGGCAATTGAGATGGTCATGATCGGGAAGACCCGCTCGACGCCGTACCGATCAACGCCTTCGATTGCCCCGCGCTCAAGATCCTCGGGGGAGTAGAATTCCGGCACCCTTTCGGTGAAATCGCTGATAACGGCCTGGCAGACGGCATCTACGCATTCAGCGGAAATAATCATCACAAAGTCGTCTCCTCCGATATGGCCGACAAATGCGTTCTCATCGGCGTGGCGTTGAACAACTTCATAGATAACCTCGCCCGTCATCTTGATAAGGTCGCTTCCCCTGATATATCCGTAGCGGTCGCTGTATGCCTTGAAGTTGTCAAGATCGGCATAACAGACGGCAAACGTTTCTCCGGCCTGAAGCTTCTTCGTGAGCACCCTTTCAATGGCGATGTTTCCGGGGAGACGGGTAAGGGGGCTGGCGTCAAGGCTCATCTGCTCAAGAACCTTCAGGCGTGCGGCCATTCTCGTGAAATCCTGGGCCAGATCGCCGATTTCATCCCCTGCGGGTATCTGGGGATCGAAGTCGAAGTTGCCGCGTGCAATGAAATGGGTGGCTCGCTTGAGTTTTCTGATGGATGATGAGATGGTGATGACGAAAAGTATGGTAACGCACAGGGCAAGAAGAAATCCGCTGCCTGAAAGCAGCACGGTCCACTTTACGGTTCTCTCACGCTCGTTGTCCGCGTTCTTCAGTTTTGCATTCAGAATGTTCTGTCGTTGCGTGTACAATGCTTCGATGGAAGCGTCAACCCTGTCCGCGGATTCTTTCAGAAGGGAAAGATCCTCCGTCTCTCCCTTGAACATATCGTCGGCCCGGGTGGAAAAAACACCGTAATTTTTCATCAGACTGTCGAGAAGCGGGCCGTGGCCGGTTCTTTTCAGTTCCTCCATGCTTTCGAGGAACTCCTGCCGGCGGCGATAGTACATGTCCTTGAAACCAGCTGATTTCAGGACGGAATATTTCGCCGCGCTCCTTTTCTGCGCTTCGATTGACTCGCGAAGCCCTTCCGCCGATCTCATAAACGCGAAATCGTTTCGTGCAATGTCACGTACGATTCCATTCAGCGAATACAGGCCGAAAATAGAAAAGCAGGTAGCCGCCATGCTGAAAAATACCACGGCCGCATAGCTGCCGATGAGTCGCTGGACAAGGGTGAATCGCTTGCCTGTCGGTTTTTCGGACATGAAAAGACCTTCTTGCCGCAGGGTATCTTCACGTTCTGTTCGTCGAAAGAGGGCCGGCAGAGCATGACCGGCGTGAAACTATCGGAACGAGGAGTACTGCCGTGAGCAATACCGGCTTAGTATACATATCTTATGGCGGGTTAGGAAGCCTTAAAACATCCCGTTATCATTTGTCCGTGATCGTACTGAAGCGGTGATTACCGCTTTCCGTTTTTTGCAAAGAATGAATTTTCTTCTCCGAGGGTATTCGTTACTACCCGCTTTACCTGAATACTGCTTCTTTTACGGTCATCGTTTTTTTTGCGAATCCATAAATAGTTTGCTTTTTCGCGGCAATTACTATAAATTAACACGTTCCACACACTGGAAAGCCCCTCTCTCAGGTGACTCTGTTTTGTCTGAAAAGAAAACAATCGAAGAAATCAGAATATCAATTGACGAGCTTGATGATCGTATTCTCGACCTCCTGAATCAGCGTGCTTCGATGGTGATTGCCATCGGAGGGTTGAAGAAGGGCGAGCACCGCGAGTTCTATGTGCCGAGTCGGGAGCGGGAGATTTTCGAGCGACTCATGGGAAAGAATCCCGGGCCGTTTCCCAACGAGGCGCTGAAGAGTGTCTTTCGGGAGATTATTTCTGCTTCTCTGGCCCTCGAAGAGCCCATGAAGGTGGCCTTCTTCGGGCCCAAGGCCACTTTTACCCACATTGCAGCCATGCAGCAGTTCGGACTTTCCGCTGAACTGATCCCCCAGAAATCGATACCGGCCGTTTTCGAAGAGGTTGAGAAGGGGAAAGCGCAGTACGGAGTTGTCCCTGTTGAGAACTCAACCGAGGGCATGGTTTCCCATACCCTCGACATGTTCATGGAGAGCGACCTCAAGATCATTTCCGAAGTTCTATTGGAAGTGCATCATTATCTGCTTTCCCGCACCGGGCGTCTTGAAGACATCAAGAAGGTTTACTCACACCCCCAGCCCATTGCCCAATGTCGTGAATGGCTCGCGGACAACCTGCCGAACGTGCCGGTCGTTGACGTTGCTTCCACGGCCGTTGCGGCGCAGATTGTCAGCGAGGATTATGCGGCCGCGGCAATTGCCAGTGAGCTTGCTTCTTCCCTGTACGGTCTCAAGGTGGTGCGGGAGCGGATTGAAGATCAGGTGAACAATTTTACCCGTTTTCTCGTGATCGGAAGGAAATTCGCGGAGAAGAGCGTCGATGACAAGACGTCTCTGATGTTTTCAGTCAAGGACGAACCGGGGATCCTCCACAGAATGCTGGAGCCGTTTGCCAAGCGCGGGATCAATCTGACCAAGATTGAGTCCCGTCCGCTCAAAAAGAAGGCGTGGGAGTATATCTTTTTCCTCGACCTGAACGGACATGTCTCGGATCCCGACGTTGCCGACGCAATTCATGATCTGCGCGACTGCTGTCAGTTCGTAAAGGTTCTCGGATCATATCCGAAAACAAGCCGGGAGAAAACGGAACCATGAGTATTTCAGACATGCGGAAGGAGAGGTGTCCGGGCATGTGCGTGGATGGTTCTTCTTCACGAGGTATTCATGGCTCTTAGCAACCGCATGGCGGTGATCGGCGTCGGTCTCATCGGAGGTTCTCTGGCGCGAATACTCCGCGAGCGGGGAGAGGTGGGCGAGGTCGTCGGTATAGGACGACAGGCCCCCAATCTTCAACGCGCGGTAGAATTGGGGGTCATTGACAGGTATACCCATGATCCCTGCGAAGGGGTGTCCGGCGCGGATCTCGTGTTTCTTGCGACGCCTGTCTGTTCAATCGCCTCGATACTTGCCCGGATTGTCCCCTTTCTGGCGCCCGGTTGCGTTGTGACCGACGGCGGGAGCGTGAAGGAAGCCATTGTCTCGGTCTGCGAACCCTTGATGCCCGAGGGGACCCATTTTGTCGGAGGACATCCCATTGCCGGCACGGAGAATTCGGGCGTGGAAGCTTCTTTCTCGACACTCTTCCAGGGGAAGAGGTGCATCGTCACCCCTACGAAGCAAACCGATCCGCGGGCGCTGGAAACAGTGGTGAGAATGTGGGAAGTCGCGGGTTCCGAGGTTGTCCGGATGGATGCGGACAAGCACGACAGGATTGTCGCCGCAATCTCCCATCTCCCTCACATGGTCGCCTACTCCCTCGTAAACGCAGTCGGCGGATATGATCGCCTCGATGAAGGCATACTCTCGTATTCAGCGGGCGGTTTCCGTGATTTCACCCGCATTGCGTCTTCCGACCCGGCCATGTGGAGAGACATTGCGCTCATGAATCGTTCCGCTGTGCTTGAGATGATGGATTTTTTCTCACGGCACTTTCAGGCTCTCCGCTCCCTGGTGGAGGACGGAAACGAATCCGGGCTCGAGGAGTTTTTCTCGCGCTCCAAGAAAAGCAGGGACTCAATTCTATAGGCATCAATTCCTCCGGAGCACTCAGTGAGTAACTACACGGTTCAACCAGCCGCCGGCGTGCGGGGCGCCATCGCGGTTCCCGGCGACAAGTCTATATCCCACAGGTCGATAATGTTCGGCTCGCTGGCCAGGGGAACAACCATTGTCCGTGGATTTCTCCGTGGCGAGGATACGATTTCCACCCTGAAGGCATTTCGCGCCATGGGTGTCAACGCTTGTGACGATGGAGAGGTGATTCGGATCCAGGGCGCCGGTCTGCATGGCTTGAAGGAACCGGTCGATGTCCTTGATTGCGGAAACTCGGGAACATCCATGAGGCTGTTGACCGGCATGCTGGCGGGACAGAATTTCTTTTCCGTCTTGAGTGGTGACCAATACCTGCGAAACCGTCCGATGGGTCGTGTTATTGAGCCTCTCGCCGGGATGGGCGCCACGATTTTCGGGCGTGCCGGAGGGACACGCGCTCCCCTTGCGATTCAGGGACGCACACTGAAGGGAATTTCTTTTTCATCTCCGGTTGCCAGCGCACAGGTAAAATCAGCTCTATTACTGGCCGGACTCTATGCAGACGGGGAAACCCGTGTAACCGAACCTTCTCTCTCACGGGATCACTCGGAGCGAATGCTCCGCTATTTCGGGGCCGATATCGAACCATTGTCCAACGGCGCTCGAATCCGCGGAGGCAGAATTCTGGAAGGCCGGGAAGTTCATGTTCCGGGAGACATCTCTTCCGCGGCCTTTTTTATCGTGGCCGCACTTCTCGTGCCGGACTCGGAATTGCTCATCACCGGCGTCGGCATGAATCCCACGCGAACCGGCATTATTGATATTCTGCTGCGCATGGGTGCGTCAATCGAACAGCTCAACTTCAGTGAGACTTCTGGTGAGCCGGTAGCGGACCTGCTCGTGCGATCTTCTTCGTTACACGGCATCGAGATCGGCGGAGAACTGGTTCCGAGGGCAATCGACGAGTTTCCAGTCATCTGTGTGGCTGCCTCATGCGCGGAAGGAAAAACGGTCCTTCGTGACGCGCGGGAGTTGCGCGTCAAGGAGACGGATCGCATTGCGGCCATGGCCGCGAATCTGTCCAAGGCAGGGGTGAGTGTCGTGGAAACGGAAGACGGCATGGAAATCACCGGCGGTGGCCGTCTTCTCGGGTGCACGGCCGACAGCTTCGGTGATCACCGGATCGCCATGTCGATGATCATGGCCGGGCTTGTGGCCAAGGGAGAAACGACGGTAACGGATGTGGGGTGTATCTCAACCTCGTTTCCTTCTTTCATCGAACTCCTGGAACGGGTATGTGTTCGATGAGAGATATTCCGCAGCGCGGCAAGGGAGTCATTGTTGCCATAGACGGTCCGTCGGGAGCCGGAAAGAGCACTGTTGCGAGACTTCTCGCCGACCGGTTGGGTTATGTATACATCGACACCGGCGCCATGTATAGGGCTGTGGCTCTCTCGGTGAAGCGAGCGTCCGTATCACCCTCGGACGAGGGGGCGTTGGAGGAGCTCTGCCGCGGTCTGGAAATCTCTTTCGAGCGGGATACCGGAGGGTATCGTGTCCTGTTGAACGGTGAAGATGTTTCGGAAGCGATACGCACGCCGGAGATCAGCCAGTTTACGTCGAGGATTTCCACCAGGAAGGCGGTCCGTGATGTCCTGCTGCATGAGCAGCGCAGGATGGGACGGGCCGGAAATGTCGTCCTTGAGGGTCGTGATATCGGATCAGTGGTATTTCCCGACGCGGACGTTAAGTTTTTTCTGTCCGCCTCCGCTGAAGAGAGGGGGAAGCGCCGTTTTCTCGAGTTGCGTGCGAAAGGGGAAAACGTGACGGTCGAAAATACAATCGCGGAGGTGGCTGCCCGCGATACCCGTGACGAACAGCGTGAAATAGCCCCCCTCCTCATGGCGGAGGATGCCCTTCTCATCGATTCAACCGGAGTGTCAATCACGGACGTTGTCGCACGAATGGAAATGATTGTCCGTGGGAAAGAGTCGGAACGGGCAGGTCAGGGGGATGTGCGATGATTTCAGGATTCAGGGACAGGGAGATTCCGGTTTGAAGATTATCCTTGCAGAGCAGGCGGGATTCTGTTTCGGAGTGAAACGCGCCACCCAGATGGCATTCGAGGCCGCCGGTCGTGGCGGGAAAACCTCTACCCTGGGTCCCATTATCCATTCCCCCCAGGTTGTACAGCGCCTTGAGGAATTGGGTGTGAAGGTCCTCAAGAGTATCTCGGAACTTGACAACGGGGCGATTATCATTCGTTCTCACGGCGTTGCGTCGGAAGAATTGCAGCAAGCCATTCGAAAAGAACTGGAGATTGTGGACGCCACCTGCCCCTTTGTCAAAAAGGCCCAGGAGCACGTAAAAAGCCTTTCCCAAGCAGGATATGATGTGGTAGTGGTAGGCGATGCCGACCACCCCGAGGTACAGGGGATCGTCTCCTACGCCAGGGGTAAGGTCTATGTCGTAGGTTCAGGTGAAGAAGCGGCCGGCCTGAAGATTTCCGGGAAGATCGGTATCGTGGCCCAGACAACGCAATCTTTCGAAAACCTGAAGAACGTGGTGCTCGAATGTCTTGTAAAGGGGAGTGAAATCAGAGTTTTCAACACGATTTGCGATGCGACGGCCGTGCGTCAGGAAGAAGCTAAAGAACTTGCCAAACGTGTTGACTGCATGATAGTAATCGGGGGTTACAACAGCGCGAACACGACGCGTCTGGCACAGGTATGCGCGGAATTGCAGCCCAAGACCTACCATATTGAAACAGCACAACAATTGAACCGGGAATGGTTTGAGGGAGTGGATACCGTAGGAGTGACTGCCGGTGCTTCAACCCCCAAGTGGGTCATTGATGAAGTTCTGGAGCAGATCGGGCATATAGATAAAGACAAAACACATTGAGTTTTTCAAGGGGTGTGCTAGCATAGGGCGGGCAAAACATAGAAATTCTAGGGGGTACTATTTTAATGAACGACGAAAAAGAGTTTTCCAACATCACCAACGAGCCGGAAAGGCTCACTAACGATTCGGAGGATGATTCCTCTCTGGGGGGGAAAGAGAACTTCGAAGAGCTTTCCCAGGAAAGCCTTCGACAGCCACAGGTCGGTGAAATCGTTAAGGGTGTTGTTGTTCAGATAGATCCGGATTACGTTCTTGTCAATATCGGCTACAAGTCCGAGGGGTGCATACCGGTAGCCGAGTTCCTCGACGAGAGCGGTCAGCTTACTGTCAAGGTCGGTGACGAAGTAAAGGTATACTTCGAAAAGAAGGAGAATATACGAGGTTATATCGTCCTTTCGCGGAAAAAGGCCGAGAGAGAGGTTGTGTGGGACAAGATCGAGGAGGCGGTCGAGAGCGGCGGTCTCATGGAAGGCAAGATTGTTGCGAATGTCAAGGGAGGTCTTACCGTTGATATCGGTGTGCCCGCTTTTCTTCCCGCATCTCAGGTGGATGTTCGTCCCATCGGCAATCTGGAGAAGCTTATCGGTCAGACGTTTGAATTCAAGGTGGTAAAGGTAAACAAGAAAAGAGGGAATGTTGTTCTGTCCCGCCGTGTAATTCTTGAAGAGGAGAGGGACAGGCTGAAGAAAGATACGCTGACCACTCTCGCGGAAGGTCAGATTCTGGAAGGTACCGTAAAAAATATTACCGACTACGGGGCATTTATTGACCTGGGCGGCATCGACGGCCTTCTTCATATCGTTGACATGTCATGGCGCAAGCTTGGTCACCCCTCCGAAATTCTGAAGAACGGGGATACGGTAACGGTCAAGGTGCTGAAGTATGATAGGGAAAAGGAAAAAATATCTCTCGGCATCAAGCAGACTATTCCTGATCCGTGGATGAGCGTGGAATCGAAATATCACACCGGCGACAGAGTCCAGGGAAAAGTTGTAAGCCTTGCCGATTACGGCGCCTTTGTTTCATTGGAAGAGGGTGTGGAAGGGCTTGTTCATGTGTCCGAGATGTCATGGACGAAAAGAGTGCGTCATCCGTCCGATATCCTCAAGGTCGGCGAAGAGGTGGAGGCCGAGGTGCTCGGTGTCGACGTTCCGAGCAGACGTATTTCCCTCGGTCTGAAACAGATTCAGGTGAACCCTTGGATGGTGATTGGGGATAAATACCCTGTGGGAACGAAGATAGAGGGGCAGATTAAGAATGTTACCGATTTCGGCGTATTCATAGGTGTTGAGGACGGCATCGACGGGTTGGTGCATGTTTCCGATATGTCGTGGACTCGTCGGATCAAGCACCCTTCCGAACTGTACTCCAAGGGACAGATCGTCCAGGCAGTTGTCTTGAACATCGATCCGGAAAACGAGAGGCTGTCCCTCGGGATAAAGCAACTGGCGCTGGATCCATGGGCTGAAATTCCGACGAAGTATAAACCCGGCACAAAGGTCACCGGTAAAGTGACATCAGTTACCGATTTCGGTGTCTTCCTCGAAATCGAGGACGGAATCGAAGGGCTGATCCATGTGTCCGAACTGTCTCAGGAAAAAGTCGCTTCTCCGAAGGATTTCGCATCAGTAGGCGATACAATTGAGGCAATGGTCCTGAATGTTGATACTGTGGATAAGAAAATTGCGCTTTCCGTTAAGGCGCTTGCAGGCTATGCCGACAAGCAGGCCATGGCTTCCTATATGGACAACCAGGGAGAGGCGACCTCGAATCTCGGTGAACTGCTGAAGCAGGAAATGAACAAGACCAACGGACGCGAGTAGGCTTTGCCCGCCGGATTTCGGAAGAGTTGCATCCCTCATACCTTGCTTGAGCGCTGTGTGAGGGAAAGATTTTCATGAAACCGATGCTGTGCATTACAGGAACAAGGAGTGTCGTGTATGACCAAAAGTGAGCTGGTTGAAAGGCTGCTTGAATCAAACAGCCTTTTAACGAGAAAAGATTCTGAGATAATTGTAGATATCGTATTCGACAGTATCCGCAATGCTTTGAAGAGCGGTGAAAAAGTAGAGATACGAGGATTCGGCAGTTTTACTATTCGTCAAAGGGGCCCTCGAGAGGCAAGAAATCCAAAGAGTGGTGAACTGGTGGCGATTCCCGCGAAGAAAACCCCGTTTTTCAAAACGGGAAAAGAACTGAGAGACAGGGTGAATAATTCATAACAATCCGTGGTTTTGTCTAGTTCAGCTCGGGCATGACCGCGGTCTGAAGAGCTGCACCGGTGGAAAAGATGATCTTGCCCGGGTGGCGGAATTGGTAGACGCAAGGGACTTAAAATCCCTCGGCACATGGTGCTGTACCGGTTCGACCCCGGTCCCGGGCACCACTGATAAAAGGTTGGCTTTTTAGGCCGACCTTTTTTTTTGATCCTTTCGCATGTGCCGAGTGATTTTACGTCCCTTGCTTTAACATCCGCCGATGTATCCGGCAGTTCTGAAAGAATATTGCCTGTGTACTGCCTGAAGGAGAGAAGAATTCCCCATGAATGAGATAAAGGGAAAGATTTTTCTTGGGCGTCAGCCGATACTGGATCGACAGAAGAAAATATTCGGTTACGAATTGCTGTTTCGCGCCGCTGATACGCAACACGCTGATATCACGGATATTACCTTCGCGGAAAGATCCGTGATCAGCAATGTCTTGTCAAACTTCGGCGTTACTGCCGTTCTCGGCAAGCATAAAGGATTTATCAACGTCACCGGCGATCTCCTGATGAACGATATGCTTGAGATCCTGCCGGTTGACAGGGTTGTTATTGAATTGCTGGAGACGATTACAGCAACGGAACCGGTACTGAAAAGATGTCGTGAACTGAAGGAGCAGGGGTTCCTTCTGGCGCTGGATGATAATATCTACCACCCCGATTACGAACCGCTGTACGATATCGTTGATATTGTAAAGATTGATATTTTGCAGTCTTCCCCTGATAGAGTTCTCGAAATGGTAAACATTTTGAGCAGCAGGAACGTGGTGTTGCTTGCGGAGAAGGTGGAAACGACCCAACAGTATCATGACTGTCTCTCTCTCGGATTTGAGCTTTTCCAGGGGTATTTTTTCGCGCGACCGGCCGTGCTCAATACAAAACGGGTCGATGTCGGGGGGGCAACGCTTTTGAAGCTCCTGCAACTGGTTTGTTCCGATGCCGAATTTGAAGAGATCGAAGAGACCTTCAAGCATAATCCGACCCTTACCTATAATCTGCTGCGGCTTGTAAATTCCGTGGTTATAGGGATGAAGGAAAAGATTCGAACAGTTCGGCACGCTTTGGTGGTTCTCGGCATGCAGCAGTTGAAGCGTTGGGTTCAGTTGGCCCTTTTTGCCT
Source organism: uncultured Geobacter sp. (assembly GCA_937886325.1). GTDB lineage: Bacteria > Desulfobacterota > Desulfuromonadia > Geobacterales > Geobacteraceae > RPRC01. The sequence continues at coordinate 30,215 of CALABV010000181.1, forward strand.
CCGAAGCCGCGGGCGGCCCGGGAAATCCACTCATGGAAACCGCCGCCATACGGGGCCGCCTGATGGAGATCCTCTCTCGAAATCAACGGGATGGACTCAAGGGAAAAGACTATTCTGACAGCGCATTTATGACGGGAGTTCTTTCCCTGATTGATGTGCTGTTCGAGTCACCCATGGTTGAAATTCTGGATCAGCTCAATCTTACCGAAGATGTACGATGCGCGCTCATCGGCCGCGATGGTCACCTGGGAAGGCTCCTCCTCCTTGCGGAGAGATTGGAGGGCCTTGATTTCATAAATCTGCAAAAGCTGCTGGATGAATCCGGCTGCAGCCTGGAGAGCCTGTTGGAGTCCCAGATTGAGGCGATAGAATGGGCAAACCGTCTGGAAGAGGGTATGTGAAATGATATTCAAGTTTCACACGCGCATGCCGAAATGAAATAGAAAGTTACCCACTTCCATCAAAGGCTGCACGGACAGTACCCCTTCGGGAGCACGTTTTGCTGTACATCTTTTCAGAATACTCCATAGGGTCGGATTTCTTCCAAGGACACGATAATGATAGTTAAAAGACTGATCCTGAAAAAGATTCTCAAAGCAGGATACCTGGCCGAATTCAATCTTGTAAAACGTGAGGGAGTCTATGAGGCGGCGCTGTATCTCAACGGAAAACATATTGCCGGGCCTGCGCTCCCGTGTCTCCTGACAACTCCGAAAGACGACCTTACCCACTGGATGGGAAACCACCCAACCGTGGGACTGACGGAGAGCGAGGCCGAGCGGATCCTTGCGGAGGTCGAGTCAGAAAACGCTGTCCTGAAGCACCGTCGGAAAAGCGGGTGGGACGGATAATGTCGCACGAGCGGTCTGTTCCGACAACGTGATATTAATGTATGGTTTCGTATTGTTTTCACTGGTTTCTTTGTGCTATTCTCACCTAAATTTCAACCGGGGAATGCAATAGGAACCGCATGAAAAGCAAACTACTGATTCTGGATGACGACGAGGCAATACTCCAACTCCTTGCGGCCGTGTTCGAAGACGATGACATGGAGATTATTCTGGAGACCGATAGTGATTCCGCGGTGAATCGGGTTGTGTCCGATCACCCGAATGTTGCGATACTCGATATCTGCGTTCCCAAGAAATCGGGGCTTGAAGTATTACGTGAAATAAAGCAGATCGACCCAGGGCTGTCCGTAATCATGACGACGGGGTACAGAACCACCCAGAACGCCATCGAGGCGATGAAGCATGGCGCGTATGAGTATCTGACCAAACCATTTGACATCGAAAAGCTGAAGGATGTCGTCCAGAAGGCACTCGAGTGCAATCTTCTGAACCGCAAGGTCCGCTACGCAGAGCTTTCCGACCAGCTAAGCGACGCCGAACTGGAAGAAGACATCATGATCGGGTCGTGTCCCCAGATGATTCAGATCTGGAAGATGGTAGGGAAAATCGCCGACTCGGACGCCAGCGTGTTGATCCAGGGCCCGAGCGGAACGGGCAAGGAGCTCCTCGCACGGGCGATATACAACAACTCGAAACGATCCGACAAGACCTTCCTCGCGGTGAACTGCGCCGCTCTTCCCGAGAATCTTCTGGAAAGCGAACTCTTCGGCCATGAGAAGGGGGCCTTCACCGATGCTCACTGTCGCCGGATTGGAAAATTCGAGCAGTGCGATGGAGGAACCATTTTTCTGGATGAGATAGGCGAGATGAGCCTGTCCAACCAGGGAAAGCTCCTGCGGGTCCTTGAGAATCAGGAGTTTGAGCGGGTCGGGGGAAATGAGACATTAAAAGTCAATGTCAGGGTGATTGCCGCCACCAATTTCAGCCTCATGAAGGCGGTGAATGAAAGGAAGTTCAGACTTGACCTGTTCTACCGGTTACGCGTCGTGTCCTTCTTTCTTCCGCCCCTGTGTGAACGGCTGGAAGACCTCCCGCTTCTTGCCGATCTCTTTGTCAAGAAATACGCCCGCCAGTATGACAAGCGGATTAAGGGCCTGTCGCCGGGCGCCCTTGACCTTCTCCAGAAACAGCCCTGGGAAGGGAATATCCGTGAGTTGAAAAATATCATTAATTCAGCCACCCTTTTCTGCAAGGGAGATATCCTTCTTCCGGAGGACTTCGAATCACTTCTCCAAGTCAAGCCCGTCTTCAAGGTGACCGAGATTGATGTCCAACGGTCCGGGGATGAGTACTTCAAGGCTTTTTACAGCCTTTTGGAGCCGGTCTTCGCTGAGATCTGCGAGAAAGAAAACGGTTCCGTTTACGATACAATTTCCGCGGGCCTGGAAAAGGCCCTGATTCACATGGCTTTGATACGGAGCAACCATAACCAGGTTTCAACGGCAAAACTCCTCGGAATCAGCCGCAACACTCTCAGGGACAGGCTGGATCGGTACAAGCTCTCAAGCACGGAATAGTGTCCGTTCCATTCCTTTTTTCAAAGGTACCCTTCCCACTTTCAAACTTCTTTTGTTTGAGAGTCTTCTCCCTCCAATAAACCTCTCTTCCAATCTCTCTGTTCAAACCCTGATCATCGTTTCCACCAGAAATGAATCTATTCGGAATGATTATGGAAATTCTGGACAGCCTTTGGCGGCTGTTCATGTCGTGAGCAGGCAAGGAATGCATAGAACGATTTTTCAGTTTATGTTTGATGTGTGTAACACATTGATAATATTTGATAAATGATGAAAATACGCTGTTGTTCCCGTCTTGGCATTAATGTTGCTGAAAAGGATGCAAAGCGGGTAGATTCACCAAGATTCAGATGCAACCATCGTTTTGCTGTTCGTAGAATGAGCACTCTGGAGGGAGGCTGGACATGGAAGAAAGACGGATCCTGATAACCGACGACGACAAGCAGACCAGAGATCTGGTTGCAACCTTCCTTTCATACAAAGGGTATCAGGTCTTCCAGGCATGCGACGCCATGGAGGCTCTTGAAAAAATCGAGACGGAAGACATCGATCTCGTGGTTACCGACGTCATGATGCCGAAAGTCAACGGCCTCGAGTTCATAAAGCGTGTGAAAGCCGTTCGCCCTGAAATCGTCGCCATCGTCTACAGCGCATTCGGCAACAGCGTCATGACATCCAATTTGCTTAAGGCAGGCGCATTTTTCTACCTTGAAAAGCCTTTTGATCTGGAAGAGCTTGATGCAATCATCCAGAGAGGTTTCGAACACTATTCCCTCCAAAGCCGCAGCTATCGTAAAACTCCGGCGATACGAAACAGGGCTCGCATCAAGATGATCGGTGAGAGCCCTAAAATGCTCGCGCTGTTCGAACTCATCGAGAAGGTCGCGGACTCTGATGCCACGGTGCTTATCCAAGGGGAGTCGGGAACGGGGAAAGAACTTGTTGCGCAGTCGATTCACGAGTTGAGCAATAGAAAAAACAGGAACTTCGTTCCCGTAAACTGCGGCGCGATCCCCGATGACCTCCTGGAAAGCGAGCTTTTCGGACATGTCAAGGGCTCTTTCACCGGTGCGGTTGCCACCAGGGTCGGACGGTTCGAGATGGCAGACAAGGGCACGTTATTCCTGGACGAGATTGGCGACATGAAGACATGCCTCCAGGTGAAGTTGCTGCGCGTCCTGCAGAATCGAGAACTGGAACCCGTCGGCGCGACCCGCCCCAAGAAGATCGACACGCGAATCATTGCCGCTACCAATCAGAATCTTGAGAAGCTAGTCGAGGATAAGACCTTTCGGGAGGACCTCTACTACCGTCTGTCGGTGATACCCATCGTGATTCCTCCCTTGCGGGAGCGGAAAGAGGACATTCCCTTGCTTGTCGATAACTTTGTGCAGAAGTTCAACAGGGAAAGCAGGCGCGATGTGAAAGGGTTCGATTCGGAAGCTCTGGAGGCCTTGTGCGCATTCGACTGGCCGGGCAACATCCGTGAGCTGGAAAACCTCGTGGAAAGAATGGTCATCCTGAAAGGTTCCGGGACCGTAACCCTGGCGGACCTGCCTGAGAAATACCGCGGGAAAATCGTCAAGCCGCAGCCCGCCGCCGTGCCTCTTCCCAGTGACGGCATCTGCCTGAGCAGCGCTGTTGAGGAATTCGAGAACCGTCTGATTCTCCAGGCGCTCGAAAAAACCGGCGGGAATAAAAAAGAGGCAGCGTCGCTCCTGAATCTGAAGCGCACCACCTTTATCGAAAAGCTGAAGAAGAAAAGGATGTTCCTCCCGGAATTGGCCCTTGCCAGCTGAGTCCCGGATACGAATGTAATGACAATACGTCCCATTGATCTCCTGTATCGGATACACTCCGATACGGTTCCCGCCACAGATGCCGCAAACGGTTCATCAAACCGGGGCGCTCGTTTCTCCGATCTTCTCTCCTCCGTGAGAGGCAGTGCGGATGCCGGAGCGCTCACACCGGAAACAGCCGCTGCGCGAGCGGAACTCCTCCGTCTCCGCATGATGCGGGACGCTCTCTCTCTGCAACAGGATTTTCGAGAACCGGAACCTTACATCACGGGACCGGCAGCCGAGTATCTCGTCCGCAGGTACGACCCCACTCCCGAAAGCAGTCATGCCGCTCAAGAAGAAACTTCTGTCCCGTACACTCCAGCCGTCACGGAACAGGCTCCCCGCCAAACCCGCCAAAAAGAGGCGCGAGTCGGCGGGCTTGACGGCATCATTCAGCGAGCCGCTCACCGGTATGACATGGACCCCGGCCTTATTCGCGCCGTCATCAAGGCGGAAAGCAATTTCAATCCTGACGCGGTGTCCCCCGTCGGGGCGAGAGGCCTTATGCAGCTGATGCCGGGCACGGCAAGGGACCTGGGCGTTACCGACTCCCGTGACCCGGAGCAGAACGTCATGGCCGGAACCCGCTATCTTCGGAGAATGCTTGACAGGTATAACGGTGATCTTGACCGGGCTCTCGCAGCCTATAACTGGGGACCCGGAAATGTCGACAAGAAAGCCGGGGGCCTTCCTCGGGAGACTCGCTCCTATCTGGCCAAGGTCAAAGGATTCTATGCCGATTATTCCGGGTAAGCGTTTTTCCTGACACCGCCCCCTTTCCGAGACTCAGATCTTCCACAAAATCTCCGCCTTCCTGTATCCCCCTGATGCCGAGTCGCGGCTGACTCAAAACC
>CALABV010000182.1 GCA_937886325.1 uncultured Geobacter sp.
AGGATGGCGATGTCTTCCAGCATGGCCTTGCGGCGGTCGCCGAAGCCGGGGGCCTTGACAGCGCAGACGTTGAGCACGCCGCGCAGCTTGTTCACCACCAGGGTGGCCAGGGCTTCGCCTTCGATGTCTTCGGCGATGATGAGGAGCGGCTTGCCGGACTTGGCGGTCTGCTCCAGAACCGGGAGAAGGTCCTTCATGTTGCTGATCTTCTTGTCATGGATGAGGATGCTGACGTTCTCCAGAGCCGCTTCCATGCGCTCCGGATCGGTGACGAAGTAGGGAGAGAGGTAGCCGCGGTCGAACTGCATCCCTTCCACGGTTTCCAGGGTGGTTTCCATGGACTTGGCTTCCTCGACGGTGATGACCCCTTCCTTGCCGACCTTCTCCATTGCCTGGGCAATGATATCGCCGATGGTCTTGTCGTTGTTGGCGGAGATGGTACCGACCTGAGCGATTTCCTTGTGGTCCTTGATGGGCTTGGAGATCTTCTTCAGCTCGGCCACGACCGTTTCCACCGCCTGGTCGATGCCGCGCTTGATGTCCATGGGGTTGTTGCCGGCCGCGACCAGTTTGGCGCCTTGGCTGTAGATGGCCTGGGCGAGAACGGTTGCGGTGGTGGTTCCGTCACCGGCAACGTCCGAGGTCTTGGATGCGACCTCTTTCACCAGCTGGGCACCCATGTTCTCGAACTTGTCTTCCAGTTCCACTTCCTTGGCCACGGTCACGCCGTCCTTGGTGATGACGGGGGAACCAAAGGACTTTTCAATCACGACGTTGCGGCCTTTGGGGCCGAGGGTCACTTTTACCGCGTCCGAAAGGGTGTTCACGCCTTTCAGGATGGAATTCCTTCCGTCCTGGTCAAACTTGATGGTTTTTGCTGCCATAATCGCTGTATCCTCCTTGGAGATAGATGATCGGTTGTTTGAAAAATCGGGTCGATATCCGTTATTCGATTACGCCGAGAATGTCGTCTTCACGCATGATCAGGTAGTCCGCGCCTTCGATCTTGATTTCGGTGCCTGCATATTTTCCGAAGAGAACCTTGTCGCCCACCTTGACATCGATGGGGAGAACCTTGCCGTCTTCGGTGATCTTGCCCTTGCCCACGGCGATAATTTCGCCCTTCTGGGGTTTTTCCTTTGCTGTGTCGGGGATATAGATGCCACCGGAGGTCTTGCTCTCCTCTTCAAGCCTTTTCACGATGATGCGGTCCTGCAGGGGTCTCAGATTCATACCTTCATTCTCCTTTCTTGCTTGGATATGGAAATTGTTTTGGAAAAAATATTAGCACTCAAAACATCTGAGTGCTAATCACGCCGTAAAATATAAACAGGGCTCAGGGAAAAATCAAGTTATTATTTTGAAAAGTTCACCAATTTTTCTTTGTCGCTTCTTCCCGGTAGAATTTCTGGTACAAAACCTCCCACTCCCTGCTTCCCGGCACCTTTGCCTGGGAATAGGAGGAAAGCTTTTTCCTGACAAAGGCGTCTATCTCGTCGGCGACGGAGAAGTAGTCGCTGAGAGACGCCTTGATGGCGCTCAGTGCCCGTGCTTCGTCAGGGAAATCAACAAGATCGTCGGCCCAGAGCCTGTCGAGAATCTTGTGGGCGATGTGGGAAATGCGTTCTTCGGAAATCTGCATGGTACCCTCCTGGACCGGCACGTATGCGGTGATCCGCCTCGGTCAGATGACCATCTTCTTCTGCTGCGCCAGTTTTGACTTTATCATCTTCAGCATCTTGTGGCGGTCGATGTCGCCCCCGCCCCCCGCGGCGCGGAGCGTCTTCTCAAGGAGCGCCTCGGCTTCCTTTTCCAGGTCGTCCTCCGCCTTGATGTCTGCGTGAATTACGTTCCGTATGCAGTCGTGAATCCGCGTCCGTTCCGCCTTGAGAACGGCGAGAGCAGTATCGGTCAGAGCAGTTGTTATCCTTGCCGCAAGCTTGTCGATCTGTTCTTCCTTGAGACGCACGGTGCTTTCCCTCCCAATGGTGTTCATGACCGCGGCTTGTCGCCGCTGCCGTCGGTATCGTCGAACCGGTGAAGAATAAAGGAAAATGAATACTACCACCAAAGGCTGTTTCGTGATACCTTTTTCCCGGCTTTTGTCGCGATAGTTCTTCAGTCCACGGAGGTTCCCGTGCTTATCGTCATGAATCATCAGGCTGGAAAGAAGCAGATAGAGTCGGTCATAAAGGCAATCGAGCGGCTGGGTTTAACGGCTGCGCCGATTCCGGGCAGCGAGAGAACCGCCATCGGGGTCCTCGGCAATAAAGGGTATGTTGATGATGCCACCGTGCGCGACCTTCCCGGGGTCCAGGAGGTTATCCATGTATCGAAACCCTACAAGCTCGTCTCCCGGGACTTTCACCCGAAAAATACCATCGTAAGGGTAGCGGACATCGAGATCGGTTCGGGGAGGCGGCCGGTCGTCATGGCCGGTCCGTGTGCGGTGGAGAGTGAGGATCAGATAGTGAAGACCGCGCGCGCCGTGAAGGCCGCCGGCGCCGATATGCTGCGCGGAGGGGCCTTCAAGCCCCGGACCGGGCCCCACACCTTCCAGGGGTTGCGGGAAGAGGGGTTGAAGCTCCTGGCCCTCGCCTCCCGGGAAACGGGCCTTCCCTTCGTGACCGAGGTAATGAGTCCGGAGACCGTCGGGCTTGTGGCGGAGTATGCGCATCTGCTCCAGGTCGGCGCCCGGAATATGCAGAATTTCGAACTGCTGCGCGAACTGGGGAAGATCCGGAAACCGGTCCTCCTGAAAAGGGGGATGAGCGCCACCATCGAGGAGTTTCTCGCGGCGGCCGAATATATCCTTGCCGAGGGGAATCCCTCGGTCATCCTTTGCGAGCGGGGGATACGCACCTTTGAAACGGCAACGCGCAACACCCTTGATCTGGCCGTTGTACCCCTGATAAAGGAGTTGTCCCACCTGCCCATCGTTGTCGATCCTTCCCACGCCACCGGCAGGAGAAGCCTTGTAGCCCCCATGGTAAAGGCGTCCCTGGTTGCGGGCGCCAACGGGGTCATGGTGGAGGTCCATCCGGACCCGGAGAAGGCGCTTTCCGACGGTCCGCAGTCGCTTACGCCGGCCGGCTTCGAGAGGCTTATGATGGATATCGCGAAACTGGTGGAGTTTCTTGCATAGGAGGGGTTCCGTAGAGCCGGGGGAGACACAAGTTCCTTGCTTTTTTCCGCTCCCTGGGGTACTCTTTATCCGTAAGTCTCTCTGCCATGCTCGTGAGGTTATAAAGCCCAAGCGGAATATTCGTGAAAAGGGTTTCTTTCAGATCGCGGTGTGCTGCCCCATTGCGTGGGTTTGCCTGAAGCGCCACAAAGGGACCCAACTATTGAGGAACTCGCTGTGAGGCCCTCAACCCACGGCAGAGTGGAGAGGCTGAAAGAAAAGGGGATCGGAAAATCCGATTCCCTTTACTTTTGCCGTGAACCCGACCCCCTGCATTTATCAAAAAAACGGCATTCGGAGTCGTCCGAAGAGAACGAAGGATGACCCCGAGTGCCGAATCCGTCAGTGCGCCTCGCTCCAGTTCCTTCCGAAGCTTATCTCGACCTTGAGAGGTACCTGGAGCGTCACCGCGTGCTCCATCTCGCGGCATACCAGCATCTCCATCCGTTGCCGTTCATCCTCCGGCACCTCGAATACCAGTTCATCGTGCACCTGCATGATGAGCCGGCTCCTCAAGCCTTCCTTCTTCATCCGTTCATGCACCATGACCATGGCTTGTTTTATGATGTCAGCCGCGGATCCCTGGATGGGATAGTTGATGGCGTTGCGCTGGGCGAATGCCCGGATGTTTCCGTTCGCGCTGGAAATATCCGGTATCGGCAGACGGCGGCCGAGAATGGTGGTGACGAAGCCGTCCCGCTCCGCGCTCCGGATGCAGGAGTCGAGAAATTCGCGCGCGCCGCTGTGGCGCTCGAAATAGCTGTCGATGAATTCCTTGGCGACTTTGGTGGATACCCCCAGTTCCCGTGCCAGGCTGAAGGCTCCCTGGCCGTAGATGATTCCGAAGTTGATGGTCTTGGCCTGCCTGCGCATCTCAGGCGTTACCAAGCCCGGCATGAGGTCGAAAACTTCGCTGGCGGTGCGGGTATGGATGTCCTCGTCACGGGCAAATGCATCGCAGAACACCCGATCGCCCGAAAGGTGGGCAAGGACCCGCAGTTCGATCTGGGAATAGTCCGCGGAAAGGATGAGGGCGCCTTCCCCGGCGATAAAGGCGCGGCGAATCTGTCTTCCCTCCTCGGTTCGGATGGGGATGTTCTGCAGATTCGGTTCCGACGAGGAGAGTCTGCCGGTATTGGTCACAGCCTGGTTGTAGGAGGTGTGCACCCTTCCGGATGCGGGGTCGACCAGCCTGGGCAGGGCGTCCGTATAGGTCGATTTCAGCTTGGAAACGCTCCGGTAGCGGAGGATCAGGGCGGCAATCTCATGTTCACGGGAGAGCTTGTCCAGAACATCCATGTCAGTTGACCAGCCGGTCTTGGTCTTCTTTCCGGCCGGCAGCTTCAGTCGCTCAAACAAGACCTCTCCCAGCTGTTTCGGCGAGTTGATATTGAATTCGCATCCGGCACAACTAAAGATTTTCTTCTCCAGGTCGGACAATTGGACGCCGAAAATCCCGGACAGTTCCCGAAGCATGGGCAGGTCGAGCATGACGCCATGGAGTTCCATCTCCGCAATGATCGGCACCAGCGGCATCTCCAGGTCGTAATAGAGCGCCTCCATCCCCGCCTCCTCGACCCTGGGCGAAAAGAGCCGGTGAAGGAGCAAGGTGGCGTCCGCATCCTCGCAGGAATAGACCGAAGCACGTTCAACCGGCACCCGGGAGAAACAGATCTGGTCTTTCCCCTTGCCCGCAACCTCCGCGTAGGAAATCATCCTGTGGTCCAGGTATTCAATCGCCAGGGAATCGAGGCCGTGGCTGGAGCGGGCCGGGTTGAGAAGGTAGGAGGCGAGCATGGTGTCGAAGCGGATTCCCAGCATTTCGATGCCGTACCGACGGAGAACCTGGTAGTCGTATTTAATATTTTGTCCAATTTTCAGTCGTTGCGGGTCACTGAGAAGCGGAGCGAGTTCCCGGAGGACATGATCCCGGGAAAGCTGAACAGGCGCACCGGGATAACAATGGCCGACCGGAACGTAGAATGCTTCGTGCTCCCGCCAGGAGAACGAAAGTCCCACGATCTCGGCTTCCAGCGGATTGAGGCTGGTGGTCTCCAGATCCACAGCAAAGACGGGTGTCTCCCGGAGAGCCCGGAGGAATTCGGAAAAGTCGTGCTCCGAAAGCACGGTATGGTAGTTGTCGGTTGAGAGGCTGGCTTCGCTGGTCAATTCCTTCATGAGGGTGGCGAAGCCGTACTCCCGGAACATCTCGGCGAGCCTTTTCATGTCAGGGGGAGAGACGGCCAGGTCTTCATAGCGGTAGTCGACAGGCGCGTCCCGATCGATGGTGGCAAGAGTACGCGAGAGCCGCGCCTGGTCGCCGAATTCCCGCAACCGTTCGCCGTTCTTTCCTTTCACTTCCCCCGCCCTTTCCAGAAGGGTGTCGAGGGAGCCGAACTCCCGGATGAGCTTGAGCGCGGTCTTCTCCCCGATTCCCGGCACCCCCGGTATATTGTCCGAACTGTCGCCCGCCAGACCCAGAATGTCCACGACCAACCCCGGCTTAACTCCGAAGCGCTCCAGCACTTCGGGGATTCCGGTGGTCTTGTCCTTCATGGTGTCGAGAAGGGTTACCTGGTCTGTGACGATTTGCATGAGATCCTTGTCACCGGTCACCACAACGACCTTCATCCCCTTTGCTTCGCACTGCCGGGCAATCGCGCCGATAATGTCGTCAGCCTCGAACCCCTCTTTTTCCAGTACCGGGATGTTGAAGGCGCGGACCATTTCCTTGATGGGACCTATCTGGGGGACCAGATCCTCGGGCATCGCCGCCCGGTTGGCCTTGTACTCCGGGTAGAGCTTGGTACGGAACGTCTGTCGCCCCACGTCGAAAACAACCGCCAGGTGGTCGGGGTCCCGGTCCTTCAGCACCTTCAGCAGCATCTGGGTGAATCCGTACAATGCGTTGGTCGGGAAACCCTTCGGCGAAGAAAGGTGGCGAATGGCATAGTATGCCCGGTAGATATACGATGAACCGTCAATGAGATACAGGGTCAGGTTCTCCGCCATTTAGTCCTCCTCCGAAGGCATCTCGCGGGTGAAGAGGACGAAAGCCATGCTCGGCCTTCTGCTCGATTCCCGCATGGCGAACTGCATGCCGTCGAACCGCCATCCCCTGGCGGTGTATTCGTTCAGTATTTCTTCCAGGGTATCTTCCGCAACAGTGGTAACTTCAACTACCTTGTATTCGAGCATGATTTATCTCCAGAGGCCGGCTTCTTCGGAAGCCCGGGATTGGATGCATACTAGAACATAAGTGCTATCCATTCAAGGGACAAGGTTGATATGTTAGATAGTTATTCACTTGCCGGGAAGTGGCGCGGCGAATTCATACGGTTGCGCCCGGATGAAAGTTTGTTACGCTTTCAGTACTTGATACGGGGAAAAAGGGGGTGATTGGTTCAGGTTTCTCGACTCATCGAAACGGCATACAACACGCGTTGGTTCGTAAAGGGGTATGGTCCATGACGGAAAACGAAAAAGAGATTATAGAAAGACTGGCCGATGAAGCGGAAGTTTTGCTGGAAGGTGATTATGAGAAGAAAGACCTGAAGGAAAAGAGGGCCGCAACAAAAAACTCCCTTTTCGACGGCTCCAAGAAACTCAAACACAGTATTCCAAAGGGTAAGCATCTCAAATAAAAATCCTTGATTTCACCGCATGGGGTGGTATCCTCCGGATACATTTGCCGGAAAAAGGAGAAGTGCGGGATGGCGATTGTGAAGTATAACCCGTTGCGTGAATTGCGGAGCATGCAGGATCAGATGAATCGCCTGCTGGATCTGGCCTGGAGCCGTGATCCGGGCGAGGATCTGAGGGAAGGCGTATGGCAGCCTCTCGTGGACATCTTCGAAAACGACGAGGCGGTCGTTATCAAGGCCGAGTTGCCTGGTGTAGACCAGAAGGACATCGAGGTCAAGATCGAGGACGCTACGTTGACCATCCGCGGCGAACG
>CALABV010000183.1 GCA_937886325.1 uncultured Geobacter sp.
CCTTCCTGCGCTCGGTGATGTCCCTGAATAATCCGACAAAAAATGTCTTGCCGTGGAATTCAAGCTTGTTGGCCGAAAATTCGACCGGAAAGGTGAAGCCGTCTTTCCGACGGAGAACTGTCTCGCCCGTCACGAAACCGTGTGCATCGAGGATTGTGAGATATTCGAGCCTTCCTTCATTGGTAGGGGCTTCAGCAATGTCAGCGTCGCTCAAATCCAGCAATTCGTCCCGCGTGTAGCCGAGGCTACGGCAGGCGCACTCATTGACCCTCAGTATTTTCCCCTCGACGGAGAACTGCATGAAAATCGTGTCGGCCTTTTCGATGCAGAACTGCTGCAGGAGAAGCTCTTCCTCTGCCATTTTCCGCTCGCTGATGTCGGTCGCGAAGCAGCAACTGTATTCCCTCCCCTCGAACTCCATAAAGTTGCAGTGGAGTTCCACCGGATAGACGCGACCGTCTTTGGCGCGGTGATTGGTCTCGAATCTGCCATATCCTGTTTCTCGAAACCTGTTCCATATCTCGGAAAGTTCGGGATCGTTCAGTCCGTGATACCACGGGTCGATGTCGCTGACCGACATGCGCTTCAGTTCCTCGCGCGTATAGCCCAGGGAACGGCATGCCGCATCGTTGGCATATATGATGCGCTGGTCTTTGGTCAGCAGGAAGATCTGGACAATGGAACGTTCGATGGCGAACTGGGTGAATCGCAGCTCAGCGCAGGATTCCGGGATGGTTTCAGTGAAAGAATACCCGCGTTCCCGGAGGAACGCGCGGATGTCTTCAATGCCCCGATCATTGTCGTCGATTGTTAAAACTATTTTCATGTAATCACCTCTCGCCGTGGACCGGCGGACGGCTGCGCTACGCCGGGGTATCGACTATCTCACTCCCCCTCTGACCGGACAGAAATGCACACCGCGAATAACGCGGAAACGCCGGACCGGCAACGGCCACGGTACAGTATACAAAAGGTGGGGTGAATTTCTTCATGAAAAAATAGGCGTACAGGACCTTACGTGTCACCAAGAGCCGGAAACAGCACTCGAACAACGGCGCCGCGCCCCGTTCCAGTCTCCAGCATGATGGCCCCTCCATGGACCCGCATGATGCCCATCACCACCGACATCCCCAGCCCCCGCCCCATGAACTTGGTAGTGTAGAACGGTTCGAAGAGACGCGCCAGGGTATCCTTATCCATCCCGGGACCGGTATCCGAGACATCAAGATAGACGAAGGTTCCCGGCCGGGGCTTCTCTTCAATGCGGCTGAGGCCGAGACAGGCCTCATCACACTCCTCGGATCCGGTGCTGACGGTAACCGTGCCGGGGCCTTCGCCGATTGCCTCCGCGGCATTGACGACAAGGTTCATGATCACCTGCCGGATCTGCTCCTCATCGGCGCGTATCATGGGGAGTCCGGGCCGGGTGGCGATGGCGAGTTCGATACCGTGTGCCATTGTCGCGCGGAAAAGGGACTCGTTCTCATGGACGACACGGTTGAGATCCGTGTCCCGCAGGAGGAAACTCCCCTTGCCCGCATAGTCGAGCAGTTGGCAGATGAGGCGGGCAACCCGCTGGCAGGCCGTGAGCGCCTTGTCGATATTGGGGCGGGCCGGCGAATCGGGCGGGACTTTCAGGAGGGTCATCTCCAGATTGCCGAGTATGACGGTGAGGAGGTTGTTGAAGTCGTGGGCTATGCCGCCGGCAAGCACCCCCAGGCTCTCCATCTTCTGGGTATTAAGAAGCCGGCGTTCCATCTCCAACCGCTCGGCCTCGATTCTTTTCAATTCCGTGATATCGCGGCTGATGCCGAAGATGCCCGTGGTATTGCCTTGCTTGTCGGTCAGGCTCCCCTTGGTTGTCAGAAAGACCTTCCGCATTCCTCCGATGCTGACCTCCTCTTCATGGGTTACAATGCCGCCCTCTGCCATGAGGGAGCGATCCCTTTCCAGGATCTTCCGCGCCTCCCCTTCCGGGAAGAGGGAGGTGACATCCCTGCCGAGCATTTCTTCCGCGCTTCTGCCGGTATTCCTGGACGCGCCGCTGTTGAACAGGAGAAAGCGCCCGTCCACATCCTTGACATACACCGAGTCCGAGGTCCCCTCCACGATCGCATTGAGCAACTCCCGGCTTTCACGCAGTGCGTCTTCGGTCCGCTTGCGCTCCGTTATGTCGCGGAAGATGTTCAGTTTGAAGGTATCATGGGAATCCCTGAGCGGGACCTCGATGATATCGTAGGTTTTTCCGGTCTTGGGGAAATGCCGCTCCCAGCGGACGGTTTCGCCGGCCCGGACTTTCTCCATATGGCACCACGGACAGGGCTGTTCGCCATCGTAGAGGTATTCGAAGCACTTCCGCCCTTCCCAGGCTCCGAAGTCCTTTTCAAGGGCGCTGTTAACGTACAGGATCCGGCACGCCGCGTCGGCGATGTAGATGTCGTCCTTCATGGAATCCAGGATGGCGACCATCTTGTCCCTTTCGATCCGCAACGCTTCACGGGACTCGTCCAGATCACGGGTCCTCAGGGACAGCTCCTCCATCGATCCCTTGAGTCGACGGTTCAGCGCGAAGGCCCTGACGGCGAAGACCACCACGAGGAGAACGGCGACCGCCGCGGACAGCAGGTGCGGCCAGTACTGGGACAGTATCACGGCCGGTGTGATGCGTCCCAGGTCGCTGTAAGGGTCCAGGCGCAGTTCCCGCAGCAGCTCGTGGACTGCCGAGTAATCCGAGGGAATGGTCCATCCGGCCCCTCCGGAAGCCTTTGCGGCCGGGTCGTTGGCCTCCATTGTCATCAGTGCCACCGCTACCCGTCGCGATAGATCATCGTCGGTCCCCCTCACCACCGCGAAGGGCCACTCGGGATAGAGCCGCGTGGAAATCCGGAAAGGATAGCCTGCGCACGAGGGATAGGGGCAGGGAAGGACGCGGATGTCCCGGAGATCCGCCTTTCCCTGGCCGGCCATGGTCTCCAACTGGCTGCTGCGGATGGTCCCCGCGTCGCTTTGTCCCGAGAGCACGCTCTCCACAACCGCGTCATGGGTCCCCAGAAAGCGCAATTCGGCGAAATTCCGCACGGAATCGATATGCGCCGCCTTCAGCTCACGCAGCGCGCACAACCACCCCCCCAGGGACTCGGCATCCACTGCCGCGAACTTCCTGCCCCTGAGATCGTCAATGGTCTTGATATCGGCGCGATCGGCGCGGGTAAAAATGACGCCGCCGAACACCCTCCGGGGACCGGCAGGTGAGGGCACGAGAAAACCGGCTATCCGGTGTGCATTGCCTCTGAATTCCAGGACGGAGTACTGCATGGGGTTGGTAATGATGAAGTGCACCTTTCCCGAAGCCGCCCTGTCCGTCACCTCATTGAAATTGAGCGGAACAATCTCGAATCTCGTGCCGGGAATGTGACGCTCCAGGTATGCGGCTGTCGGACCCCAGCGCGCCAGACACTCCTCGGTGCCGCGATTGGCGAGTGCGCCGATACGGACTGTCGAAACGGACGAGACGAGGTTTTTTCTGAACACTTCATGTGCGTGGAGAGGGGTAGCGGTGAAGAACCAAAGAGCGACCGGCAGGAAAAGCGTAAAAAACGGGAAGGCCGTTGACAGGAAACGTTGATCTATCTTTGCTTTTGAGGACACACCATATATCCTAACGAAACTTGGAGG
>CALABV010000184.1 GCA_937886325.1 uncultured Geobacter sp.
AGAAGGACATCGAGGTCAAGATCGAGGACGCTACGTTGACCATCCGCGGCGAACGAAAGCAGGAAACTGAAATACGCAAGGAAAACTATCATCGTATCGAACGGTATTATGGCGCGTTTCAGCGGAGTTTCTCGCTTCCCCAATCAATCGATAGAGAAAAGGTGGTGGCCGCCTGCGATAAAGGTGTACTGACAATCACCCTGCCGAAAAATGAAGAAGTGAAACCGAGGCAAATAACCGTTGAAGTGAATTGATATGCCGTGAGGATGTGGAATCGAGTAAGGCCTGCCTCGAATCTGCTATACCTTCGTAGAAGCAGAGAAATCCATCAGAGTAAAAGAAAAAAGACCGGCTGCCCGTTGAGTGGACAGCCGGTCTTTCTAATGGTCGAAGGATTTCAGTTTCAGAAGATGCACGATTTCCGTCATTGGACGCATTCGAAGACAGCATCGATACGGCGGTTCTTCTGTCGTCCCGCGGCGGTGGCGTTGGTCGCGACGGGCTTCGTATAGCCGTATCCCTTGGTTGAGAGTCGTGATGCCTCGACGCCGAATTTCTCGACGAGATAGTTCTTCACACTCTCCGCGCGTCGCTCGGAGAGCCTGATATTGTATTCGTATTTTCCGCGGTTGTCCGTGTGCCCTTCGATGACGGTGGTTGTCTGGGGATACTGCTTCATGAATTCGGCAACCTTCTCAAGAACACCGTGATACTTCGACTTGACGTCCGCCTTGTCAAAATCGAATTCCACATTCAAGGTCATGCAAATCTTTTCGGGAGGGGGCGCCGGAGCCGGCGGCGGGGGTTCGGGTTTCGCGACAGGGGCCGGACCGCATCCTTCAGCTTCTTTTGCCAGCCTGCGGGCCTCCGCCAGGAGCCTCATAGCTTCGTCATTATTGCAGACCCAGTATGCGTCAGCTGCCTGCCTCCCCAGATCTTTTGCCTTTGCAATCTTTTCAGGGCAGTACCGTGCTCCTCTGGATTGTTCCGCTTGGGCTATGGCGGCTTCGGTCTGCCCGAATTCAACCGGAACGAATTCGGCCCGGTCCTTTACACCGAAGTGATACGTGGTGCAAGAGGCGGCCAGCAAAAGAACCATCATAAGGCTTGACATCAAAAACCCTTTTTTCATTAATTGTCTCCTTTCCCTGTAATTTCATACCATAGAATTTCGATGCACTCCTCGACCATTTTTCGCTCTATCGAATACCCCCCATCCGAAAACATGCAAACTTTCCATCAGGAAAGCAATCGCACTGTCGGATGAGGGGGTATCAGGGTATGGCAAACAGCCGTTCGGACATGTTGATTCTCCCCTGAAAAGTGTTTGTTTTTCATTGTACAATAAAAACACTTTGCCGCAAGAACGTTCATTGGGAACGATATCTTTTTTTCGTTAAAAAGCTATAGGTAGGGAGAAAAGAGTTTTGCCGCGCCGTCTCGGATTTTTTCCCGGAGAGGGCGCGCGTCCATCTCGTCGAGTGAAACCTCCCGGGAGCAGGCGAGTGTTTCCATGAATTCGCGTTCCAGCGCTCCGGTCATTTCCTGGTCGTATATTTCCAGGTTCAACTCGAAATTGAGCCTCAGGCTTCGGGGGTCCAGGTTGGCAGAACCGATCAGGCTCCAGAGACCGTCCACGAGAAAGAATTTCGTATGGGCAAAGGGAGGCGGTTGGTAGAAGATGCGGATGCCGCACTGGAGAAGTTCCCAGAGATAGGATCGGGTGGCCCAGTGCACCAAAGGGAGATTATTGACGGAGGGAAGGATTAAAGACACGTCTATTCCCCGCATGGCTGTCGTGGCCATGGCGGAAACCAGTGCTCGATCGGGGATGAAATAGGGGGTCATGATTCGAATCCGGCTCTCGGCGCAGGAGAGCGCCCCCATGATAATCCAGTGAAGCTTTCGGAATTCCTTGTCCGGACCATCCGCAATGACGCGGACGAGGGACGTTCCCGATTCCCGCTGCGGAGCGAAGAACCTCTCTTCGTCGAGAAGGACACCGGTCGCGAAATACCAGTCCTCCAGAAAAACCCGCTGTAGATCCGCCACTACCGGACCATCGACCTTGAAGTGAAGGTCCGTCACGGGAAAGCGGGTTTCCGCTTGTGCAACCATATGCCGCCCCCCGATGTTCATTCCGCCGGTAAAGGCGGTAACCCCGTCGACAACCAGAATTTTTCGGTGATTTCGCAGGTTCAGGTATCCTCCCTGGCGCATGGGGAGAAAACGCGAGACCGCGACAGAAGATCCGTGCAGGAGTTTTCGCGCGGTCGGGAAAGAATATTTTTCTCCAAGGCCGTCAATCAGGACTCGAACCTCAACGCCACGGTCGGCAGCGATCCGCAGAGCGTCAATGAAACGTCGTCCGGTTGTGTCGCCGTCAAAAATATACGTGCTCAGATGCACTGACGATCG
Source organism: uncultured Geobacter sp. (assembly GCA_937886325.1). Taxonomy (GTDB): domain Bacteria; phylum Desulfobacterota; class Desulfuromonadia; order Geobacterales; family Geobacteraceae; genus RPRC01. Next base: position 2,419 of record CALABV010000184.1, read on the forward strand.
GGCATCGGCAATAGCCTGCAGCATGGCGGGATAGGCTTGGTCGCCGTTATGGAGCGGTGTAAGGCGATTTCCCGTAATGAGCGGGGAGGAAACAACCAGATCGGACAGGGAGCGAAGCTCGCGCAAGTGGGAAGTGTCGGCGAGAAGGGCGGGAGTGAGTGTGTCTTGAGGAAAGACTTGAAATACATCGCGCCCTGCAAGACGGCGCCCGCTTTTCTGCCACTTCCTGGCCCTGCGGCTTATTCGGTTTATTCCCATTATCCAATAGAGGAGAGGACCGATGAGAGGGAGGGTGAGGCTTACCGTGATCCATCCCAGTGCAGAGCGGGGATCGCGCTTCATGAGCAGCGCATGGCAGACCGCAAGCAGGGAAAATGCGCATGAAGCAGCTGCGGCAAGTGTCCAAAAAATGATATCCACGCTGTGTCCTTATAACATGAGAGGTCCCTGATGGGTTGAGAGTATGAAGTATACCGTATTTGTGACAGGAGAAAACGCGGCGACCTTGCTTGGATATATTGTGCTCCAGCCTCCAACGCATACAATCTCTTTTCGATTAAACAAAAAAGGTCTTACGCTGAAGAGCATAAGACCTTTCTGTAATTGGCGCGCTCGGAGAGATTCGAACTCCCGACCTACGGATTCGTAGTCC
>CALABV010000185.1 GCA_937886325.1 uncultured Geobacter sp.
AAAACACGATCCAGTGTACCCCCATTTTTTCACGGGGCAAGGGTTTCCGAACCGGCCGGATGTATGGAGGTGGAAAAAATCGGGAAGGTTCGAAGGATTATTGGAGGTCGATAGCGGCATCATAGCGGGCATCGGCGCCCATCGCCTTTCTATCCCCGGAAAGCACGGCCATCATCACGCTGGTCGGATCCAGCAGATGCCGGGGTCGTTCACCGTACCAGCGCATCGAGTCGCTCGTCCCCGCCTCATAAAGCTCCAGATGGAGTTGCCCGGTTCCGCTGATGGAGCCGATACACACGCCCTGCCCGATCCGCTGCCCAACCCTGATAGGGGGCTTTTTGAGTTCCGCGTAATTGGCGACGAAATCCCCATGGTCAATGAGCACGGAATAGGTCTTTTCGCCGTTCGATCGGATGAAAAAAGGGGCAACCTTGATGACCAGACCGTCTTTAATGGCCTTGACCGGCGTCCCCTCTCCACCCACAGGGTAGATATCGATCCCGGCGTGCTTCCGGGAATTCCGATTCCGCGGGGCGCCAAAATAAGGGTAATCCTGGTGATCTGCCTCCCAACGGCCGCATCGCAGGGAATCGTCCTTTGTGAAGGGATACTTGAGCGATTCATCCGTCGGGAAAGCCAGATCCGATGTGGAAAGGGGCCCGGCTTCCGACGCTGACGGAAAGACACCCGGGAGGAGGAACAGCAGACCGGTGAGAATCACTTTTGCTGCCGTGGAAACAAATGTCATTGCGCGATCACTCTATCTTTGCTGAAAGGATACATGCTCCTGATACCGCGGAGCCTCAGTCCAGCCGGTACAACTCAGGCCGGCGGTCACCGAGCACCCGCATGCGGGAACGGACCTCTTCGGCCTGCTGAAGGTCGATTGATGCCGTGAGGAGCGTTTCTTCCGTTTCCCCGGCTTCGACGACCGTCCGTCCCCATGGGTCGATGATCACGGAATTTCCGAAAAAGGTTACCGTTCCGTCCGGCCCGAAATCCTCGCTCCCCACCCGGTTGACACCGACGAGAAACATCTGGTTCTCGATGGCGCGGGCACGGACCAGGATCCTCCAGTGATCGAGGCGCGGATGGGGAAAAGCGATGGGGGACAGCGCCATGCGCGCGCCCTGCAGGGCATAGGTGCGGAAAAGCTCCGGAAAACGGATGTCGTAGCAGATGGAGAGCCCGACGGGACCCCAGGGGGTATCGACCATTGTCAGGGAGTCTCCCGGCGCCATGTGCTCATCTTCGTGAAGCAGGCTGAACAGGTGGGTCTTGCGGTAGACCCCGGCCTGTTCTCCGGAAGGGTTGAACAGGATTGAGGTATTGGCGATCTTTCCCCCGTCCGCGACAGTCGGCAGAGAACCGTTGATCCAGATGCCGTGGCGACGCGCCAGGGCCCCGACCCGATCGACGTATTTTGCATGCTCTTCCGCAGCCTCCCGGAGATACCGCCAGTCGAAACCGGTGGTCCACATCTCCGGGAAACATACGAGATCGCTCCCCCGCCGCGCGGCCTCGGCGATCAGGTCTTCGGTCTTCGCCAGGTTCTCCTCCGGCCTCGACACGGCAACATTCATCTGGGCGATGGAGACGGTAAGGGTCATGGAGCCTCCTCCGGGCACTCCAGGGGCGGAAGCGGTTCCCGCCTCTCCAGCCACGATGGCGGCAGGTCGGCGGACAGGGACACGATGCCGCCGACGATGGCGCAGGTGGTGTCGAAGTCGCCGCGCCCCTTCGCCGTCAGCCACAGGGCGTCCTCGTAGGAGTCGAGATGGTGGGCCGCGACCCAGACGCAGAAGGGTACCGTATCCTGGGCCGTTACCTCGTACCCGGTCCCGAGGGTCATTGCGGCCCGCGCATGTTCCGCAGCGGGGATATCGCGGGCCAGGAGCAGCCGCTGCCGGGTGAGGCCGGCCGGTACGTAGCGCACGACCTCATCAATGAAGTCGCGGCCCGTGGGCCGTGGAACACGGGCGGCCAGCGAAGCGGCCACCGCCGCCGCGACCGCTCCGGCCTGCCCTTCCGGGTGGGCATGGGTGACCACGGCGGAGAGCCGCGCCTCTTCCGCCGCGTGTTCGGGATCTCCGGCGAAAAAGGCGCCGACAGGGGCGACGCGCATGGCCGAGCCGTTGCCGAAGGAGCCGCCCCCGAACAGCTTCGGCGATGCGTCCCGCCAGTCGGACCCGGTTGCGATCTGCACCAGGAGCCGCCTCGCCCCGCCCGCGTATCCGCGGTTCGGCTGTTCAATGTAGCGCCTCGCGAAAGACCGAGCAAGGGCATCCTGGTCGATGCGGCCATGCTCCTTCAGCACCTCCACGATGGACAGGGCCATGTGGGTATCATCGGTCCAGCGCCACTGCTCGGCTGGAAGGTCGTCCCACCCGGCGTATTCGGGCGGGAGAAAGAAAAACAGCTCACCGAAGGCGTCTCCCACCGACAGTCCGTCAAGACTCCGCAGCGCCCTTTCCATGGGTTCGTTCATGACTTCCTCCCGCGGCGTTGGGGATGCTCCGCCCGGACAAGGCACGTCACCCTGAATGCCGCTTGTATTTCATCGTACAACTACTTCTATCACGGGACTCCGTCATTGCAACGTCCGGACAAGGGCCGAATCCGGCCATTTCATGACCGGAGCAGGATCAGGGAGACGACGGTAAGGGTGATGCCCACGATATGCGCCGGTGTCAGCCGTTCGCGGTAAATGAAGACCGACAGGACTATGGCCACCACGAAATGCATGCCGGTGATCACCGTCACCAGGGAAAGGGGCCCCCGCGCCAGACCCTCCAGGTAGGCATAGTACCCCGCGACATTGAGCACCCCCATGGCGAAACCGATGAAAAATGGGCCGCGAAGGCGGGCAGGCGCCTCCCCCCTTTTTCCTCCCACCCCGAAGCCGGAAACAAAGAGGGTGGACAGGCCGTAGGATATCGCCATGAATGCCGTCTTGTCCGTGCCGAGTGCCGCGAAACGGCTCGATACGGCCGCCCCTGTCCCGGCAAGGATGGCAAATGCCACGAACAGGAAACCTCTGTTGGACGACGTGGGGGATGCCCCGCCGTTGTTCCTCTGCCGGGCGATGAGAAGAGCGGCGCCGAAGCCCAGGAGGATTCCCGCGCCTTGTGTGGCGGAAACGTTCTCATGAAAGAAAAGGAGGGATATAAGGACGACCAAGACCACATCCAGCCTGATGAGAGGATAGGCAATTCCGGCAGGGAGCCGCTTCAGCGCCTCGATATGGGAAACGGTGGCGGCGAGAAAGGAGATGCTGTTGGCGAGACCGACCACAAGAAGGAAGCGTATATCGGAAACCGTCACGCCGCGCCAGAGGAAAGCGGTCCCGCTGATGACGGTCACCGTGGCCATGAACCACAAGGTTGTCCAGGCGGTTCCGCGAACCTGCTCGGCAGCCACCTTGTAGAGGAAACGCTGTGCTCCCATGAGGAAAAGAGCGGCAACGGCGAATGGAAACCAGCCTGTCATTTCTTCGTCCCTCCCAGAGAACCGGGTGTATCCTTCCCTGCTCCAAGTAGTAGCCGCAGCGGGACATCTTTGCAAGGAGAATTACATACGGATTCTCTCAGGGGGAGAGCCGAGTTCGCTTCCAACAGACCGGGTCTATTGACTTTTCACCCCTGCCGTGAAATCATGCCCGCATGAAAATCATCGCCGATCTGCATACCCACACCGTGGCCTCGGGCCACGCCTATTCCACCGTCAACGAAATGGCCGGCGAGGCAGGCCGCAAGGGTCTGAAGGCCCTTGCCATCACCGACCACGGCCCTGCACTGCCGGGAGGCCCGCATCTGTACCACTTCGGCGCCATGCGCTTCATCCCCTCATGGATAGGGGGAGTCCGTATCCTGCGAGGGGTTGAAGCGAATATCATCGGGACCGACGGAACCCTCGACATGCCCGAGTCGTACCTGGAGCGGCTTGATTTCGTGCTGGCCGGCCTTCACGAGGGGACAGGCTTCGAAGACCACGGAATTGCGGGGAATACCGAGGCGCTGATCCGAGCCATGGCCAATCCCCGCGTCAGGGCAGTCGCCCATTCCGGCAATCCCGTGTATCCGGTGCACTTCGAAAAACTGGTTCAGGCGGCAGTGGATACGGGAACCGCCCTTGAGATAAACAATGCATCCTTTTCCCTGAGCCGCAAGGGAAGCAGGCCCCAGTGCGAACGCCTGGCGGAGTTGATTGCCCGTTCCGGGGCGCTTGTTGTCGTGGGAAGCGACGCGCATATCGCGCAGGGGGTGGGTGAATTCGGCGAGGCCATCGCCGTGCTGAAACAGGCGGGAATCCCGGCAGAACAGGTGGTAAACTCTTCGTACGACCGGCTGCTGGAATTTCTCGGCCTGGAGGACATCCCGGACCCGGCGGGCCTTACGGCTCCCTCTCCAGCACTTCACGCACCTTCCGCAGAAACTCGTCCGGGGTGATGGGTTTGGCGATGAAGTCGAATTGCGGTTCGATGCCTGCCGCTCCGCCCAGGATATCGCCCGTATACCCGCTGGTAAACAGCGCCCGGATGTCCGGACGCGCCTTCCGTATCTCCTCATAGGCTTCCCTGCCGTTCATCTTCGGCATAATGACGTCGAAGATCAACAGATCGATTCTCTCCCTGTTCTCCAGAAAGACCGAGCAGGCATCACTGCCGTTGGCCGCTTCAAGAACCGTGTAGCCGCACTCTTCCAGAAGATCCCGATGCAGCATGCGCACATCGTCGTCATCCTCGGCGATGAGGATGGTTTCCGTACCGGTTCGCAAGTCGGAAGGCGGGACGGTCTCCCGAGCCTTTTCCACCCCTTCCGCCAGCGGAAGGTACAGGGAGAAATCGCTCCCCTCACCCGGCTCGCTGGAAACCTCGATATAGCCGTTGTGCTGTTTGATGATTCCATAGACGATTGCAAGTCCGAGACCGGTCCCCTTGCCCGGCTCCTTGGTTGTAAAGAAGGGCTCGAATATCTTTTCCCGGATCGTCGCATCCATGCCGATACCGGTGTCGATAATGGAGATCCTGGCGAAGAGCCCCGGCTGTCCATACCCGTATGACCGGACGTATTCACGGGTCAGCTCGGCGACCCCGGTGCTGACGGTCACGACGCCCCCTTTCGGCATGGAATCCCGGGCATTGGTGACGAGGTTTACCAGAACCTGTTCCAACTGGCCTTCATCAGCCAGCACGACAAGCCTCTCGCTGCCGAGATCGGTCCGGAACTCGATATCCTCCCGGATAAGACGCGACAGGAGTGTCCCTATCTTTTCTATGGTCTCGTTTACGTTCACATGGTGGGGGTAAAGGACGTGCTTTCGGCTGAAGGCGAGGAGGCTGCGGGTAACGACGGAGGCCCGTTCGGCGGACGTGAGGATCTGGTTCGAAAAATGCCGGAGCTGGCTGTTCTCTTCGGTCTTCATGACAAGAAGGTGGCCGAAACCGATGATGGCCGTCATGATATTGTTGAACTCATGGGCCACGCCTCCCGCCAGCTGTCCGATTGCCTCCAGTTTCTGCGAATGGTTGAGCTGGTTCTCCAGGTGCCGCTTCTCTTCTTCGGCCCGCCTGCGGTCGGTGACGTCGGTCGTGGTGCCGGTCATGCGGAGAGGCCTCCCCTTTTCGTCCCACTCCACCACCTTGCCGCGATCAAGGACCCATTTCCATTCCCCGGATCGGGATAGTATCCGGTATTCAACGGCATACTGGGGTATCGAACCCTTAAGGTGTCGCATGAGCACTGTTCTCACGGAGAGCGCGTCTTCCGGGTTGACAAGGTCCTTTCCGTCCCGGAATGCCTGTTCCACCTCGTGGAGCGTATAGCCGAGGATCTCGGCCCATCGCGGGCTGAGCTTGACCTCCCCGCTCTCCAGGCTCCAGTCCCAGAAACCGTCGCTGCTCCCCTCCAGAACCAGCTTCAGCCTTTTCTCGCTCGCCCGCAGATCCCGTTCCGCTGACTGGGCCTCCGCCAGCGCCTGCTTCAGTTGAACCGTCCTCTTGTCGATTTCACGATCCATCTGGGTCACGAGCCGATTGCCGGCGATGAGCTGTCCAAGGCAGTTGCACCAGACGAGAAGGAGGCGTTCATGCCATTCGTTGAAGAAATCCGGACGGGAATGGGATACATTCAGCACACCCAGAACTTCGCCGCCGATCTGAAAAATAGGCACGCTTATCAGTGAGCCGATGGGTGGGCCGCTTGCGATTTTGAAACGGGGGTCGATGGAACAATCACGGCAGTGCTGGAGCGTTCCGGTCTGCACGGCCAAGCCCATGATCCCCTCGCCGATGGATGCGTCAAGGTTATCGCATGGGCTGAACCGGAATACGTCATCCACTTCGCTCAGCATCCCATCCCAGTCAAGCCCCACGCAATTTACCAGCCGCTCCCCCTGCAGGAGAAAGATGGAGCAGCGCTCCATGTCCACATTCTCCATCAGCCCCTTGAGTGCCCGGCGGAGCATGGTTCCAATATCAGGATGGCGGATGTTGAGCGAACTCAGGGTACTCAGTGCTGAAAAGGAATCGAGGAGGCTGATGATGCGCTCGTTGAGATCCGAAAAGGCGGCGCCGGAAAGACGGTTATCCATTTCTCTCTCCCGTGGCCATGAACGACGCCATGGACAGCAAATCCTCCAGTTGGCCGTCAAGGGTCCCGCACATCCTTTCGAGAACCTCCTGATCGATCCCGAGAAGAGCGGCGATATCAGGCTCCATGTGGAGAACGCCCTCCTCGAACAGCCGCTGGGACTGCCGTTCACAGTACCCCACGAGGAGCGCCACGGGCCAGAAGTCTCCCCGATACCCCGCATCCTTGTGATGCTCCATGACAAGGACGATATCCCTGGGGAGATGCCATTTCCGGGCAAGCCAGCCGCCTGCCTGCGTCTGGTCGATGCCCAGTTCCTCTCGGATTCTTACTGTTGTCGAAGATTCCGCGCAGGCGACCGGAGGTGAAAAGGCCCGGGAAAGCTCCAGGGGATAGAGGTGTGCAAGCACGGCCAATCCCAGGTTATGGAGCAGACCGTTTATGTGGATGTTGTCCAGATCCCATCGCAGGAAAGGTGGGAGCGAGGGAAACAGGCTCTGGGATACCTGGGCGGTCACGATGGCGGTGAACCAGTACCGCTCCGGACGGAATCCGCGGCACCTTTTCACGTCGAACACCTCGCTGAGCGTCATTCCCAGGACGAGGCTCTTCACCAACTTGATCCCCAGGACCTTGTAGATGGCGTCATGGACGGTGCGAACGCCGCCCGGCCAGCCGAAATACGCGGCATTGGCCATGCCCAGAAGCCGTGCCGCCAGTTCGGGAGACTGCTCGATGATTTCGGCCAGATCGCGAATGTCGGCTTCCGGAGACAGGCACAGAATTCTCTGGGCCGTCATGGGAAGCGGCGGGATTTCCTTCAGGAGCAGGATTTTCTGCCGAATCTCCGCGACGTGTGCTGACGACTGCATCCCTTCTCCCTTTCCGCCGGAGTTCCTCTACGGTACGCGGCGACGATCCGCCCCCACCCGTGCAGTGCATCAGGGCAGGGGCGCTCATTACTACATACTATATCGCAGAAACCGGCCGAAACTTTAATGTTTTTTCCAGTCAGGCCGGCGGGCCTTTCACCGGTTCGGGAACGTCACGCCTCCTCCTTTTCAAAGGACCCTTTTTCCTGGCACTGGGGGCATTTCTGCGGTTTGCACCGCCCTTCCTTGGTAAACCCGCATTTTTTACATTTCCATACAGCCATGGCCGTTCTCCTTTCCCTTGTCCCGACAGCGTAATCGACGGCCACAAGCGGCCGCCAAAAGCGGGCAACCACATGGGGTTGCCCCTACTCGATGACATATCGGTTGCAAAATAGAATCAACATATCCGCGGCAGTTGCTCCCCGGACAGCATCTCCACCGCCCGCATGCCACCCACCACGGTCTCCATCCTGACTTTGCCGCCGCCTGGGGAGGTTACCTCGCCGATCATCGCTGATTCGGCTCCCAGGGGATGCCGGCGCATCTTCTCAAGTATACGCTCCGCGGCATCCGGCGCAACGAAGGCCAGCACCTTTCCTTCGTTCGCTACGTAGAGGGGATCGAGGCCCAGGACGGCGCAGACGCCCCGGACAGCGCCCTTCAGGGGGAGGGCCGCCTCGTTCAGGGTAATGGAGACGTCCGACTGGAGCGCTATCTCCTTGAGCGTTGTGGCCACGCCGCCGCGGGTCGGGTCCCTGAGCACGCGAATCGCGTCCCCTTCGGACAGGATCTCGTCCACCAGTCCGTTCAGGGGCGCGCAGTCGCTCCGTATGTCCGCCTCCAGTTCCAGTCCTTCCCGTTTGGCCATCACGGCGATGCCGTGGTCGCCGATGGTGCCGTTGATGAGGATCTTGTCTCCGACCCTGGCGTTTGAGCCGCTGATCTCCAGTCCGTGACGGAACACCCCGATGCCGGAGGTATTGATGAAAATGCGATCCGCCTTGCCCCGGGGAACAACCTTGGTATCTCCGGCGACAATGGCGACTCCGGCCCGGTCGGCGGCCTCCCGCATGGCTCGGAGGATCTCGCCGAGTTCTCTCCGGCTGAACCCCTCTTCCAGGATGAGGCCGACACTGATGGCACGCGGCCGCGCACCCACCATGGCCAGGTCGTTGACCGTGCCGTTTATCGCCAGGTCGCCGATATTGCCGCCGGGGAAAAAGACGGGATCCACCACATAGGAGTCGGTGGTAAAAGCGAACCGCACTCCGTCATGCTCCAGCACCGCCGCGTCGTTCTGCCCGGAGACCGGTATCCCGGACAAGGCAGGGATAATAAGCTCGTCCAGCAACTGGTGGGAAAGCCTCCCGCCGCTGCCATGCCCGAGAAGGATGAGATCATTGTCCACTGGTTGCTCCTTACATGAATACATGAGGCAAAAGGCAAAGGGCTAAAGGCAAAAGGTTTCAAAACCCGCTTTCCTACAGCCATCAACCATTAGCCCTTTGCCCTTTGCCCTTTGCCTATTGCCCATATTTATACGCCGCCGCGCAACTCCCCTCCGATGAAACCATGCAGGCCCCCACCGGCTGCTCCGGGGTGCAGGCGGAAGCGAAAAGGGGACAGTCGGCCGGCGCGATCTTCCCCTTGAGGACCTCTCCGCACAGGCACCCCTCCGGCTCGCGGGGCTCTTCCACCCGGACCGGCACGACCTTTTCTGCGTCAAACTCCGTGAACTCCTCCGCTATCTCAAGGCCGCTCTCCGGGATAACCCCCAGGCCCCGCCACGCGGTATCGGCCGAGACGAATACCCTGCTCAGAAGCTCCTGAGCCCTTGCGTTCCCACCGCGAGTGACAAACCTGCTGTACTCATTCTCCACCGCGCTGCGCCCTTCCGTCACCTGCCGCGCCAACATCGCCACTCCTTGCAGGATGTCCGCCGGCTCGAAACCGGTCACCACGCACGGCACGCCGTGCTCCTCGGCCAGGAAACGATAGGCGTCTGCTCCGATAACGGCGCTCACATGGGCGGGGCAGAGAAAGCCGTCGATGCCCAGGTCCGGGTCGGAGGAAAGGATGCGCATGGGGTTGGGGATGGTCTTGTGGGCGGACAGAACGGAGAAGTTGCCGACACGCCGTGAGCGCGCCGTGATGAGCGTGGCCGCGACGGTAGGCGCGGTGGTTTCGAAGCCAACCCCCAGGAATACCACCCGTTTGCCGGGATTCCTCTCGGCAAGGGACAGTGCGTCGAGGGGCGAGTAGACGATCCTGATGTCGGCCCCCTTGGCCCGTTCCTCCAGCAGGCTGGAAGAAGAACCGGGGACCCGCATCATGTCGCCGAAGGTGGCCGTGATGGTCTCGGGAAGGCGGGCACAGGCGACGGCCCGGTCCACGTACCCCACCGGCGTGACGCACACCGGGCAGCCGGGGCCGGAGATAAGACGCACACCGGCAGGAAGAAGGGTCCTGATGCCGTACTGGTAGATGGACATGGTATGGGTGCCGCAGACCTCCATGAAGGTCATGGGATTTGTTCGGCCCTCGGCCAGGTGACGGATCCGTTCAGCCAGTCCCCGCACCAGGTCCCGGTTTCGGAATTCCTCGAAAACGGACCTTTTCATTCGGGCGCCCGTGACAGGTCCAGGCACTCCCGCATGATGGACAGGGTTTCCAGGGCCTCCTCCTCGTCAAGGCGGCTGATGGCGAATCCGGCGTGGATCAGGACATAGTCCCCCACCTTCACCTCGTCGTTGAGCATCATCAGGCTCGCCTCCCGGCGCACGCCGTCGATCTCCGCGACCATGGTATCCCCTTCAATATTCGTTATCTGCATCGGTACCGCAAGACACATCCGTCATACTCCTTCCCGCTATGATTGCCTGTCCAAGGGCCAGCCCCCCGTCGTTGGGAGGGACCAGTCGGTGGGTGAAGACCTGAAAACCCCGGCCGGAGAGGAGGGCGAACACCCCCTCGCTCAGCAGCTTGTTCTGAAACACCCCGCCGGAGAGGACGACGCGATCCGTCCCGCTCTCCGCGCGGATTTCCCCGCACACCGCACCGGCAGCGGCAGCAACCGTATTGTGGAATCGGCGGGCCATGAAGGAACCGAGTCCGCCGTCCGCCACATCCTCGACCAGGGCGAGGATCATCGGCCGGAAGTCCACCATGAGCCCCTCCTCCACATCTTCTAGGGCAAAGGGATAGAGCGCCTCGGTCTCCGCCGACTCGGCCAGGGCCTCGAGCTCGATGGCCGCCTGCCCCTCGTAGGACACCCTTCCCCGCAGGCCGATGAGAGCGGCGGCGGTGTCGAAGAGGCGGCCGCAACTGGAGGTGAGGGGTGAGTTGATCCCCCGCTCCAGCATGGCGAGGAAGAGCTTTCGTTCTCCAGCCGGGATCTCCTCCAGAAAGGGAAGCGGCAGCTCGAAAAGGTCTTCTCCGTAAACCGAATAAAGATGGGAGAGTGCCATGCGGAACGGCTCCCGGACTGCGGCATCCCCTCCGGGCAGGCGAACCGGCCGGAAAAGCCCCACACGCCGGAACGAGGTATACCCGCCCACCAGGAACTCGCCGCCCCAGACCGTACCGTCGGGTCCGAGGCCGGTGCCGTCGAAGATCACCCCGATAACCTCTCCCTCCAGGCCGTGCTCCGCCATGCAGGAAGCCAGGTGCGAGTGGTGGTGCTGGACGGCGATGTGGGGTATGTCCGCAATTCCACGGGCATAAACCGTTGAGAGGTAGTCCGGATGGAGGTCATGGGCCACCGCCTCGGGCCGAATGTCCAGGATCCGCTCCATGTGCTCCACCGTTTCCTCCAGGGAGCGTAGCACCGCGTCGTTCCCGAGGTCGCCGATGTGCTGGCTGAGAAATGCCCGGTCGCCGCGCGTCAGGCAGACCGTCCCCTTCAGTTCCGCCCCCACGGCCAGCACGCTCCTCTGGGGAGCGGAGAGGGTGACGGCTCTGGGCACGTAGCCCCGTGAACGGCGAAGAAACAGGGGGTTCCCCTGAAAGACCCGGATCACCGAATCATCGGTACGGATATGAATGCCGCGGTTGTGGACCAGGAAGAAATCGGCAATCTCCGACAGGACTGCTCCGGCCTCTTCGTCACGGTAGACGATGGGCTCATCGGACAGGTTGCCGCTGGTCATTACAAGGGCCGTAAAGTTCCCCCGCAGCAGCAGGTGATGGAGAGGGGCGTAGGGGAGCATGACCCCGATATAGCCGTTTGAGGGAGCGACATGGGGGGCGACGGGACTGTTCTCCCTCTTGCGCAGCAGGACGATGGGCCGCTCCGGCCCTTCCAGCAACCGTTGCTCCATGGGGTCGAACAGTGCGTACTCCGCGACCTCCGCGAGCGACGGCGACATGACAGCGAACGGTTTTTCATCCCTCTTCTTCCTGCGCCGGAGCTCGCGTACAGCCTCTTCGTTGCAGGCGTCCACGGCAAGGTGATACCCGCCGATCCCCTTGACGGCCAGGATCCGCCCCTCCTTCAGAAGGCTGATGGCGGTTTCCAGGGGGTCCCCCGCGACTACCCGACCCGCACCGTCACGAAGGACGAGCCGGGGACCGCAGACAGGGCAGGCGACCGGCTGTGCATGGAAGCGGCGGTCACGGGGATTTTCGTACTCGGCGCGGCAGTCGGGGCAGAGGGGAAAGTCGGCCATGGTCGTGAACGGCCGGTCGTAGGGGATACCGGTAATGATGGTATACCGCGGTCCGCAGTTGGTGCAGTTGATGAAAGGGTAGCGAAAGCGACGGTCGGAGGGATCGAAGAGCTCCCGGAGGCAGTCCGGGCAGACATCGCAGTCTGGAGCTATCTGTATAGTAGTCCCGCCGCCGCCGCTCTCCAGGATGGAGAATCCCTGTTCTTCATCGACCAACGGGATTTCTTCCGTCCTGATGGAGCTGATGACCGACAGAGGGGGCGCCGAATCCCGAAGGCCGCGGAGAAAAGCCCCCACCCCGTTCGACTCGCCCTGTGCCTCAAGAACCACGCCGGCCGGGGTGTTCCTCACCCAGCCGGAAAGCCCGTTGACATCCGCCAGCCTGAAGACGAAGGGGCGGAACCCCACCCCCTGCACGATACCTTCGATTGTTGCCCTGATTCTATTTCTAATGCCGTAACTCCGGAAAGGCGGCCGGATGGAGGATCATTTTTCCCTGGTACGGGAAGCGAGCCACCCGTACCAGTCGTCCATCCCCTCACCGGTCTTGCTGGAAACATCAAAGATGAGGATGTCGGGATTGACACGGCGGGCCATCTCCTTGCACTTTGCGGTGTCGAAATCCACGTGGGGGAGAAGATCGATCTTGTTGAGAAGCATCACGTCGGCGTTGTGAAACATGGCCGGATACTTGAGCGGCTTGTCCTCCCCTTCGGTAACGCTCAGGACGACCACCTTGTGGTTCTCGCCCAGGTCGAAGGTGGCCGGGCAGACCAGGTTCCCTACATTTTCGATAAGAAGAACGTCCAGATCATCCAGATCAAAGGCTTCCACAGCATGGGACACCATGTGGGCATCCAGGTGACATCCGGCGCCGGTGTTCACCTGTCTCACCGGCACGCCGGTTGCGGCTATTCGCACGGCATCGTTATCTGTCTGCTGGTCCCCCTCGATGACGGCGAACCGCAGTTTGCCCCCCATATCCAGAAGGGTCCGTTCCAGGATGGTGGTCTTGCCTGAACCGGGAGAGCTCACCAGGTTGAGGACGAAGATACCCTTGCGAAAGAAAAGGTTCCTGTTGCCCCGGGCAAGCCGGTTGTTCTTGGCGAGGATGTCCGTCTCAACCGAGATGGTCTTCGATGATTCGGTCCCGGCAGGGGTATGGTCATGATGATGCCCGTGGGAATGGTCATGGTCGTGATGCTCATGGTCATGCTCGTGATGATGATCGTCGGTTCCGCAGCCGCAGGTGGTGCACATGATTCAATCAACCTCCAGTTCTTTCACGCGTAACTCCTCTCCGGAGAGGATGGCGACCCGGTAGCTGCCACATCCGGGGCACGGCTCGTAATAGGCCTTCAGGGGAAACTCGGCCCCGCAATCGCTGCATTTCCCGCGGGCCTCGGTTCGTTCTATGATGAGTTTCGCGCCTTCCAACGCGGTGCCCCTGGTGCAGGCCTCGAAACAGAACTCCACCGACTCCGGGATAACCCCGCTCAGCGCGCCGATCTCAAGGACAACGGAGGTCACGCGCCGTCCCGCGGCGTTGTTCTCGCAGATATCCACAACGCCCTGTGTTATTGATAATTCATGCATTCGAACAGCCTTTTCCACGCAGGAAAAGATTTCCGGGCGGGCCTTTCCGATGCCGACTCAAAGAGGCTTTTGCTGTCAAGTATCCTATCAGATAGAAAAACAAACGTGAAGCGATAAATCCTCCTCTGATTTCGGGATGATTCACGGAGGGGTCGCTCGCCGGGAAGCGGCCCGGAACAACGCCAGAGACGTTTTGCTGTCGGTAATCTCGCCGCAGGCAGCCATACTCAAGGCCTTTTCCAGGGGAATGCGGACGGTCTCGATCTCCTCGTAGTGCTCCGGCGAGGCATCTTCCTGTACCAGGCCGGTTGCCAGGAAAAGATGAATCTTTTCGTCGAACACGCCGGGGGACGGGTGCACGATTCCCAGCGGCTCAAGAGATTCAGCAATTAGTCCCGTTTCTTCCGCAAGTTCGCGGCTCCCGCACGCGACGGGATCCTCGCCCGGACCGAGTCTTCCTGCCGGCAACTCCAGGAGCTTTCCGTCTACAGCGGGGCGCAGCTGGCGTATCAGGGTAACCGTGCCGTCTTCGTGGAGAGGCAGGACGCCGACGCCTCCCGGATGACGCACGATCTGGAAGATGTGCCACCCCTTTTCGCCAATCTTCACTTCCATCTGCTCCACATTGACAACCAGTCCCCGGAAAAGCATCTCTCTGTTTCTCGTTTCCATCTTCATTGCTCTCCTGTCGCGAGGTTCCATACGCAGTCACGAGCAGAGGAAGGCCCTCGGCTACGATGAGGTAAACGGCGTTCAGTCCCCGTCTTTTCCCCGCTTCAGCCCTGACAGGTTTTTATTTGCCGATCTTTGTGGTATGCTTTTTTTGGCTCTAGTGGCAGGAATGTACTATTTTTCGTGAAACGGGGTGTTTTCAATGAAAAAACTTCTTCTCTCCGGATGCGGCGCGGCGATACTCTTAGCGGTCGGATGCGCCATGTTTAGCGCCTGGAAGGCGATCCCGCCACCTGGCGGATGCGACCAGTGCCATACCGTTCCCATCAGCAGCAACTGGCAGCTGGCCTACCAGGCGCCTATCCTCAGCGATGAGAAGAACCGGCCCTATTTCCAGAGGGAGGAGTACAACATTCCTTCCACCGACAAGCCTGCATCGTCTCTGGTGGTACAAAAAGGAACGGATGAAAACTGCTTTGAATGTCACAGGGCGCCAACTCCCTCCCATAAAGGGAGAATGGGACGTTTCCATCATTGACGTCAAGGCGGGTCAGAGCCTCGACTTTCCCGCCTGGCCCGTCTGATCCCCGCCTCCAGGTCCGCCAGAAACCCGATTGATTCCTCATTCAGCTCCACCACCGGACAGGCAATCTCCAGGAGCGCCCGCAGCATGAAGAAAAACCACTCCGTGCTGTCGTGCATCTGCGCAATGGCATGCGACACCGCCAGATAAGAGACGGCGCGCACCAGGATGTCCGGATCGCCTCCCTGTTCCCTGATGCGGTTCACATGCTCGCGGGCAAAGTGGTAGAACGTGTCCGCGAGACGCTGTATCCTCTCCACATCCGTCGGCCTGGCATCCGCCATGGTTTTTCGGGCAGCCTCGAAACAGGCGGCCCGGAGCGCTTCGTGATCAAGTTTCACGAAAACCTCCCACACATTCTGCTTCTTCGCACGGAAACACCCCAAAAGAGTCAAGCGGGGCCGGTCGCCAAAGCTAACTCCTACAGCACTGCGATCAAATCTTTGGGAAGGCGCTTCGCTTTCATCCCCGGACCGACGCAGACAAGAGTGATCTTTCCTTCGGCAAGGAGCTTCTCGTCACGGGTACGCACCACACGCTGTCCCATGGTGAACGAGGTCCGCCCCACATCCAGCACAGCGGTCTCAACCCTGACCAGGTCGTCGAGCACGGCGGGCGCCCGGTAGTCAATATCCAGTCGCACAACAGGGAATACATCACCTCTTTCCGCCAGTTTGCCAACCGAAAGCCCCCTGTCACGAAAGAATTCGGTCCGTCCCCGTTCAAAAAATGCGAGATAGCGGGCATGGTAGACTACTCCGCCTGCGTCGGTATCTTCGTAGTAGATACGGAATTCCATGACTACCTCTTCCTGCTGTTTCAGGTTTGTTCGCTCGCGTGTTTCCGGACGCGGGAAACATAAACGGACGAATGCGCCAAGGCGTTTTTACCGGGTGCCCAAAAAATGGGCTTTCAAATTTCGTTTTTCACGGCTTTTTTCCGGACATGGAAGGGCAAGGCCTTCATTCAGAACCCGAAGCCCAGGAATGTAAAATACGGCCCGGAATCTGCAAAATTCATTTTCGCGAATATCACACCCTTTTCCCCGGGGTACTTTTTTTCAACACTATCAGATAACGTTCATCCCCGCTGACGGGGAGCTTCAGATGGATGCAATCGGTGACCATCGCTCCCAGGTCGGCGAGACGTTCTCTTGCACCATCAGCTTCTTCCCTTCCTTCCCTTCCCTTCATGGCGAGAATCAACCCGGTGTCCTGAATAAGAGGCAAGGCTAGGGAGGCAAAATACGGCAGATCGGAAAACGCCCGTGACACGATGCAATCGAAGCGAGAGGGGTACTTTTCCACCAGTTCCTCGGCCCTGGCATGAATCGCGTTAAAGTCATGGAGATTAAGAATCCTCGCCGCATGCCGCTGAAAAAGGATCTTTTTCTCCACCGAATCCACGGAGACGACGGAGAGACTCGGGAGCAGAATCTTCAGAGGAATGGCTGGAAAGCCCCCGCCGGATCCGATATCCAGAAGAGACTCCGCTTTTCCTATAACGCCGATCAGGGTCAAGGAGTCGGCAAAGTGCTTGACCACGATGTCCCGGTCATCCCTGATTGACGTAAGATTTATTTTACGATTCCATTTTTTCAGTTCAGCGGCGAATAGACCGAATCGGCCAAGTGCGTTGGAATCGAGTTTGATCCCGAGTTCGTCGGCACACTGTCGAAGAAGTTCAGAATCTTCCCGGTTCATTTCCCCCGGCCCGCCTTGATGGCAACAGACAGGATGGAAATCGCCGCCGGGGTGACCCCCTGGATGCGGGAGGCCTGGCCGAGGGTATCGGGCCTGAACCGCATCAGCTTCTCGCGGACTTCAGCGGTAAGCCCCTGCAGAGCCGAGTAATCGAAGGATTCGGGAATCCGGCAGGACTCAAGTTTGGACGAACGTTCGATCTGTTGCAGCTGACGATCAATGTACCCCTGATACTTGATCTGGATCTCCACCTGCTCCCTGACCGTCTCCGGGAGGGAAAGACAACGGCTATCGAGTTTTTCCAGATCACGGTAGGAAAAATCAGGACGACGCAGCAGATGCTCGAAGGAAACGGCATTCCGGAGATCCGCAAGGCCGTGTTCCTCCAGGAACACGCGGTCCGATTCCGACGGCGCCAGTCGCTCGGATCGAAGCCGCTCAAGCTCCGCCACGATCAGTGCCCTCTTTTCCAGAAATCCTTCGTATTCATCCTCACGTACAAGCCCCACGGCATGCCCCTTTTCCCTGAGCCTCAGGTCGGCATTGTCCTCGCGGAGAAGGAGCCGGTACTCGGCGCGCGATGTGAACATTCGATACGGTTCCCTGGCGCCGAGCGTCACCAGATCGTCGATGAGAACGCCGATGTACGCCTCTCCCCTTCCCAGGACGAGAGGCTCTTTCCCTTGTACGCGGAGAGCCGTATTTATACCTGCCATGAGTCCCTGCGCCGCCGCCTCTTCATATCCGGATGTGCCGTTTATCTGGCCGGCATGGTACAGGTTCCGCACCGGCTTGGTTTCCAGTGAAGAATGAATCTGTATCGGGTCGACGTAGTCATACTCGATCGCATAGGCCGGTCGCATGATTTCCACCGACTCAAGGCCCTCAATGGAGCGATACAGAGCAAACTGGACATCGATGGGAAGAGAGGTGGAAAGTCCGCTGGGGTAGATCTCGATTGTATCGGCCCCCTCTGGCTCCAGGAAAGACTGATGCCGCTCCTTTTCCGGGAAACGGACGACCTTGTCCTCGATAGACGGGCAGTAGCGGGGACCAACCCCCTCGATGACACCACCGTACAGCGGCGAGCGGTCGAGATTCGCGCGAATAATCTCGTGAGTGCGTTCATTGGTATAGACGATGTGACAGGGAAGCTGGGGTCTTTCTATCTTTAACGTGGAGAAAGAAAAGGGGATGGGAGGATCATCTCCATACTGCGCTTCGAGCCGGCTGAAATCGATGGTCCGTCCGTCCAGACGCGCGGGCGTTCCCGTCTTGAGCCTGCCGACTTCGAAACCCAGATCACGAAGCGAGTCGGACAGGCCTTCGGCGGGGAGATCCCCGGCGCGTCCTCCGGCGTACCGCGTAAGTCCAACGTGGATGAGTCCTCGAAGAAAAGTGCCCGTGGTAAGTATGACGGTCTTACCCAGGAATCTCACCCCGACCCTGGTATCAACCCCCCGGACCTCTCCCTCGACCACGCACAGGGCGGTCACCTCACCCTGTTTCAATGAAAGGTTTTCCTGGTTCTCCAGAACCCTTTTCATACGGGCACGGTAGAGTTGCTTGTCGGCCTGAGCACGAGAGGCGCGAACAGCGGGGCCCTTCCGCGTATTGAGGGTCCTGAACTGGATGCCCGTGGCATCTATCATTTTACCCATCTCGCCGCCGAGGGCGTCAATCTCCCGAACCAGGTGACCCTTAGCCAGGCCTCCGATGGATGGATTACAGGACATAAGCGCAACCGCGTCAAGATTAATGGACAGGAGCAGCGTACTGCGACCCATGCGCGCCCCTGCCAGGGCCGCTTCGCACCCGGCATGCCCGGCGCCCACAACAATGATGTCGTACTGCTTTTCGTAGACAACCACGGCTTTTCCTCGTATGCCGAAATGCCGGCATCTGCTGAATCAACAAAACCTCAATACGTGGAACTTCGAGACCAGAGCCCCTGAGAGGAAGATAAGACGGACTTTCACAGACTGAGGAAGAATCAGAATCCTATTTTGTAAGCCTGCAAGAAGCCGTAAACAGGGACTCCACGAACCATGTTCCACGTGGAACAGTTCCTACTTTCCGATACAGAACCGGGAAAATATCTGATCCAGTATATCGTCGGGGGTCGTTTCCCCGGTCACTTCCCCCAAGGCGTGCAATGCGTCACGCAGGTCCAGGGCCACGAACTCTATGGCCGTCTCCGCCGGAAAGGACTGGAGAAAAGATTCAAGGTGACGCCGAGCCCGCTCAAGGGCGTCCCGGTGTCGGACCTGTGACAGGGCCGTAAAATCTCTACCGTCCCGTGCCCCGTTACGAATGAAGAGGGAAAATATCGAATCACGGAGACGTTCAATCCCTTCCCCGCTTCGTGCCGAAATGCTGATAGTGCCGGCCGATCCCAGATCGTCCGGCACTACCGCCTCCACTGGAAGGTCGGACTTATTGAGCACCAGAAGAAACGGATGCCCGCATAACGCTTCTTTTATTAATATATCTTCATAATCAAAAGGCCTCGAAGCATCAACCACGAACAGAATGAGATCAGCCAGGGGTATCTTTTCGAGAGTCAACCTCATGCCTTCCATCTCAATCTCATCCTCGGAATCACGGATTCCCGCCGTATCAAGCAGCTTGACCGGAAGGCCCTTGATATTCACCACTTCCTCAATAATATCGCGCGTGGTGCCGGGGACCGAGGTGACGATCGCCCGTTTTTCCCGCAGCAGGGTGTTCAGGAGGCTGGACTTCCCCACATTCGGCTTTCCGGCGATCAGGACCGATACACCCTCGCGGAGGACCTTTCCCTCGCTGAATCCGTCCAGCAGCTCCTCGATGCGGGCAAGCGACTCCCTGATCGATGTCTCTATCTGCCGGCAATCCGGAAGCTCGATGTCGTCTTCAGGAAAATCCAGGTACGCCTCGATGAACGCGAGAGAGGTCAGAAGGCCTTCCTTGATCCTGGAAATCCTCTTGGACAGATGCCCCTCTCTCTGGTGCTGGGCCAGGGCAAGAGCTGCCTCCGTCTTGCCGCGAATAACCTCGATAACCGCTTCGGCCTGGAGGAGATCGATCCGTCCGTTAAGAAATGCCCTCCTCGTGAATTCGCCCGGCTCCGCGCAGCGGGCGCCGCAGCGGATAACCAGTTCAAGCACTTTCCGGACCAGCAGATATCCTCCGTGGCACTGGATCTCAACCACGTCCTCACGCGTGTAGGATCGGGGCGAACGCATGAGCACGACCATCGCCTCGTCGAGAACATCCCCGCTTTCCGGGTCGATGATTTCCCCATAATAAAAGCGGTGGCTTTGCATGCCACCGCTCTGCTTTCCTGAGAATATATTTCCTGCAATCTCTTCCGCGGCCCCCCCGCTGATCCGGACGATACCGATACCGCCTTCCCCAATCGGTGTGCTGATTGCCGCTATTGTGTCCTTCAGATACATGATTCCGTCCGGCTTCCCGTTAATCCTTCAGCGCATGATTGATATACGCCTGCTGGGCGATAGTCAGGATATTGTTCACCAGCCAGTAGATAACTAGACCCGACGGAAAATTCAGAAACATGAACGTGAAGACCACCGGAAGGGCAAGCATCATCTTTGCCTGCATGGGATCCATGGTTGAGGGGGTCATCTTCTGCTGAATGAACATGGTCGCTCCCATGATGATGGGGGTGACATAGTACGGATCCTTGGCGGAGAGGTCGGTTATCCAGAGCATGAACGGGGCATGCCGAAGCTCGATGGAAAACATCAGGGCCTTGTACAGGGCGAAAAATACCGGTATCTGGACAATCATCGGCAGACACCCTCCGAGGGGATTCACCTTATGGGTCCGGTAGAGTTCCATCATCGCCTTGTTCATGGCGTCACGGTCATCCTTGTGCTTCTCCTTCAATTCCGCCATCATCGGCTGCAGCTTCTGCATGTCCTTCATGGACTTGTAGCTCTTGTGCGTCAGGGGGAAGAAAAGGATCTTGATGATGACGGTTATGATGATAATCGCGATGCCGTAGTTATGGGTGTATTTATAGAAGAACTTGAGTGTATAGAGGAGCGGCTTGGCAAGGGCCGAAAACCAACCCAGGTCAAGTGACTGCTCGAGACCCGCACCCTGGGCCTTCAGAATATCGAGATCCTTCGGACCGAAGAAAAGGCGATACGCAATGGCCGTAGTCTGGCCCGGCTTGAGGTCAAGGGGTGGTGATGAAATGAGGGTATTCAGATATCTCGCGTTCCCCTTTTCTATCGCTACGGGACCGATGCTACCGTCTTTTGACAGTACCGCGCTCAAAAAATATTTGTCCGCATACCCGGTCCATTCCACGCCTGAGACATATTTTTTCGGTTTCTCCGGTATGTCTTTGACGGCTTCGGTGCTGAACTTCCCGTCGGCACGGGTAACCGCGCTGTCGATTTCGAAGCGGCTCTGCTTGTTCTTCGGCCCGACGGGGTGGGGAAGGGAAAGAGTCAATGCTCCCGTCAACGGGGTGGCGCCGCTGTTGGCAATCCGTGTCTCGAGGCCTATTTCATACCCGGCGCCGGAAAAGGTGTAGGATTTTGTAACCGTTACCCCCTGGGGGGAAGTCCAGGTGAAATCGAGCCGCTTTGTCTCGTTTCCGGAAACCCGCAGGGTGTCGTTACTCTGGCTGTAGATGGCGGCCGGATCGAGAAAAAATCCGGAGGCGCCGGTCTTGAGGGCAAACCCTTCCGCGGAACTCTCGGAAATAAGCGACACCGGTTGACCACCCGCTCCGGATGTCTCCCGGTATTTTTTAAGAACGAGGCTCTTCAGCGCGCCGCCCTGGTTGGAAAAGATCGCGGTGTAGTAATCCGTTTCCACTACCGCGTCTTTGGAGGCCGTAGTTGTCTGCTGAACCGGTTGCGGCGCCTGGACGGGTACGGTCGCAGGGATCATGACGGAAGAGGATGCCTGCTGAACCGGCTTCGGGGCCGCCTTCTTCTCAGGCGACGGAAAAAGGAGGGAATAGCCGTAAAAAAAAGCCAATGACAGTACTACTGCCAGTAAAGCACGTTTTTCCATGAAAGCTCCTGCTGATTATGGTACGGGATCATATCCCCCCGGATTGAAAGGGTGGCATTTCAGAAGCCGCGCACCGGCAAGGCAGATTCCCTTGATAACGCCGTATTTTTCCAGTGAGTGCTTGGCATACTGTGAACAGGTGGGATAAAAGCGACAGGAGTTCGCCAGAAAGGGGGAAATGTACTTCTGGTACAGAATGATACACATTATGAGCAATCGCTTGAGCATTGAAGATTCCGGATATATCCCAGCGCGTTATCGAGCTCTTGGCATACCTCTTGGAACGAAAGACTTTCAGCGCCCCGTTTTGCTATGACATTGTAATCAGCGACACCGCACCGCTCCTTGTGGAGCCTGAAATACTCACGAACCAGCCTCTTCACCCGGTTGCGCTTCACCGCGGCGCCGAACTTGCGGCTGGCGGTTATTCCAAGCCGCGCCCTGTCGGAGCAACCCGTCGACCAGATAATGATAAAGTGGGGCGTGTGGTACTTCTTTCCTGAAGAGGACAGATGCAGATACTGTGTCCTCTTCAGGAGCTTTTCCTCCCGTCGAAGGAAGTTGCCCACAATTCTCTATTTTACGGCAATCTGAACCGAAAGCCGCTTTCGGCCTTTGGCACGACGTCTCTTGATAACAAGTCTTCCGTTTTTCGTGGCCATCCGTACCAGAAAACCGTGGGTTCTTTTCCGGGAAACATTACTCGGTTGAAATGTTCTTTTCATATCCTGCAACTCCTTCTTTAGGATTCTGATGACTCTGAAGCGAATTGATATTTCTACGTGCAAACATCACGATTTGTCAAGCACTAATTTATATGCCCCGGAAAAAATAGCCTTGCAAATTAGGGACGTCTCTGCTACTGTTCAACTCTCCTCAAAAGGGGATGAATATCGCCTTTCCAGAAGACGAAAAACCATTTGTAACCTACCGTAATTTTTAGCATATCCATATTATCAACAACTGTTGATAAGCATGTGTATAACCTCCCCTGAACGTGAGAATATTTTTCTATGGAAAAGGTTTGGCTCGACGTACTTTCCAATATGGAGAAGGTCCTCACACCCCATACCTTCACCACGTGGATACAACCACTGAAATTCCTCGATTCGAAGGATAACGTCCTTTTCCTTGAGGTCCCCAGCGGCTTCTTCAGGGACATGGTCAGGGAAAACTATCTTTCCATGATCGAAGAGGCTGTTTCCGCGATTATCCGGAACAAGGTTGTCGTTGACCTCAAAATCGCTCCAAAAGGGCGTCATGATGCTGTGGCAGCCGAATCCCCTTCCCCGGAAAAAGAATCCGTTCCTACGGAGGAAAACAGGCAGAATCCGGAATTCATCTCGAATCTGAATCCGAAGTATACCTTCGACACCTTCGTCTGCGGGGCGGGTAACCAGTTCGCCCATGCGGCTGCCCAGGCCGTCGCCAACAAGCCGGCCACGAATTACAATCCGCTTTTCATCTACGGTGGCGTCGGTCTCGGCAAAACCCATCTGTTGACGGCTATCGGCAACCACATCCTCGCCAACAACGGAAAGGCGCGTATCTGCCTCTACACGTCGGAAAAGTTCATGAACGAGATGATCAACTGTATCCGTTACAAAAAAATGGAGGAATTCAGAAACAAATTCAGGAGCATGGACGTTCTCCTCATCGATGACATTCAGTTCATGGCCGGCAAGGAGGCCACCCAGGAGGAGTTTTTTCATACCTTCAACGCCCTTCACGAATCTCACAAGCAGATTGTAGTGACCTCCGACAAGTTTCCGAAAGATATGGCCGGCTTGGAAGAGAGGCTTCGCTCACGCTTCGAGTGGGGACTGATTGCCGATATCCAGCCACCCGACATTGAAACGAAGATGGCGATATTAAAGAGAAAATCAGAAATTGACGCAATCCATCTCCCCGATGACGTGGCGCTTTTCCTTGCATCAAGCTCCACGAGCAACGTGCGGGAACTGGAAGGCATGCTTATCCGCCTCGGCGCTTATGCCAGCCTGACGGGAAACGAAATAACGCTTTCCATGGCCAAGGAT
Source organism: uncultured Geobacter sp. (assembly GCA_937886325.1). Lineage (GTDB taxonomy): Bacteria > Desulfobacterota > Desulfuromonadia > Geobacterales > Geobacteraceae > RPRC01. The sequence continues at coordinate 23,766 of CALABV010000185.1, forward strand.
GTGCTCAAGGATATCATTGTCGAAAAGAACAGGGAAATGACGGTGGAGATGATTCAGAAATTCGTCGCGGAATTCTTCTCCATCAAAACGTCGGATCTTAAATCCGACAAAAGGCTGAAGAACCTCGTCATTCCAAGACAAATAGCCATCTATCTCTGCCGTGAACTGACCAAATCATCCTACCCGGAAATAGGAGAAAAGTTCGGCGGCAAAGATCATTCAACGATTATCCATTCTTTCAAAAAGATTTCAAAACTTATGGATTCGGATTCCGAGCTGAAAAGTACCGTAGAAAGCATCCGAAAAGGGATGTTGGAATAATCTGGAAAAACTGTTTACTCACGAGCGGAAGTTGTGGAAAAGATCAGCCCCTGTTGGAAACCGTTTCGAAACGCACCGTCGGCCCACATCCCCGTATCGGGAAAAAATCGCGTACAAACGGGAATATGCAAACATTTCAACAAATCCACAGCCTTCTACTTCTTACTACTGAAAGTCTTTATAAAACCAATCGTATATAAGCTCTGTTGAAACTGGAGGCACCATGGAATTCGCCATCGCCAAGGACACCTTTCTCAAAGCACTGCAACGGGTTCAGGGGATTATCGAAAACCGTAAAACCATGCCTATTCTCTCCAATGTCCTCATTTCCGCGCAATCCGACAGAATCGACGTGATTGCCACCGACCTGGAAGTGGGAATGAAAAGCTCCTACCCCGCAAAGGTGTCGAAAGACGGCAGGATAACCGTCTCCGCCAAGAAGCTGTACGAAATCATCAAGGAACTTCCGGAAGAGGAGATCCTCTTTTCCACACGGGAAAACGATTGGGTAGATCTCAGATGCGGCAAGGCCCATTTCAATCTCGTCGGACTGTCTCCCGACGAATTTCCCTTTTTTCCCGCCATCAATGACAGCACTTTTCTCAGGCTTGACGGGTCGCTCCTGCGGGAAATGGTGGAAATGACCTCGTACGCCATCTGTCATGATGAAACGAAATACAACCTCAACGGGATCTTCATAAAGGCACTGGAAGAAGAAAGTGAAACCCGTCTTCGCATGGTCGCAACGGACGGACACCGCCTTTCCATGGCGGAACGTGAAGTTTCCGATGTCACATCGCCTGACCTGAAGAACGGGGTGATATTCCCGAAAAAGGGCATATTCGAACTGAAGAAAATTGCAGAGGAAAGTAACGGTGAAATAATGCTTACCTTCCTCGACAACAGCGCGGTCGTGAAAAAGGGCGACACTCTTGTTCTCATGAGGTTGGTAGACGGCTATTTCCCTGATTACACGCGGGTTATGCCCACCGACAACGACAAAACGGTAACCGTCAACCGGGAAAACTTCTTCCACTCACTGCGCAGGATGGCCATTCTCTCCAGTGAAAAATTCAAGGGAATCGTCATGGAGTTGAAGGACGGCGTCATGGAAATTTCGGCAAGCAATCCGGAATTGGGTGAAGCCAGGGAGACTCTGGAGGTACGGTACACGGGTCCTGATCTCTCAGTTCGCTTCAATGCACGCTACCTGATAGACGCCGTATCGGTTCTGGACGAGGAGTTCGTCGATCTGGAACTGAAGGATGAACTCTCGCCCGCTGTTCTGCGGCCTCATCAGGCACGGGGATTCCTCTCGGTAATAATGCCCATGCGGGTCTGATCCAGGGAGTATCGCCACGAATATCAGTGAAAAAGCCAATCATTCTCATAGGCTTCTTTCTACCGCGGCGGTTTCGGATACATGAAATTAGTACGAATACAGATTCATTCTTTCCGGAATATTTCGCACGCTGATCTCCGTCCTTCAGAGAGATTCAACATAATCGTCGGCAACAATGCCCAAGGCAAGACGAACCTTCTCGAGGCCATCTATCTCCTTGGAACAATGAAATCGTTCCGTATGGCCAGAAACAGCGAACTCATCACCTATGATTCGCCATACTCTCATGTGAAAGGGTGGGGAATCAGGGACGGTGTCGAGCGCGGAATTTCCCTGACAATAACACACTCCGGCAAGAAGGTGTCCCTCGACGGCAAGCCGGTGCTTCGCCTTGCCGATTTTTTCGGCAAACTCAACATGGTCGTCTTTTCTCCGGAAGACATTTCCATGGTGCGTGGTCTGCCCGAGGTGCGCAGACGATACCTGGACAGGGCTGTTTTCAGCATTGACACGGGGTATCTCGGACTTCACCACGATTATTTCAGGATACTCAAGAACAGGAATGCCCTTTTGAAGCAGGGACTCCGCGACGGGCTCTCCGTCTGGACCGACAAGCTTGCCGACGCCGGTTCCCGGCTGATTGAGAAGAGGGCATCGTTTGTTCGCGAGTTGGCGGTATTACTGCGGGATTTCTATGCCGCAATAGCAGGCACGGGCCAGGAAGCCACCGTAACGTACCGATCCCGGTGCTCGGAGCTTACGAATGCTTCGGGATCTCTCCGCCAGAGACTGCGCGAAGCGCTTGAGCGCGGCATCGCTGATGAGCTCCGCAGGGGCACCACCCTGACAGGCCCTCACAGGGACGACCTTGAGTTTTCCCTGAACGGAAAACCCCTGAACCACCACGGTTCCCAGGGCGAACAGCGAAGCTTCATCCTGGCCCTCAAGATGGCAGAGATAGAGTATATGAAGGTTCGGTGGGGAAATCCTCCGGTCCTCCTCCTTGATGACATGACATCCGAACTGGACCGGGATCGGAACGGCAACTTCATGAGTTTTCTGAGGGAAAAGGAGATGCAGGTCTTCATTACCACCACGAGTCTGGAAAATATCAACCTGTCCGGGATCACCGACTATTCCACCTTTCCGGTACGCGACGGAAGGTTTTACACTGAGGTAGCACATGTCCGATGAAGTAATAAATGATTACGGCGCCGACAAGATAAAGGTCCTCGAAGGACTCTCCGCGGTGCGGAAGCGCCCCGCCATGTATATCGGCTCCACCTCTGCCCAGGGTCTCCATCACCTAGTCTACGAGATAGTGGACAATTCCATTGACGAAGCCCTTGCCGGCTACTGTGACGAGGTCAACGTCATCATCCACCTGGATGGTTCCGTCACGGTGGTGGATAACGGCCGCGGCATCCCCACCGACATCCACCCCACCGAGGGGAGATCCGCCGCCGAAGTGGTCCTGACCGTGCTCCACGCGGGGGGCAAGTTCGACAACACCTCATACAAGGTGTCCGGCGGTCTTCACGGGGTCGGTGTTTCGGTCGTCAACGCCCTTTCCAGCCAGTTGGAACTGGAAATACGGCGGGAAGGCAAACTGTTCCAGCAGTCCTACCGACGGGGAGAGCCCCAGGCGCCGCTGACCGTGGTCGGTGAGACCAAGAAGCGCGGTACCAAGATCACCTTCCATCCCGACGCCGATATCTTCGAGACAACGGACTTCTCCTTCGACGTCCTTTCCCAGCGGCTGCGTGAGCTGGCCTTCCTCAACGCGGGCGTCAAGATAACCATTGTCGACGAACGGGAAGAAGGAAAACGGCACGAGTTCCACTACGAAGGGGGGATCGTCTCCTTTGTTGAATACCTGAACAGAAACCGCAATCCGCTCCATCCGAAACCCATCTACATCCGAGGCGACAAGTCGGGAGTCGACATGGAGATAGCACTCCAGTACAACGATTCTTACGACGAGAAGGTTTTCTCCTTTGCCAACAACATCAATACCCACGAGGGAGGCACCCACCTGGTGGGCTTCCGGGCCGCGCTGACCCGGACCATGAACAGCTACGCAGCGGCCAACAACCTGCTCAAGAACGTCAAGGTCTCCATCTCCGGCGAAGACCTGAGGGAAGGTCTCACTGCGGTCATCTCGGTGAAGATTCCCCAGCCCCAGTTCGAGGGTCAGACCAAGACAAAGCTGGGCAACTCCGAGGTCAAGGGATACGTGGAATCCCTGATGAACGAAAAACTGTCCGTGTTTCTGGAGGAGAATCCGGCCATTGCCAAGCGGATCCTGGAAAAATCCATCGACGCGGCCCGTGCCCGTGAAGCGGCCCGCCGCGCCCGCGAACTGACCCGTCGCAAGGGGGCGCTTGACGTCTCCAACCTGCCGGGCAAGCTTGCCGACTGCCAGGAAAAGGACCCGGCACTGTGCGAGCTCTACCTGGTGGAGGGCGACTCCGCGGGCGGGAGCGCCAAGCAGGGACGCGACCGGAAGTTCCAGGCCATCCTGCCGCTCAAGGGGAAGATACTGAACGTGGAAAAGGCCCGTTTCGACAAGATGCTCTCCTCCCAGGAGATAGGCACCCTGATCACGGCCCTGGGCACCGGCATCGGCAAGGACGACTTCGACGTGACCAAGCTCCGCTACCACCGCATCATCGTCATGACCGACGCCGACGTGGACGGCTCCCACATCCTCACCCTGCTGCTCACCTTCTTCTTCCGCCAGATGCCGCAGATCGTGGAGCGGGGACACCTTTTCATCGCCCAGCCTCCCCTCTACAAGGTGAAGCGGGGCAAGAAGGAGCTCTACCTGCGCAACGAGGCTGCCATGCAGAATTACCTGCTGGAGGAGGGGACCGAGGACATGACCCTGTTCCTGGAGGACGGCTCGAAGACCTACACCGGAAAACAGATCATCCCCCTGCTCAGGCAGCTGGTGGAATACCGTGCCCTGCTGGACAAGTTCGTCAGGAAGGGGATCAACGAAGACCTGGTGCGGGTTCTGCTCCGTCTCGGAATCCGGGGCGGCATCGAGGACCTGGAGGGGCTCGCGCCGCGCCTGGCAAACATCGCCGAGGTATACGAGGGGGCTGAGTCCTCCATCATGCCGGACGGGCGCATCATCGTCCGGCTCGACAACCTGCGCATCGCCCTGGACGGACACACGGTGGACCTGCTCGGCTCCTACGAGTACGGGCTCCTCTATGACAGCTTCCGCAAGGTGAGGGACATCTTCGGCAGCGGCCGGGCCGTGGTCTCCAGCGAGGGGAAGGAGCTGTTTTTCACCACCATCGGTCTGGATCTCCTCTCCTTCTTCATGGAGAGCGCCAAGAAGGGGCTCAACATCCAGCGCTACAAAGGACTGGGCGAGATGAACCCGGACCAGCTCTGGGAGACCACCATGGAACCGGTCAACCGGACACTGCTCCAGGTGAAGATCGAGGACGCCGTGGAGGCGGACAACGTCTTTACAGTGCTCATGGGAGACCAGGTGGAACCGCGGCGGGAATTCATCGAACAAAACGCGCTGAACGTATCGAATCTGGATATATAAAAATCCGGCACAAGGCACACGGCGAAGGGAAGAAAAACCCCTTTTAGCCTTTAGCCGTTCGCCCTTTGCCGTTTCTGGGGTTTATTAATGCTCGAAACCATCAACAAGACCTCCGTCAACATCGAAGACGAGATGAAGCGCTCGTACATGGACTACGCCATGAGCGTCATCATCGGCCGCGCACTCCCCGACGTACGGGACGGGCTCAAGCCGGTGCACCGACGCTGCCTCTATGCCATGTACGACATGGGCAACGACTGGAACAAGCCCTACAAGAAATCGGCCCGCGTGGTGGGTGACGTGATCGGTAAGTACCATCCACACGGCGACTCGGCCGCCTACGACACCATCGTGCGCATGGCCCAGGATTTCTCGCTCCGCTACCCGCTGGTGGACGGCCAGGGCAACTTCGGCTCGGTGGACGGCGATTCGCCCGCGGCCATGCGCTATACCGAGATCCGGATGTCCAGGCTTGCCCACGAGCTTTTGGAGGACCTGGACAAGGAGACCGTGGAAACCGGTCCCAACTACGACGGCTCCCTACAGGAACCGCTGGTCCTTCCGGCCAAGTTTCCCAACCTGCTGGTGAACGGTTCGGCCGGGATCGCGGTGGGCATGGCCACCAACATCCCGCCCCACAACCTGTCCGAGGTTATCGACGGCATCATCGCCCTCATCGCCAACCCGGACCTCCCCTTCGATGAACTGATCCGGCTCATCCCCGGCCCGGACTTCCCCACCGGAGGCTTCATCTACGGACGGGAAGGAATCACCCAGGGGTACAAGACCGGCCGCGGCATCGTGCAGATGCGGGCCCGGGCCTTTGTGGAGACCCACAAGAAGACCGAGCGCCAGTCCATCATCGTCACCGAGATCCCCTACCAGGTGAACAAGGCGAACCTGGTGGCCAAGATAGCCGAGCTGGTGCGGGAAAAGAAGATCGAGGGGATTGCCGACCTCAGGGACGAATCGGACCGCGACGGCATGCGCATCGTAATCGACCTGAAGCGGGACGAGAACCCCCAGGTGATCCTGAACCACCTCTACAAGCAGACCCAGATGCAGTGCTCCTTCGGCATCAACATGCTGGCCATCGCCGGCGGCAGGCCCAAGCTCCTGGATCTGCGGGACGCCATGTCCCACTTCATCGACCACCGCCGGGAGATCGTGACCCGCCGCACCATCTTCGAGCTGAAAAAGGCCGAGGCCCGCGCCCATATCCTGGAAGGCCTGAAAATAGCCCTCGACTGGCTCGACGCGGTCATCGAGCTGATCCGGGCCTCCAAAAACCCGGAGGAGGCCAAGGCGGGCCTCATGGCCGGCCAGTTTTCCGATCCCGACTACCTGCAAAAGCTGGGGATTCCAGGCTCCGTGTTCAACGCAAGCGTGCACCTCTCGGACAAGCAGGCCCAGGCCATTCTTGAGATGCGGTTGCAGCGCCTCACCGGCCTGGAACGGGAGAAAATCCTCCAGGAGTATGCCGATATCCTGAAGCTGATCGCCCGCCTCAAGGAGATCCTGGCCTCCGAGGCGGAGATCCTGAAGATCATCGTGGGCGAACTGACGGAGCTGAAAGAGAAATTCGGCGACGAGCGGCGCACCGAGATCGTCGACCAGACCGCCGAGATTTCCCTGGAAGACACCATCGTCGAGGAGGACGTGGTTGTCACGGTCTCCCACACCGGCTACATCAAGCGGACCGCGGTCTCCCAGTACCGGGCCCAGCGCCGGGGCGGCAAGGGGAAATCGGGCATGAAGACCAAGGAAGAGGATTTCGTCGAGCACCTGTTCGTCGCCTCCAGCAAGGACTTCATGATGTTCTTCACCGATACCGGACGCGTCTACCTGCTCAAGGTCTACGAGATCCCCGAGGGAGGCAGGGCGACCCGCGGCAAGGCCATCGTCAACCTCCTGAACCTCCAGGCCGGGGAAAATATCGCGGCGATCCTTTCGGTGAAGGGTTTCGACGACGACCGCAACCTGATCATGGCAACACGCCGCGGCGTGGTGAAGAAGAGCCCGCTCAAGGAGTACGCCAACATCAGGAGCGGCGGAATTAACGCGGTCAACCTGGACGAGGACGACAAGCTGATCAGTGTCGCCATTACCGACGGTCAGCAGGACGTGCTGCTCGCCTCCCGCAACGGCAAGTCCATCCGTTTCCACGAGGAGGATGCCCGCCCCATGGGACGCGTTTCCCGCGGGGTGCGTGGGATGACCCTTGAAGAAGACGACGTGGTGATCGGCATGGAGATCATCAACCCCAACGCCGTCTCCTCCACCATCTTCACCGTGACGGAAAACGGTTTCGGCAAGCGCACCGCGCTGGACGAATACCGCTTGCAAAGCCGCGGAGGCAAAGGTATCATCACCATCAAGACCACCGAGCGCAACGGCTGCGTGGTCGACATCAGACAGGTCACCGACGAAAACGACCTGATGCTCATCACTGACCAGGGTAAGATCATCCGCATGGCGGTGTCCGGATTCGGCGTCATCGGCCGCAACACCCAGGGGGTCAGGCTGATGGTCACCGAGGAGCAGGAGCGCATCGTTGCGGTGGCCCGGCTTGCGGAGAAGGATGAAAACGAAGACGGAGACGAGCCGGCGATGGAGGAAGCGGAACCGACAGCTCCGGACGAGGGTGACGACGAGTAGGGACGAACAACGGGTCGTTCTTGGAACACATACCGATGCGTAATTTCCCTTTTGGCGAGATGCGGGGGGGTTTTTGTAGGGGCACCCCCCTGTGGGTGCCCTCAATCGGGCAGGCACGGAAAATCGGGCAGGCACGGGGACCTGCCCCTACATAAGCCGACCCCTGATCCCTTCAGGGGGAATCGTTTGCAATGAATGAATCATAGCGCGGCAACCGCAGCGCGGACAGGAGGGTCATATGGGCGCCATAGGGGTCATCGGTGCAGGAAGCTGGGGCACGACGCTGGCGGATCTGCTCGCCAAGAAGGGTCACGAGACAACCCTCTGGGCTTACGAGGCGGAGCTGGTGAAGGAGATGGAGGAGACGCGCGTCAACTCCGTGTTTCTTCCCGGCATTACGCTCTCTCCACGGTTGCGCTTCACCAATTCCCTCCATGATGCGGCATCGGGCAAGGAACTGGTGCTGTTCGTGGCCCCGACCCAGGTGTTCCGGGGTGTTCTGAAGGGAGTCAGCCCCTACCTGGGAGAAGAGACCCTTCTGGTGAACGCGGCCAAAGGGGTCGAGCTGGATACCCTCATGACCATCTCCCAGATAGGCGCCGAACTCCTCCCTCCCCGTCTGTTCGCCAATTTCTGCGTCCTTTCCGGACCCAGTTTCGCGCGCGAGGTCGCTCAGGAGATGCCGACGGCGGTGGTTGCCGCGTCCCCGGATGAGGGGGTTGCGCGTCGTGTGCAGGAGGCGTTTTCCACCCCCTACTTCCGGGTGTATACCAACAGCGACATGGTGGGCGTGGAGCTGGGCGGTTCCATCAAGAACGTCATAGCCATCGCGGCGGGGATCTGCGACGGACTCGGACTGGGGTACAATCCACGGGCCGCCCTCATTACCCGCGGGCTTGCGGAAATGGCGCGCCTGGGGCTGGCGCTGGGGGGCAAGTCGTCCACCTTTGCCGGCCTGGCCGGAATGGGCGACCTGGTGCTGACCTGCACCGGGGACCTGTCGCGGAACAGAACGGTCGGCATGCAACTGGGACAGGGGAAGACGCTTTCCGAGATTCTTTCCGGGATGCGCATGGTCGCCGAAGGAGTCAAGACGACGGAGTCGGCGTATCAGCTGGCCCGGCGTCTCGGTGTGGAGATGCCCATCACCGAACAGGTGTACCGGGTACTCCATGAGAATAAACCACCCCGACAGGCCGTTCTGGATCTCATGACGCGGGACCTGAAAGCGGAAGGGCTTGAATTCAGCTGACAGGTCCTGGTGGACTAGCTCCTCTACGGTACGAGGAACTTCAATGACGCGGATATCCCGCGAGCCATCCTTTTCCATGGCCGGTGTCCATGAAACTTCACCTTTCCATACGCGTGAAACTGTTTCTGTCCATCCTCCTGGCCATCCTCGCCTCCTATTTCGTTCTGCTCATAACGACCGTGCGGAACATCGACGCCTCGTTCGAGGAAAAGATTTCCCGGGACCTGGAGGCGAATCTCCGTTTTGTCCGCTACCAGCTGTTCACCGGGGCAAATCAGGTAAAATACGCCCTCCTGCTTCCCGCTTCACGGCCGAAAACAAAGGAGTACCTTCTCCGCGGGAACACGGTCGAGCTTTCCGGGGTTCTGCGCAGCATCAAGGAATCGCTCCCCTTTCTGCCGTTCGCCGTTTTTGTCGATCCCGAAGCAAAGGTGTTGGCGAGTCTTACCGGTGAACGGAGCGGATATCCCTTCGAACTGAAGGTTCTCACGGAAACGGCATTCAGCAAACGCGAGCCGGTGCTGTCCTGTGAAACGGCTTCCGCCGCGCTTTTTCAACGGGCCGGCAACGCACTTGCGGCTTCTTCCGAAAAAAGCGCGGCTTCACTGCTGGTAGTCGCCGTAGCCATCCCGGTTATCGACGATGCGGGCCGGGTTCTCGGCGCCCTTGTCTCGGGAATTCCCGTCACGAAGAACACGGTCATCCCCTATCGCCTGCAGGAAGCCTTCGGCAGTGATCTGCACATTACCTTCACGCAGCGGAACCTCAAACCGTTCCATGGGGCCGGCGAGGATTTCGTTCTTCCGCCGGCGACCGTCGAGGCTATTCTGCCCGTCCTCGCGAAGGGCGCCACCTACCGCGGCGAGGTGAGGATCGGCGATTCTCCGTTCAAGGCGGCCTTCGAACCCATACGCAATGTTCGCGGGGATCTGATCGGATCGCTTTCCGTCGCTCTTTCCAGAGAGAACTTCAACAAGATGAGAAAAGACCGCGTCGGCGGCATCCTTGCGTCCGCGCTTTTCGGGGCGCTGTTTTCCCTTCTCATCGCCTATCTCGCCTCCCGACACTTCGCGGTTCCCCTGAAAGAGCTTTCCCGGGGCGTCCAGTGCATCGAGGCGGGCAATCTCGATTTTCGTGTAGCGATAGATTCGCCGGATGAATTCGGAGCGCTTGCCGGTTCCTTTAACAGGATGGCGGATACCCTGCGTGAACGTGATACCACCATCAGAAACAAGACCTTCGACCTGGAGGTTCTGAACCGCTGCCTCCACGAGATGAATGAGCTCCTGGAATCGAACGTCACGGAGAGAACCGCCGAGCTGGAGATGGAAAAGGGGCGGCTCGAGGCAATCCTGACGAGCATGGCGGAAGGAATGGTGGTCACGGACCGGGAAAACCGGGTCATCCTGTTCAACCCCGCGGCCCAGAGGATTTTCGGCATTGCTCCCTACAAGATGATAGGCCGCCATGTTGAGAATATCGATGTGAAGGGCGGTTTCCACCAGTTGGTGAACAGCATCCGCGACATGAGAACGGGCGACCTCCTCACGGGAGGCGAGAAAGATATTTCCATCGGCCCGAAAAAACTGCGGGTCAGTCTGTCGCCTCTGCTGGACAAATCCTGGGAGTTCGCCGGAATTGTCATGTCCATCCGCGACGTGACCCACGAGGAAGAAGTGGACCGGATGAAGACGGAATTCATCTCCACGGTCTCCCATGAGTTGAAGACACCCCTTACCTCCATGAAGGGTTCTCTCCAGATAATCCTGGGGAGAGGAGAGAGTTTCACGGAAACGGAGCGGGAGCTTCTCCGGGTGTGCCTGAGGAATACGGATCGCTTGATCCGGCTGATAAGCGATATACTGGATATCAGCAAGATGGAATCGGGGAACTTCGAGCTCCCCATGAAGCCCGAGTCCCTGGAGAAACTGGTCGCCGAATCCATCGACGAGATAAACGGTTTTGCCGCAGAGCACGGCGTTCCGGTCGTGAACGGTATCGATCCGGGGCTTCCCCTTGCTTTCGGCAACCATGACCGGCTTGTACAGGTATTGACGAATCTCCTGTCCAATGCGGTCAAATTTTCCCCGACGGGAAAAGAGGTGCGGGTCGACGCGTGCCGGGAAGGGGACTTCATCATCGTATCCGTCCACGACCAGGGAAAGACCATCGAGCGGAAAGATCGCGACAAGCTGTTCCGGAAATTTTCGCAACTTCGGGGGACGAACAACGGGGAGCAAGGGGGAACGGGGCTCGGCCTGGCAATCTGCAGGGAGATCATTGAACTGCATCACGGCGCAATTTACTACCAGACAGGTTCGGGAGACGGGAACACGTTCTGTTTCACGGTTCCCGTCTGCGGGGAACAACCATGAAACGGGACAGAATACTGATTGTCGATGACGAGGCCGATATCGCGCTTATTCTGAAGCTGCAGCTTGAAGACGCGGGTTATTCCACCAGCCGCGCGCGGGACGGTATTGAGGCGCTGGAAATGCTGGAGAAGGATGGTTTTTCCCTCGTCCTCCTGGATATCAAACTGCCGAAGCTGGACGGCATCGGGGTGCTGGAAAGGCTCGACCCGTCTCCGAGGGACCTGGCGGTCGTAATGATGACGGCCCACGGCAGCGAGAATGTTGCCGTGGAGTGCATGAAAAAGGGGGCGCTGGACTATATCGCGAAGCCTTTTTCCGCGGAAGACCTGCTGACCAAGGTTGAGCGGGCGCTGGAGTTCAACCGGAACAGGATCGAAATCCATCGACTTCAGCGGCAGCTGGAAGAAGAGCGGAAGAAGATGGAGGCCATTCTTCGGGGCATGGCCGACATGCTGGTGGCGGTGGATGAGGACGGTCGGGTAATCAGCGTCAACCGGGCCGCGGAAGAGGCCTTCGGCGTTACGAAAGGCTCTTCATTGGGCATGCCGGTACAGGATCTCGTCGTGGCGGATATCCCACCCCATCGCCTCCCCTGCCGAATCGTTCTGGAAAGCCGTACGCCCTGTCTCGACGTCACCTACTCCGTGCGGAGCCACGATCGCTTCGTACCGGTGCTCTCCAGCGCAACCCCCCTGTTCGGGGCATCCGGAGCACTCATCGGAAGCATGGAGATTCTCCGGGATATATCCCACCTGAAGGCGCTGGAAAAGGAACGGGAGGAATTCGTGAGCATGCTTACCCACGACCTGAAGACGCCTCTCACCGCCGTGGTAGGCTCCATCGACCTGGTCAGGGAAGGACGTCTCGGCCCCGTCAACGATGAGCAGAAGGAATATCTGGAGTCAGCCGTAGAGAGCTGCGGCGAGATGGTCGAGATGATAGATACCCTGCTGGACGTCTATCGGTTCGAATCGGGGAAGATGGTGCTGGCCTTTACCGAGGAAGATTTCGGAGCGCTTATCCGGAAGGCGGCCGCGTCTTTCCGTTCCCTTGCCGAACGCTCCGGGATTCGTCTGTCGGTTGCCATTGCCGAGAATCTTCCCGCCGGCCGCATGGATCGGAACAAGGTCGTGCGTCTTTTCGGCAATCTTTTTTCCAATGCGTTCAAATTTACGTCGGAGGGGGGCGTGGTGGAGGTCACGGCTGAACTGCTGGGCAATGCCGACGGTATCGCGGATCGTATACCGCCGGGCACCTACCCCGCTGAAGAACTTCCGCGGAAAGGCGCCTTCCTCATGGCCGCGGTCCGGGATACGGGCATCGGTATCCCCCGCGACGCACTGGGCGCCATTTTCGACAAATTCGTGCAGGCGAAACACCGCCGCGCGGGAAAGACCAAGGGAAGCGGGCTTGGACTCGCTTTCTGCCGCAAGGTAATGGATGCCCACGGGGGCTACATATGGGTCGAGAGCGAAGTGGGAAAGGGGAGCACCTTTGCGGTCCTGTTTCCCCTGGAATCCAGGGAAAAGCGCACCCTGTAGCCGGGGATGAGCGCATGGCGGGCACACCAATGAAGAGACATCGAGCCGAAAAAAAACACCGGCATGATCAGGAAGACAATCTCGCCAGGACCATCAGAAATTCCCCGCTTTCCATCTTTTTCCAGGACAGGGACCTTCGCTATACACGGATCTGCAATCCATTGCCGGGAATGGACGCCCGGATGATCCTCGCCAGTACCGACGAAGAGCTTTTCTCTCCGGAAAACGCCTCGCGTCTTACGGAAGTGAAACGCAGGGCGCTGGGTGGCGAGACGATCGTTAAGGAGGAGATTTCTCTCAGCAATGAAGGAGAAGAGCATTACTTCGAGATATCGGCTGAACCGGTCCGGGACGGCACGGGTTCGATCAGCGGGATCGCCGGTGTCATGGTTGATGTCACCGAAAGAAAGCGGGTCGAGGAATCCCTTAACAAATCCGAACAATTGCTGCGACGGGTACTTGAGACGATTCCCGACCTGGTTTCCGTTCAGGACCGCGATATGCGCATCCTTTTCAGCAACTGGCACGGCGGATACGACTATGTCCGGGAGGAGATACGGGACAGGCATCCGTTTTGTTACGACGCCTATTACCCCGGGTCGGGTAGGGTATGCGAACCCTGTCACGTGAGGGAAGCGTTCAAAACCGGGAAACCCGTCTATTCCGAGAAGATAAATCCCAAAATCGGATATATGGAGGCTCGAGCCTATCCGCTGTTCGATGACTCCGGCGCCGTGGTGATGGTCATCGAACACATACGCGATATAACCGAACGCAAG
>CALABV010000186.1 GCA_937886325.1 uncultured Geobacter sp.
GGTTCGCGGATCAGGGGGCGGCAAAGGGAGACATAATCAGTCAAACCTTCGATTACCAGTCTTTCGGATACTTCGGGCGAGCGAATGCCGCCCACTAACAGTAATGGCACACTGATTTTCTCTTTGTAACGAACCGCTGCTTCTTTGTAATAAACCTCTTTTTCAAGCGAATCCAAAGCACCCATCCTGCAACTGGAATAGGCCCCGGAGGCATAGATTGTCCCGCCGCTCATTTCTATCGCGTCGACACCAGCCCTTTCAAGCATTGCACATACCTGAAGCATTTCATCTTGAGTAAGACCGCCTTCGACAAAATCCTCGGAGTTGATCTTCACGAATACAGGATACTCCTCGCCGACTTCATCCCTTACCGCTTGGAGCGCCTCCAGCAGGATCCGCGCACGATTTTCGATGCTGCCTCCGTAGTTGTCCGTCCGTTTGTTGAAAAAGGGTGAGAGAAATTCACTCAGCAGATAGCCATGGGCCGCATGCAACTGCACACCGTCAAAGCCGGCTTTTTTGGCCCTCCCTGCTGCCTTTCCGAATGCTTCAGCGATTTTTTGGATTTCGAGGAGGGTCATCTGCCGGCATTTTGGAAACAGATCGGAGTCGTTCACCGAAGGCCCTATTACTTCTTGTCCGGTTAGTGCGGTAGGGGCGTAACATCCTCCGTGGGCCAACTGCAGAATAACTTTGGCTTGAGTATCGTGAACTGCCTGGGCCATTTCCGTGAGACCGGGAATAAATTCGTCACCATGAACGGCTAACTGCCAAGGCGCCGCCCTTCCATCCGCTTGCACATAAGCCATGCCCGTGATTATCAGGCCTACGCCACCACGTGCACGTTCCACCAGCATGTCGATGTTTCTTTGCGTACAGAATCCATTGTCGTCGGCATTTCCATCCCATGTGGCCGAGAATATGAATCTGTTTGCGAGCGACAGTCCGTTAATGTTGCTTTTCTCGAACAATTTATTCATTGCCGTTCCTCCGATTCTCTCCATATCTGATTTCCCGCTTTTTTCCCCGGTGTTTCCACCTTATGTAACGCTAATCAGGTTTAGTTTTATATGTCGTGACCTCAAAATCCCAATCCACATCTTCATTTTCGGTAGCAGTTTCAGACGGCCCCGGGATCTTTGTAATGGTTTCATCCCTGAATTCACTCAGGATTTCTCTATTAAACCATTTGTAAAAATCTGCCCGGACAAACACCGCATTCAGTGTTTCCTGGTAATTCCTGTCATCGCCGGAAGAACCCGGAATGACAAAACCGAATTGGCCGAGCGCCTCCTGGGGATTGTCAAATAACATTTTTCTGAACTCCATGTCCCCCCTGGCTTTATTCTTAATCTCCGCCACAACATCATCTTGGATAAACTTTTTTTCGTCGCTCATAATGTACCTCTCTTGGTTTTTGATTTTTCAGGAATATATTTCCCCTGAATCCGCAGTTACTCCCTCCCTCCGCCAAACAGCTTGTAGAGTGTAACCAGATTGCTGAGCCGCGTGAGGTTGACGCTGATCAGCCCCTGCTGTGCATTGTAAAACGAGCGCTGGGGATGCAGAACGTTCTTCGTCCAGAACAGCAGCTTAGACGAAACATTTTCCGAAAGCCTTGAACAGCGTCAAAGGCCCTTTGACGCGAATCCTTCTCAGGATGATCTGCTTAACCATCGAGGTTTCCTTGTGAAGCACGCGCAGCCAGGTCTTTGCATCGGCATGCACGCGAACGTGCGGGACGCCCGCATGTCCTTTTGCTATTCTGATTGATTTGTCTTTGATAACGACCGTTGCTTCGGCCTCCTCGCTGCCGCTGAACGTGAAATGATAGGTCGCGTTCAGCCCTTCGGACTGGTGCCGCTGGAAAGCAATGGGCATGGAGGTGAGGAAAGATGACACGGACGACGGCCTGATGCCGTTTCCCACGCGCTTTATCTTTTTATGCGGGAAGACGCGCTGAACATGACTCTCGGCGTCCGATCCGGACAGGACATACACCGTTTCCGTCTTCAGTTGGAGCGGTTTGACCACTTCCTCGATAAATGCCTTTCTGTCCTCCAGGTACTGCGGGATCACTTCATCCCCCGCCGGGCAGACTGCCATGCAATACACCGACTTGTAGCACGGTCCGTACGCCAGGCTCTGCCACATGGATACGGTTTCGGCATCGCTGGTTCTGGACCGGTAATCGATGGAGCTTTTGCTGTCCGCGATATTTTCAACCCAGTCGGTGAAGCCGCCTATCAGTTCCCGATAGGTATGGGTGAGGCAGTTTACGGGATGGAAAAATCCATCCGGACCGATGGCGCCCGTGGGGCAGGCAGCCGCGCAGAGCTTGCAGTCAAGGCACGGGTTATAGTCCAGGGGGGTGTCGTATTCATCCACTTCGGCATCGATGACCACGGTATTGAGCAGCACGAAACTCCCGAACACGGGATGAATGACGTTGCGGTGGAGACCCATCTTCCCGAGTCCGGCCGCAATGGCTATCGGTTTGTGCGACACCACATGCATCACGCCATTGCGCCACAGGTCTGCTTCCATGGGAAACCCGGGCGCCGGGGTCGAGGCACGAACGCCTTTACGCTCCAGGGCCGTTGCCAGAGTGTGGGCGGCATGGATAAGACGTTCTTCCGCCTGATGCAGTTCGAGGCTCGCAATGGAGCGTGCGGGACTTCGCAGGTTTTCCCTGTTAATTCGCCCCGCAAAACTGACAAGCGTCCTGGTCCAGGGGAAGACATTGAGAATGGCCGCCTTTTGATCAGCCAGCGTCGGACGTGTGATCTCCACAAAACCCACGTCATCAGCCCCTGCTTCAAGGCACATCGTTCGCAACTCCCGGGCACTCAGCTTCAGCGGAGTAGAGTGAAGTGTCGCCGATGCTTTGCTCTCGTGATAACGTTTTACTGTCGGGTGATCATTCAGTTCCATGGGTAAGCCTCCAATGTTGTATATTCAGCAACACCTAAACGATTGTTTTTTCCATGGCAGGCTCCTCTTGCCTACCGTGAGATGGTCACCTACTGAAGACAGTTGAACATGCCCATGCACCAGAAGCAGTCGCCGCAGGGAACGGGAGAGAGGTAGCAATCATTGGTGAACTCTTCGTTTGTGATGAAGTCGCAGGGAGCCACATTGCAGTTCGAGCAATAGGAAAAGTCGTATAGAAGGACGTCGTCGCGAAATTTTCGGAACTCCGGATCATTCCATATCTCGCCGATGTTGCGGCTCTCCAGGTGACCGAAGTTTTTGGCATCAATCTTCCTGGCGGTATCGCGGCCTTTGGTATAGCAACTGTATGAGTGCCAGAGGTGATAACAGGGGTGCACGCCGCCATCCCAGGAAATCATCGCGGCCCCCCCTTCGACAAAGTCGCACCTGCGGTCGCTTTTGGGAACGACCTCCGGCAGTTTCAATGCAACACCTTTCCGGCGGGCCACCTCCTGCGCGGCCTCGAAAGTCCTGCCCACTTCCCGGCGCAGCAGATCCTCCTTTGCCAGGATATTCTTCACCTGGAGAAAAACACCCCGATTGTTCGCATCGAGGAGCATTTTACCGGCACAGAACAGGAGCCGCAGCTCTTCTTCCGTATACCGGAACTTGAAATTGAAGTACACCTTGTGGAAGTCTTCGAGGGCGATACCTTCGTCCTGCGCCCTGCTCTTCCAGGTCCCGTACAACTCAAGCGCCTGATCCGAATTGTATTCATAGGCGATTTGGGACAAGAGCGTCTGGTGGTAAGGCAGAAGATGTGAGACTATGGCGAAGGTGGCGCCACGCTGGGCCGCCCACTCCAGCACGTGGGGAAGCTCGTGGAAGTTTTCCCGCCTCAGCACGAACTCTATCCCGGTTTCAAGACCAGGCTTTCCAGCTTGGGCCTTGGCGGCAGCAATAACAGCTAAGGCCCTCTCGACATCCCCCACTTCTCCACCCTCTCTAAATTTCCGGAACGATTCACACGAAACGGAATCCAGAGAGAAACAGATGCGATCCACTCCGGCGTCGACAAGCGCCGCCGCCCTCTCTTTCACCAGGAGCGCCCCGTTTGACTGGAAACCCACCCAAGCGGACCGGGGCATCTGGTCCTTGGCGATCCTGATGAAGTATTCCATATGCGGATTGAGGAGCGGTTCCCCGATCCCGTTCAGCACCAGACTTTCCAGGTAGGGGAAGGCAGGACGCAGCGACAGGAAGGTCGGAATCGACATGTCTCCGTCAACGATCCCGTTTCCGTCCGACTGCTTCACGCACGCCTGGCATTGAAAATTGCAGCGTGTGGTGGTCTCTACAAAGAGTTTCGAAGGGTGCTTCCGCAAGGCCGGCTGCGGTGAGCAAGAAGACATACTGTCCTCATGGCAGATGTCGTTGGTCGAGGTTTGAAAGCTCCCGTCAGTTTTCGGCCGGCAACTTGTCACTTTACAAACAGAGTCTTTCATGTGATCCCCCTCTCGGCCCCCTCAACCTTTTGGAAACCTAACCTATTGAGATTGGATATAGAGCAATGGATAGACCGGTCTATGTAATATTGTGCAAAAAAATAATTACTTACGTTACCTTCTCTTTTTGAGCAAGAAACCTGTCGAAATACAAATAGATGAAATTCTTCAACGGTTCGGATGATTTTTTTACCTTGGAGCGGAGCAGGGCTCCCTGGAATGATGAGATCAAATTTTCCGCAAGCATTTCAGGGTCCAGATCTTCCGGAATGGCCTTCTCCCCCTGTGCCTGAAGAAGCAACATGGCCAAAGCCTTCGCCCAGCCTCGCAGCGCTTGATCAAGACGTTCCCGAACCCTCTCGTATTGATCGGACATTTCCAGGCTCAAATTGCCGATTAGACACCCCTTGGTGCAATCATTACTTTCAAATCTCCAAATTCTGCTTTCGAAACTTTTTTTCACGCGTTCCAGCGGCGGTAGAGTTTTATCATTGAAAATCGCGCTGAAAAGTTCACCGGTTTCTGCGACATACCTGTCGATTATCGCCAGGCCGAATTCTTCTTTGCTGGAGAAAAAATTGTAAAATGATCCCTTAGGCACGTTCGCCTGCTTCAGTATAGCCTCAACGCCTGTAGCGGTGAATCCTTTGCTTAGTATGATGTCCAGTCCAATCTGGACGATGTCGTCTTTGCTGTGAATTCTTTTCATGTGCTATACACTAGACCGATCGTTCTAATGTGTCAAGGGATTTTTTCCCAGGTGTTCAAATATTTTTTAGGGCCCGTACGCACTGGAGAACGTTCCGAGCGCCACCGAGCGACATAATGAACTTGCGTCAGTACTACTGTACAACAGGAAACCCTGCGGCACGAATCTCTACAGTGATAAACCCAATAACGGTAGTTGGAGGTATCCGTAGAGAGCGACTCTGCCATCTTTCGTTGCTGCTCTTGGCGAAATGGAGCGTCAACAGCCGATACTGTCTGAATCCGCAGGGTGAGTTTGTCGGCTGTAGCGAAATGAGCCTTGAGCAGCAGAAAGAGGGCAGTCGGAGCGAGCGAAGGATGCCGCCAACTGCCGAATCTAGGATAAATGCTCTTCGGCGTCAGCGGGCACTGAGATGAGTCACCGCCTTTTCCAGAGCGGCTAGGCTGAAGATCCGGAATTCCGCCGGAATTCCGGGGACGCCATACTTGGAATTCCGGGGACGCCATACTTAATTGCTTTTTCCCTTCGGGCCGGGTTTGCCAGATTTCAGTATTCTGTCCAGGGTCGATTCAAGCCGTTCGACAAAACTTTCCGACCCCAACGGTCTGCCGGATCGTTCGTGGCGCCTTATTTTCTCCATCTCTTCATCTGTCGCCGCGCTGAGGAAAAGGTTCCAGTCTCCCACCATCCCAAGAAGCGGAGCCACTTTGACCAATTGATCGTCAAGGCCGGCCAAATGCGCACGCGCGCTGCTCCATTGCCAAGAGGCCCTATCCTGCACAAGGCCCGCTCGGACAGGATTTAGCTCCACATAACGGACAGCAGCCAAAAGATACGACTCATCCATGGGGAAAGATGCAAATCTTCCCTGCCAAAGATGCCCACGCCAATCTTGCCGAAAATTAATCATGCGGCTGTACCGTCTATGTGCTTCTCCAATCCCGCGACGGAGACCATCTTCACTTTCAGGCACGGCAATGAGATGCACATGATTCGGCATTAGGCAGTAAGCCCAGATTTCCACTCCGCACTTTCCACACCATTCAGCCATGAGATCGATGTAGGCATTGTAATCCTCTTCTCCGAAAAAGGTTGTCAGCCGCCGATTTCCGCGCTGGGTAACATGGTGAGGAATGCCAGTTGCTATAACGCGAGCGATACGAACCATGCGCAGAAATTAATTGAACGATACTCACATGTCAAGGGGTAATTGAGTATGGTGTCCCCAGAATTGCCCCAGAATTGCCCTAGTTTATGGCGTATCAGATGGTTTCTTTTGCTACCTATAAATATCCCAAGCCTTTGCTCAATCCATCCGCCCAGCACATTGTACAGCGTCACCAGATTGATCAGGCGGGCAGGCGGACGCTGATCAGACTCTGCTGGGAGTCGAGGACGTTCAGATAACTGTCGCCCCCCCCCTTTTTTTTTCGTGGCGAACCCCGGCTGACTTGTCGGGGGTTTTTTATAGCTTATAAAATATATTTGCATTTTATGTCTTATAAGCTATAAAATGTATTTATAGCCCATAAGCTATAATTTTATTTTTAGGGGGCACCAGATGATGCAAAAAATACTTTCTCCAGAAGGTCTTGGTGCGGCATTACGTAGTGAGCGAAAGAAAAGGAAGCTGAGCCAGACCGCCGTGGGCAAAGCTGTCGGTATCGACCAGCCGACTGTGTCGAAAGTCGAGAAAGGGAACCCTGGGACAGAACTTGGGACGCTCTTCCGACTGTTGGCTGCGCTTGAGTTGGAACTGGTAATCCAACCAAGACAAAAACCGGCAAAAGACACCAAGGGAGATATTTGGTAAATGCCTCGAAATCGCCTGTCGGCAGACTTGTACGTATATATGAATGGTCGGAAAGTCGGCCGATTGACCCGAACTTCCAGCGGAAAACTGCGTTTTTCATACTGTGAGGAATGGTTGGACTGGGAATTACGTCGTCCCTTATCACTTTCAATGCCATTGACACAGGAACCAAACACCGGCGATCTTGTTGAAAATTACTTCGATAATCTCCTCCCCGACAGTCAACCAATAAGAAACCGGATTCAAGCGAGGTTTTCGGCCAGGTCAAACCGTTGCTTTGACCTGTTGTGGCATGTGGGGAGAGATTGCGTCGGTGCTCTGCAGCTATTTCCAGAGGACATGGGAGCTGTCGATGTACAGAGGGTCGAATCGGTTCCATTAGGCGAGTCCGAGATTGCCGAAACACTTCGCAATTACCAAACCATGCCCCTTGGCATGGGCAGGGAGCCTGATTTTCGCATTTCTATTGCCGGGGCACAGGAAAAGACTGCGCTTCTGTGGTTCAACAACAGATGGTGTCGACCGGCGGGCGTTACCCCGACCAGCCATATTTTTAAGCTCCCCATAGGAAGAATCGTACATAGCGGGATGGACTTGTCTGACAGTGTTGAAAACGAATGGCTCTGTCATCTTATTTTGAAGACCTATGGATTACCGGCTGCAAATGCGGAAATGAGAAGCTTCGATGGGGTCAAGGTTCTCGTGGTTGAAAGGTTCGACCGCCGCTGGGCAGAGGATGGATCATGGCTTATCAGGCTTCCGCAGGAAGATATGTGCCAAGCTCTTGGAGTGCCGCCAGCATTGAGGTATGAGGCTGATGGAGGACCTGGTCTAGAGCGGATCATGCATCTCCTGCTGGGCTCCTCCGAAGCATTGGCCGACAGAAGAACATTCATGACGATGCAGATACTCTTTTGGCTTTTAGCGGCTATTGATGGTCACGCAAAGAATTTCAGTATTTTTTTGCAACCCGGCGGCAGTTACCAACTTACTCCCGCATATGATGTCATGTCGGCTTTTCCGCTAGTCGCAAAACACCAACTGGAGCAGCAAAATCTGAAAATGGCAATGGCTGCAAAAGGGACTAATAGACATTACCAGTGGACAAGAATCATGTACCGACATTGGATATCCACTGCTCAGCATTGCAGGTTCCCCGTAGATGAAATGACAGCTATCACTGACGACATCCTCGAAAGGATGGATGATGTCATTATGGAAGTAACAGGGGAACTGCCTCCATCGTTTCCAGAAGATGTAAGCGAATCGATATTTAAAGGCATGAGAAACGCCAGGGACAGGTTAGTTCGATCACGCAACGGGTAGTCCTGAATTGGAGGGTTGCCGATCCGGCCGAAGTTGATGAATCCTTTGAAATGAATACTCGGTTCTTGGGTGATTATTCTTGATGGGGTTCATCAAGAAGGAGAAATTGTAAGAGAAAAAGTTTTGCTGAGGGTAATGCTAGGAAATCCAATGATAACAGTGGTTTGACTGATCAGGCTAAGCCCCTTTTTAGTTTATGTATCCTTTGATGTATCATCTGGTAGTCACGCAAAAAGTAACTTTTTTTTTCCTGCCATTTGCAATATTGTATTGATCCCGCTGTTGTCATGTGCTGGGGAGAAATTTTTTTGCAGGTCACCTGTTCTGCGCTGACCGGTTCCTTGGACATGCTTTCATACGGACGGCGGCCACTATTCAAGTTTTATACAGGTAATCAATGCCCTACACCGAAATGCCGAACATAACCAAAAAGGTTGAACTCTTTTTTGACGAACTGGCCCCGACATACGATCATGAGCAGTTCCAGACGTCGGTATCCCTGTCCAAGTTTAAGGAATATGAGCTTTTTTCGGCGCGACTTCCCGAACTGTTCGCGGGAGCGGGACGGGTGCTTGAAGTCGGGGCAGGAACCGGTATATTTACAATCCCCATTGCCCGCCATTGCCGTGAAGTGACAGCTTTCGACATCTCGCGCACCATGCTGGGCGAGTTGGAGAGAAAGGCCGCCGAAGAAAGGATCACCAACATCCGGACCGTTCTCTGCGATGTGGAAAAGTGCGAGATCGAAGGAACCTTCTCGGTTATCTGCGCCTTTGCCGCGCTTGAATACATGTCAAATCTGCCCCGGCTTGTGCGTAAGCTCACCAGCCACCTGGACCCGGCCGGGGTACTGTACTTCATAACGGCCCGTCGTTCTTTCCTGAGATTCTTTGTCCAACTTGGCAACGCCGTTCGACAGAGGATATGGCTGAAGGCTCACAGTCGCGGGGAGATAATGAAGATGCTCCGGACAGCCGGTTGCAACCATGTCCAGATCAACTCTCATCTTTACAAGGTGTTCAATTATGGGGGCATGCTGCTGGAAGTGGTCGCCCGCCGTACGATGACGGAAGCACATGCCGGGGAAGGTAGGGAATTCGGGGCATGACCGAACGCGCCTTTCCCCCGCCCGTTATTCCCCAAACGGGCAGTCAACCAGGCCGGCAGCGGAAATGATGGCACACTCCACGGCCGGCCTGACTGACCATGCCGGTCAGAGAAAGAAGGGACCCGGCAGCCCCGAGCACCGCAGCAGGGTCTCCTTTTCGGAGCATCTATGCCACGATGAAAGGTTCGTACCTGCGGATCTCGTAGCCCTGCTTTGCAGCAACGACGTTGTATGCGGACGTGTCGATATTCCTCGTCGGAAGGTAGCCGCTCAGTATCCCGAGCGGCAGCACGACTCCGAATGCAACAGCAATGATGGCCATCATCCGCCACCCTCAGATATTGTTCATCTCGTCCGTTCCGATCAGGCAAACCGGTTGCGGATCTCTTCCATCCGCGAGCGGTTCTTGCCCAGATCCGAATAGCCGAGGCGGGTACGGAACTCGACCCGCAGGTAGCCGCTCTCCTCCCACTCTATGTTCCGGAGGGAGCAGCACCGGATAACGTGCCGGACGATGTGCCGAAGCGGGACCTGCCGGGTAATCGTCATAAATAACCTTACGAGGTGCAGCGTGCAAGAGTCGGATACCATTCTCACCCCCCTGCGTGAACTGTGTGCCTCCCAGCACTTGGCCGTGCTTGCAACCGAAGGCCGCAGCCATCCCTATGCCAGCCTGATAGCCTTTGCCGCGACCGACGATCTGCGGAGATTTTTTTTCGTGACCAAACGCGATACCCGGAAATTCGCCAACATGCAATCCAACGGTCACGTGGCGCTGCTGATAGACAATCGCACCAATAGCGTGAGCGATTTCACTCACGCGATTGCCGTGACCGTGCTTGGAGAGTGCCGCGAGCTTCACGGCACGGAAATGGTCGAAGCATCGCGCTGTTACGTTGAGAAGCACCCTCACCTGGAGGAGTTTGTCGCGTCGTCCGAGTGTGCGCTTATAGAAGTTACAGTCCGCAGCTTTTACCTGGTCAGCCATTTCCAGAATTTGAGGGAATATCATTTCAGCCCGTAATCATGTCACCCTGAGGTAAATGCCGGGAAAAACCGTCACTATTTCAAAAGTGCAGGATAGGGACGGTGCATGTACCGGTGGCGTGAAAGTGGAGAGCGGAAGGAGTTGTAATGAAAATAACGGTTATCAGCGGCGGCATTTCCGGAATGCTTACGGCCTGCATGCTGTGCGAAGAGCACGAAATGACGGTTCATGAAGCCACGCCGATCATGCCCGATTACCTCTGGCTGGGAAAAAACATGTCGGTTTTTTACCGTAAAGATATGGGACACCTGGTCCCCTTTCCCGCAAGAAACATAACCGTTGTAAAGTTACGCAAAATATTTGTTGCAACGAATAATGTTATAACGTATATTCATGTCCATGAAGCGAATCGACCGGAAACCAAAAAACCTGGCGGAAGAGATTGGGCGGAATCGTCCCTTCGATTCCCTTGAGCAGGAGCTGTTCCTTAACCTCATACGAACCTCGGAATGGTTGCAGGGCGAATTTGCGAAGGTCTTCAAAGCGCACGGGATCACACAGCCCCAATTCAACGTGTTGAAGATTCTCGAGGTGGAGGATGAGTACGGTATACCCATCCGGAAAATAGCACGGCGCATTACAACAATGTCTTCGGACGTGACCCGGCTGGTGGACAGGCTTGAGGCTGCGGGAATGGTGGAGCGCTTCAGGAGTGAAAATGATCGACGTGTCATATTTGTCCGGATTACGGAGAAAGGAAAGGACACCGTTGATTCTCTGGCGCAGCCGCTGGTGGAAGCCCATAAAGCCACCAAAGGACGTCTTGAAGGGAGAGAGCTGGAACTTTTGAACAAGCTGCTGTTCGAGCTTCGGCATTCTCGGAGCGGGAACGGCTGAACCTTGCTTGACAAGTATGTGCATCTCGGCCGCACGGCTGGAGAAATAACTAAAAAAGGAGATACCATCATGCCAATCATCTCATGGGAAGGCGGGAAACTGAGCAAGGAGCAAAAGAAGGATCTCATTCAAAAGTTCACGGAAGTTGCGGTGGAGATCACCAAGGTGCCGGCCAAATTTTACTCCGTGGTCATACGGGAACAGCAGGACGAAAACCTGGGGTTCGCCGGGGAAACGGTCGAGGAAATAAAGGCAAAGGCTATGAAAGGATAGGTGTTCTGAACGGGAGCCTGCAAGCACCGGGCAGGGCATCTGGAAGCTGTTTTCCTGTGAAATATGATTCATATCCAGGAAAATGAATATAGCTTTTCGAATGTCGAAGTGACTTTCGCACCTGCAGATGTGGAGGTACCAGATGTCGAGACTTTTCCAGCAAACCACAATCAAGACCCTTTCCCTTGCCAACCGGTTTGTCCGTTCCGCCACCTGGGAAGGAATGGCGGAGACGGACGGGTCCTGTTCCCAAGGGCTTGTCGACCTCATGGCGCAACTGGCACAGGGAGGGGTTGGGCTTATTATTACCGGGCATGCGTATGGTAGCCCTGAAGGCCAGGCAGGACCGTGGCAGATGGGGATTCACAGCGACGGGATGCTGCCGGGTTTATCGAGGATGACCGATGCCGTGCACCGTGAAGGCGGAAAAATCGTGGTGCAACTTTCCCATGCCGGTTGTTATGCCCTTTCCCAAATTACCCGAATGGAAGCTGTCGGCCCGTCAGCACTGACTCACGAGGGAGTCCCGAACTGCCGGGAACTTTCCCGGGAAGAGATCGGTCGCATCTGCGATGCTTTCGGCGCGGCGGCGTTCCGGGCACAATCGGCAGGCTTCGATGGCGTACAGATACATGCCGCCCATGGCTATCTGCTCAGCGAATTCCTTTCACCATTTTTCAACCACCGGACTGATGAGTATGGCGGTTGCCTGGAAAACCGGGCACGGATTGTTCTTGAAGTACTGCAGGCAATCCGGTCGGCAGTGGGCGAGGACTATCCGGTGCTGATCAAGCTGAACTCGGAGGATTTTGTCGATGGAGGCCTGTCCGTGGATGAAATGCTTTCCGTGGCAGCCATGCTTGAGACGGGGGGAATCGATGCCGTGGAGATGAGCGGTGGGACAATCTATTCTTCCGGAGACTACTCATCAATCCGTGCAGGCGATCCCGCTGCCCCGGAACAGGAAGTCTACTATCGGAACGCGGCATCCCGCTTCAAGGAAAAAATCGGCGTGCCGCTCATGCTGGTGGGAGGGATACGCTCCTTCGAGGTTGCCGAAGACCTGATCGACGCAGGTGGAGCCGACTACATCTCCCTCTGCCGCCCCCTGATCCGGGAGCCGGCACTCGTAGCACGGTGGCGGTCCGGAGACCGTCGCAGGGCTTCATGCCTCTCTGAAAACGCCTGCTTCGGCCCACTGCTGAAGGGAGAGGGGCTTTTCTGCGTCCTTGACCGGAACTGACCGGATATCCGCCGATTTGGAAAGAAATGGGTTCCGGCTGCTGATTGTGAATGACAAGGAAACGAGTTCGACTTTCGCTCACAGGTTCGAACGTCTGCGGGGCAGACGGCTGTAGATGTGTCGGAGCCCAATCCGCCTGATCACCGTCACTCTCCCGTTCCGCTTTCACCTGTCTCCACCATGACCTCGTTCCTGCGCATGAACGGGGGGGTCCATGGCGGGTCGTACAGGGCAACGGCCGGCACGGATTGGGGAGCCACTCCGTCCCGCATCAGGGCCTGGAGCAGGCTCTCCGTCTTCTCCTCGATGGCCCCTTCGGTGGCATATCCCGAGAAGGTGACGACCGCCACCGTTCGGGACGGCACCTGCCGGAGGGCCACGGCCGGGCTGATCGGCCGGGGCAGGCTCTCCATCGTGGAGCCGGGCGGCATGACGAAGGCGACGATGGTCCCCGTGCCAGCACCCTGGCGGAGGACCGGAGCGGTCATGGGAATCTTCGTACCCTGCGGTCCGGGTGTCCGGAGAACCGGCGCCGTCATCTTTATCTTCGAACTCCCCGCATTGCTGCCCGTTATGTAGCGGAACAGCTCGTTGAAGCCTTCGGACAGGGCCGCGGCCGGGTCACCCTCCCGCAGCGTCTCCGCCACGATGAAAGGTTCGTACCTGCGGATCTCGTAGTCCTGCTTCACTGCAACAACGGTATAGGCGGGCATGGCGATATTCCTCGTCGAAAGGTAGCCGCTCAGCACCCAGATAAGCAGCGGGGTTCCGAATGCGACAGCAATGATGGTCATCATCCTCCATCCTCCGGCATTGTTCATTTGGTCCGTTCCGATCCGGCAAACCGGCCGCGGATCTCCTCGATCCGCGAGCGGTTCTTGCCCAGGTCCGAATAGCCGAGGCGGGAGGCGGAGCGGACGTTGATACATCCCCCGTCAGGGTCCAGCAGGAATTCTCCGTCGTCCACGAAGCCGAGCCGGGTACGGAACTCGGCCCGCAGGTAGCGCTCTTCCTCCCGGACCATGGAGGTATCGTCCCGATCTGCCAGTATTTTCCTCAGCCGGGCAAAAGCAGTACTCGGGTCGTCGCTGAAACAGAGCGGTGCGATTCGGTGCCGTTCGTCGTCGGCACGGCTGGACACGCAGTTGGGAGACGACGGACAGGGCGCCAGGGCTCCATCGCGCACCCCCAGGTTGTGCGGCCGCTCCCCGGCACAGGCCGCCAGCAGGATCGCCAGAATTCCCATCGCCAATACCTCTCGAATGATTGGCGTCATCATG
>CALABV010000187.1 GCA_937886325.1 uncultured Geobacter sp.
ATAGCGACTTACTCGATGGTCCAGAATAATCGGGTCGGCATCGTGGGAAAACAGGTTGACCGCCGGAACCGCATTCGTGACGAAATTGGCGCGCCCGACCTTCGGCGCTTCTGAAACCGGGCCGTCCAGCAGGAAGCTGACGCTGAAGTGTCCGGCGTCTCCGCGCCCCGTCCACCGGTCCAGGCCGGTAAGGTCGAAAAAGAGGAACTTTTCCGGGGCAGTGAAATACTCCTGCAGCAGACGATAGCCGGGAAAGGCGTGGGGCGGCCAGGGGACAAGGGCGTCGTTTTCGCCATACCCGGCCTGTTGCAGGCATCCGGCTGGAAGAACCAAAGTTTCGGCGCCGGGAGCGGATACGATTATCCGCTTCAGGCGGCGGCACAGCAGCTGATACAATCCGGTGGCGGTTACCCGGTCGCCTGCAAGGAACAGCCGGATTCTTCCGGGCAGCCATTGGGAGAGAGTAATGCCGTGCAGCATGAAAGACAGGCGTATCTCCGCGGCGCGCTCCGAGGTCTGCAGGATTGCGGCGTCCGTGATTTCAAGGGGATGAACGTCCAGGTCCCATACGGTAGTGAACCGGCAGCATGTCCCGTCAACCGGCATAGAGGCAATCCGCGCGCCGGCCGGTATGTGTACGGACTGCCCCATGGCCCGGGTCGGGGTGAATCCCAGGATGGTGGTTGCGGGAGTCGGCCGCATATAGTGGGGCAGTATGAGGTGGGCCAGGTTCAGGATGAGCTCGGGGAAATCGACATCCAGCTTACGACCCAGCAGGGTGTTCTGGAAGGCCACGGCATCCAGAAGCCGCTCCACGTCCGGATCGGTCATGGGGCCGTTCAACAAGGGGGCCAGCGCCGGATTGGCATCAGCGAACTCCGCGGCGTTCTCCCTCAACCGGTCTAATTCCGTGTGGAAATGACGTCCGTGCATTTCCCGGTTCTATCTCCCCACCACCATGAGTTCTAAGTCCGCCCCTTCGGGGGCGTTGCTCCAATGAAGCGCAAGCGTGCGGTTCTTTTCCACCGATGCCCATTGATCGTCGTGATGGTCTATCCTGAAATACAGGGTATTCGCGCGGCGGGGGAGTTCCTGGGGCGGAACCTGCAGGTACTCCAGGTCGATGCCGGGCAGGGCCTGAGTGACGAGGGTGTGCATGTACTCCCGTGAGCTGAGCTTAGCGATGTCTACCAGGGACTGGAGCACGATCTTGGGATCCTCGTCGGTTTTGACCGCCAGGTAGTAGCGATTTCGTCCCTCGAAGATGGCGGGTTTCAACTCGGCGGCAAAGTAGATTCCGTCGAGGACCAGACGAATCACATACTCGGGGCCCGCGGTGATTTCGTCCAGAAGATGGGATATCATGTCCTGAACCGCGGAAAAGCACCCCCACAGGTCGCGGTGGTCGTAATCCGGGATTCTGGCGCTTCCGTCTCTCACCTCGCCGAGGACGCTCACCTCTTCGGAAAAGGTGGTAAGTTCTCCGACGAGCTGTTTTAACACACCGTACAGTACCCAGGGGTGGACGTGTTCGGCCTTCGTGAAATGGAAAAGAAGCGGGACATAGCGGTTGATGGACCTCAGCGCCAGAAAGTAGACCATGTCCCGGGAGCCGAATTCCGCTGTCTGGACCCCACGCCTGCTCTTGTGTTCTTCAAGCTGGTATGCCCGTGCCGTTACCTGGTCCCTGATCTCCGCGGCCAGCTTGCGAAGGGATTCCGAACCCGCGAAGGTAACGGAAGGGGGAATGTAGTCGTTTGAAAGCCTGATTTCCGCCCCGAACTTTTTCAGTTGGGCGAGCGGTATGAGCTGATAGTCTCCCAGCTTGTGCATTTCGGTTTCCCAGAAGATCTTCAGTACGAAATAGAGCCTTTTTACCTGGCCTTCCGGACCCCCCGCGTGCAGGTCATGGATCTCTTCCGGGCTGTCCGGCGTGACGAACCGCGTATGTACCGATTCGATATCTTCAACGGTTGGAAGGACGGTGACGTTTTCTCCTCCATCGGTCCAGTTTCTGAGACCAAGCAATACAGTGAGAGGTTTTCCGTCCTTGACCCACTCTTCGTCAAAGGCGCGCGCCTCTATCAGGGCATTGCCCGGAAGCGCTACATGCGTCCCGTCGGGGAAAACGAAATCTCCTTTGTTGAGATTGAAGGTTCTTGCACTCAACGCCGCCTCAAGAACCTCCATCTCGCCCACCCCCCAGAAATCCTGTGCCATGTACTGCCGGTACGGAGAGAGGAGTCCCTGAAAAGAGCGATCAAGCAGCTGAAAATGTTGTGGTTGCAGGTAAATCCCCTGGTGCCAGAACAGCGGCCTCTCAATGTTCATGATGGGTCCTTTCCCCGGAATCCCGTCTTTGTCTATGTTGCGAGTAAAGGTGCTTCCGGCTGATGGCGGATTGATGGAAACGAAAGTTTATAGTGCATGAAAAGTAAGTAAATTTTTTTAATGTTAAGCGATGATCGTAATACCATTAGCGCCGACATTGTGTCAATTAATTTTTATTACTTTTTAATGGTGTTTCGCATTGCGCGCAATCCAATGCCACCACGGAAAACCATCGGTACGCAAAACCCTTGACGCCCCTCCCCCCTTCGGATACCCTGACCCAATGCAGGATTCCAACAGAAAAGCAAGAAAACCCGAACTCCTTTCCCCGGCCGGCTCCCTTGAGGCGTTCTTTGCCGCCATGGAGAAGGGCGCGGACGCCGTATACGCAGGGCTGACCGAGTTCTCGGCCCGGGCCAAGGCGCGGAATTTCTCACTCTCCCAGATGGAGAGGATCATCGCCTATGCCCACTCCCTCCACAGAAAAGTCTACGTGACACTCAACACGCTGGTGAAGGAGCGGGAACTGCCGCGGGTGGTGGAGGTCCTGGCGGCCCTGGCGGGTATGGAGGCGGACGGGGTGATCCTCCAGGACATGGGGGTGTTCCGCCTGATGCGGGACCATTTCCCCGAACTCCCGGCCCATGCATCCACCCAGATGACCATCCACAACTCCCTCGGGGTAAAGCAGCTGGAAAACCTCGGCTTCTCCCGGGTGGTGCTGGCCCGCGAACTGCACCTGGACGAGATCCGATCCATCGCCCGGAATACGGCCATGGACCTGGAGTGCTTCATCCACGGCGCGCTCTGTTTCTCCTATTCCGGCCAGTGCTATTTTTCCTCCTTCCTCGGCGGCCACAGCGGCAACCGGGGGCGCTGCGCCCAGCCCTGTCGCAGGCTGTACCGCTACCGGGGCAAGGAAGGGTACTATTTCTCCACCAACGATTTCTCCAGCATCGACCTGCTTCCCGACCTGATGGACGCCGGCGTCACCTCCTTCAAGATCGAAGGACGGATGAAGTCGGCCGAGTACGTGGCGTGCGTGGTCGGCGCCTACCGCATGGTCCTCGATGCCCCTCCGGGCCGACGGGACGAGGCGGTGGCCGAGGCCAAGGAACTGCTGAAGCTCTCCTTCGGCCGGGTCCCCACCAAGGGTTTTCTCGCCTCCCGCCAGCCCACGGATATCGCCACTCCCAGCCTGCGCGGCGCAACGGGCCGCTTCCTTGGGGAAATCCGGAGCATCAGCGGAAGCCGTATAACCTTTGAGACCCGGGACCGCCTTCATATCGGCGACCGGGTGCGGGTACAGCCCAAGAGCGACATGGCGGGCAAGGCCTTCACCGTAAAGGACCTGTTCCTCGGGAAGTCTGCTGTCAAGGCTGCCCGGGAACGGTCCGTGGTCTCCGTGACCGCCCCGTTTTCATTCGCGGTGGGCGACGCCGTGTTCAAGGTGTCGTCCGAGACCGCTTT
>CALABV010000188.1 GCA_937886325.1 uncultured Geobacter sp.
ATTTATTAAATTAGTTAGAATAAATATCAGAACACTTTAACAGTGTCAATACTTCTAATTTTCAGATGAACACAGTTCAAATCCAAAAACTGCGGTTGGAGACAAACGAGGGGAACGATCTCGGCCTGATTCATTTTCAAGTAAACCGGTTGCCCCGTACCACGTTTTAAGGGACAATAAATCAAATCAATTGAAAGGGGTGCCTGTATGCGAAAAATTCTTCTCTGTTGCGCGATTGTCTTCGGAATCACACCGTTGGCACACGCCTCGAACGTCGGCGTCAGCGTAGGCGTCAATATCGGCGGTCCGGCGCCGGTATACGTCAATCCTCCCGTGGTCATCGAAAGGCCGCCGCTGTTCCTCCTTCCGCCCAGGCTGGGTTTCTATGTCGCCGCGGGAGTCGGCTACGACATGTTTTACCTGGGCAACCGCTACTACCTGAATAACGGCAATATCTGGTATTCGTCCCCGTATTACAACGGCCCTTGGGTGACCGTGAGTTACAACGCCATCCCCTACCAAATCAGGAGATATCCCATCAACCGGATTCATTACTACCGGGACGTCCATTACCGGAAATACCGCTATGAAAAAGACCGCTACCACTACAAGCACTTCCAGCCGAAGTATCGTGACTACCGTCCCGCCAAGATTGAAAGGGGTCCTCACGGCGGACCTCCCCCCGGCCATGGCGGGTATCCTCCCGGGCATGGGGGCAATCCTCCGGGTCACGGTGGAGGAGGACATGGGCGCGGTCCCCGGTGAGCCTGAAAAGATCGCAACAAATCATTACAACTACAGTACGACAGGAGGGGAGCGGATACGAGGAAACCGCTTCCCTCCTGTCGTTTAGGGCATCCGGTGGCAGGAGCCTTTTGAAAACATCAAAAAGGGCGGACCCTCACCGTACCGCTGTGCTATACTGAAGGTCTTTCTTCGTAACGGCACTTTTCCCAAGAGGAATCACAATGACTACGAACCGCAAAAAGGCCGCGTCACCCGGTGACGACACCCATTTTCTCGTTGCGACCCTTCCCGGCGATCTTCAGGCGGCATTGAGAAGAATGCCCCTGGAACAATTGCTGGAAATCGTCATGGACCTGGGACGCCTCCCTGAGGCGCGTTTCCCGGACAAGGTGGTGCGTCTGAGCGAAAATACCGTCACGCACGAAGAGGTGTCCCATGTATTGGCGCATGTCGGCGAATTCACCGACGACAACCGGGCCGGCATTGAACGCACCCTTCACCGCATCTCCGCCATCCGCAACCGTAAAGGGCAGGTTGTCGGTCTCACCCTTCGGGTGGGGCGGGCGATCTTCGGAACAATCGAACTGTTGCGCGATCTCATCGAAAGCGGCAAGAATCTGCTCATCCTGGGACGGCCGGGAGTCGGGAAAACGACGAAACTTCGGGAAATGGCCCGCGTCCTGGCCGACGACTTTCAGAAACGGGTCATCGTAATCGATACGTCAAACGAGATTGCCGGTGACGGGGACATTCCACACCCGGGCATCGGCAGCGCCAGGAGAATGCAGGTCCCCCGGCCCGACCGCCAGCATGCCGTGATGATAGAGGCGGTGGAGAACCACATGCCGGAGGTGATTATCGTCGATGAGATCGGCACCGAGGCCGAAGCTGCCGCAGCGAGAACCATCGCCGAACGTGGCGTGCAACTGATTGGAACGGCCCACGGCAACACCCTGGAAAACCTGATAATGAACCCGATCCTTTCCGATCTGGTGGGAGGCGTGCAGACCGTTACGCTCGGCGATGACGAGGCGCGGCGACGGGGCACCACCAAAACGGTGAACGAACGAAAGGCGCCCCCCACATTCGACATCCTCGTGGAGATGTCGAGCCGCCACGAGGTGACAATTCACAAGGACACGGGGATTGCCGTGGACACCATCCTTCGTGGGTATCAGCCGGCCGGAGAGAAACGCACCATGACCGAAGACGGCGTCATCGAGGTGAAGACGGTACAGCCCGATGCGGCGCCGACTCGCTCGAAGAGGCAAGATAGAACGTTACAGGAAAGTATCTCTCCGGTTCCCTCGGGAACGGTCCGCATCTATCCCCATGGAGTGAATCGGGAGCTTCTCGAACGCGCGGGACGCGACCTCGACCTCGATATCCGTATAGCTTCCCGCGCGGAATCCGCGGATTTCGTCTTCGCGTTGCGAACCCGTGCCGAAGACATGGGCCTTCGGAAGATAGCCAGGCTGTCCGATGCACCGTTGCATTACATAAAGCGAAACACCACCGCCGAGATTCGAAGATTGCTGCAGAAGATATTCAACCTTGTCCAGGGCGTGGATGAAGAAGAGGTGCGCGAAGCAGTCGAAGAAACGGAAGCTGCGGTCAGGATAGCCCTGGAAGAAGGGATCGAGGTTGCGCTGTCACCGCGTCGTCCATCATTGAGAAAGGTGCAGCATCGCTATATTTCGAGCCTCGGTCTCGTTGCCCAGAGCGTGGGCAGGGAACCGGATCGGCACCTTGTCATTTATCCGGTGGAAAAGGAATCGTGAGACAGACGTGGAAGAACGCTCGCACCCTTTACGTCCGATAAGATATATTATGTCAAGTTGAATGACTCTGTCGCGGCACAAAGTCACGTCCAAAGAATCACCCAAGGAGACCCCTCACTCCTGGAACTGTTCGATGGCCTTTACGAATTGAACAAGCTTGTCAGCTACCAGTTCCTGTATTCGTTTTCCCTTGTCCGCTGAAGCCTTTTCCGGATCTCCCCACACGCCGTTTTTCCAGTATTTTCTCTTATCTCGGACCAGAATACCCTTGGGAAAGTTCGGGAACTCCCTCGTGCCGCAACCTTTCACGAGATGCGGATACAGGTACAGAATACGCGATGTCTCGATTTCCCCTGCATGGGCGTCACCCTCTGTTTCTATGAGACCTCTCCCTTCTTCATATGCGAGATCGTATTCGGTGATAACCGCTATCCTGGTGTCCTTGTGCTCAGAGAGCAACTCTTCCCCGGCATCCAGGAGAGCCATTGTGTGTGTCCCGCCGGCATGTCCCGTGAGGATGATGAAGTTTCTCAACCCATTCCCATAGAAAGATCTGACAATGTCTTTCATGAGACATTTCAACGTTGACGTGGAAATCGAAACGGTTCCCGGATGGCAGGAGGTTGAACGGCAGCAACCGTAGTGAACGGGAGGAGCAATAAACAGAGGGACACGTTTCGCCGCCGCCTTCCCGACTTCGTACGCCTGGATAGTGTCGGTGGCAAGAGGCAGATGAAATCCGTGCTCTTCAACGGAACCGAAAGGAATCAGGACGGTTTTTGTTCGCTTGAGTCCTTCCTCGAATTCTTTCATGGTCATTTCTTCAATAATCATCCTGGCCTCACAGCATTCGCAGGAATTTGTGCGTCTGGGGGATGACGCGCACTTCATGAAGGCATCCCCCTGCGGTCTCCTGGAATTCGAGCAATTTTCGCGATGATATCGCTACCGCACCGGAGGTATCGGTCATTGGCTGAATAACCAGGGGGATTCTCCCGTCAACCGATAGAATCAGGTCACAGGTCCTGGCAATTTCAGAGAGTTGCGTTGCATTGCTAACGACGATTTTGACAAATACATTCTTCCGGGAGGCAATGTGAAGAAATGACCGGTGTTGTTCCCACAGGTCCTCTGTTCCGGATGTCGAGGGCAGTTTTACGTCCATGGAGATGTGGTCCAATAAATCGATACAGTGTGATAGTTCCGAATAAAGTATGCCGTTTGTTTCAAGGTAGACAGGCAGGAGCCCGTGTAACAACGGAAGCAATTCCGACAGGGTTGCGCAATGCAGGAGCGGTTCCCCTCCGGTCAGGCTGATGGAGTGATGCACGCCGGGATACCTGTCAACCCACCGTATAAGTACTTCCCGGAGAGTCCGGATGGTAATCGGATTTGCAATCCGCTTAAAATCTCTCCAGCCCGGAGTCTCCTCCATTTCGCAAAACTCAGGCGCCGGGGTACTGTGCGTTTCGCGGGTGTCACAGTAATCGCACGCCAGGTTACACCCGTGAAAACGAAGGAAAACCTGACGCAGACCCACAAGCATCCCCTCACCCTGGATGGATGAGAAAACTTCAACCATATTTGCGCTTGTATTACTCATAGTAGCTTGCGCACGCAACGTCGGACTCCCAGACGGTGATACAATCGACCTTGATGTTGTCGTTGTTGAGTCGTGCGGAAAGTTCCTGGAAGATGTATCGAGCGATATTTTCCGAGGAGGGTGACATGTCATAGAATGGTTCGAGTTCGTTGAGATATTTGTGATCCAGCGTCTTGAGGAGGGCTTTCGTCTCCTTCTTGAGTATCTTGAAGTCGATTCCGAGACCTGCCCGATCGAGTTCCTTGGCCGTTACCGAAACATCTACCTTCCAGTTATGTCCATGCAGGTTTTCGCATTCACCCTGGTAATTCTTGAGGTTGTGGGCTGAAGCAAATGATGTGCTGATTTTCAAACAATACATATCTTCTCCATATATGTTTCGCTATTCTTGCGTAATGTGGATGGATACTATCATGGAAGGAGATAAAATGTAAAACGGTGAACCGTCGGAACAATTTCTCGTGTTCCGAAAAGGGTATATTTCTGCGTTATTATTGATTCAATGTGTATTGAAGTATTGCCTTTTTTGGTCTATAGTCCGTCTTTATGGTTCGGTTCCGTGCTATGGAGGATTATATGCCCGATCGGCGAAACCGCATTGCGGTTCTTCTTTTCCATGTCTTTCTTCCCGTTTCGCTTCTCTTTCAGGCGCCATCAGCAGAAGCGGATATCTACAAATACGTCGACAACGAAGGCGTAGAGCATTATACCGACACTCCGACCAGCCGAAAATTCAAAATTTTCATGCGCGATTTGAAGAAGGACAAAAAACTCCGAACGAATTTCAAGTTTGCCGCGGCCTATAGAAATAAGGAGGAATTCGAGCCGATAATCAAATCCCTTGCATCAGAGTACGGAGTTGATATCAGCCTCGTAAAGGCGGTTATCCACGCGGAGTCGGGATATAATCCCAACGCTGTCTCCCCGAAAGGCGCGCAGGGGTTGATGCAGTTGATGCCCAGGACCGCTCAGGGCTTGAAGGTCTCCAATTCCTTTGACCCGAAAGAAAACATACGCGGAGGAGTCCGTTATCTGCGTTTTCTGCTGGACACCTTCAAGGGAGACGTATCCCTGGCCCTTGCCGCATATAATGCCGGACTCAACAGGGTTTCTCAATACGGCGGCATACCCCCCTACCAGGAAACACGCAATTACGTGTCACGGGTATTGAGTTATCAGAAATCATATCAGAGCAACTAGGAATCCCTGATGATTTTCAATAAAGTCAACCTTCTTCCTCACCTTCCGAATATTCTCACTCTCCTTCGAATACTGCTTATCCCACCGATGGTGGTAATACTTTTATCCCCCTCAAAGTCCGCCGGCTTTCTCGCCGCGCTTCTTTTTGCCGTTGCCTCGTCAACCGACTGGCTTGATGGGTATCTTGCACGACGCATGCAGATAGTTACCACGTTGGGAAAGTTTCTCGACCCCATAGCGGACAAGTTGATGGTCATGGCCGCATTAATCATGATCCTTCCCTTCGGGCGGGTCCCCGCCTGGATGGTTCTGGTCATTCTCGGCAGAGAGATAATCATAACGGGTCTGCGAAGCATTGCGTCTACGGAAGGGGTTGTGATTGCCGCAAGCAGGTTGGGAAAGTACAAGACCATTTTTCAGATAGTCGCGATTCTCGGCCTTCTTCTGCATTACGATTATCATTGGTTTTTCGGTATCCAGAAACCCTATCTGTATGCAAACATGCATAATGTCGGGATATTTTTTCTCTGGATAGCCACCATTATTACCATATGGTCGGGGATAGACTATCTGATACGGTTTCTCAAAGTTCGCGGCCGATAGCAAAATATTCGTTTATGGGGTGGGAGAGCGGATGGAGTGCCGTTCTCCCACTTTTATTTTTTCGTTCTTTGCTCCGGACGTGCTCGTCCTGAAGTTTCAGGACTGGTGAGAAACCTGGAAAACTGTCAAAAAGATTGACATTCACGAGGTGGGGGATCGATAATCGGCTCGCTACCATGCGGAACGGAACCTTTTCTGGGGGAATTGTATGCGGATAGATATTGATTTTCTTGTTATCGGGAGCGGCATAGCCGGCTTGTCGTACGCCCTGCAGGCAGCGAATCACGGCAAGGTTGCTCTTGTTACCAAAAAGGAGATTACCGAGTCGGCGACGAATTACGCCCAGGGAGGGATCGCTTCCGTATTTTCCGAAGAGGATACCTTCGATTCCCACACGGAAGACACCATGGTTGCCGGAGCGGGAATCTGTCATGAGGACGTCGTCAAGCTGGTGGTCGAGGAAGGACCGGATGTTATCAAGACCCTTATCGAATGGGGTGTTCAGTTCACCACCCGTGGTGACTCCTATGATTTGACTCGTGAAGGAGGCCACAGCAAACGCCGGATTTTTCATGCCGACGACCTTACCGGTCGTGAAATCGAAAGGGCTCTTGTTACCTCTGTTTTCGAGCATCCGAATATCGAGGTTTTCGAAAACCACACCGCCATCGATCTTATTACCGAATCGAAACTGCTGAAAAAAAATATTGAGCCGAATCGCTGTTTCGGAGCGTACGTCCTTGACAACGAGAAGAATATCGTCAAGACATTCCCGGCGAAGATAACCCTCCTTGCGTCCGGCGGAGCCGGCAAGGTATATCTGTATACCTGCAACCCCGATGTTGCATCCGGAGACGGCGTTGCCATGGCGTACCGGGCAGGCGCGCTGATTTCCAATATGGAGTTCATGCAGTTCCATCCCACGACGTTGTACCATCCTCAAGCGAAATCTTTCCTTATCTCCGAGTCTGTCAGGGGTGAAGGCGCCATTCTCCGCCGCCGCGACGGGACTCCTTTTATGGAAAAGTATCACAAACTCAAGGACCTTGCCCCTCGGGACATCGTTGCCAGGGCCATCGACAATGAGATGAAGACGTATGGCGACGACTGCGTCTACCTCGATATCACCCACAAGGACCCGGATTACGTCAAGAGCCGTTTTCCCAATATATACCGGACCTGCCTGAAATTCGGCCTTGACATGACCAGGGAACCTCTGCCGGTGGTGCCGGCTGCTCACTATTTATGCGGAGGAGTTGCTTCCGACCTGAACGGAGAAACCGACATACGGTGCCTCTACGCCATCGGAGAGGTGGCCTTTACGGGGCTTCACGGTGCGAACAGGCTTGCCAGCAACTCACTGCTCGAGGCCGCCGTATTTGCCGGGAGAGCGTACCGCCACAGTGTGGAACAATTAAAAAATTCATCGTTTGATTCTCCCGAAATTCCTGATTGGGATGCGGGTACGGCCACTGATAGCGATGAGATGGTTGTCGTGTCCCAGAACTGGGATGAAGTACGGCGTTTCATGTGGAATTATGTAGGAATCGTCCGTTCCAACAAACGCCTTCAAAGGGCGTTGAACAGGATAGAGCTTATCAAGAAAGAGATAGCCGAATACTACTGGAACTTTATCATTACATCGGATCTCATCGAATTGCGCAACATCGCCACCGTTGCCGAATTGATCATACTCTGCGCCTTGCAGCGCAAGGAATCCCGAGGGCTTCACTATAACATCGATTACCCTGAAAGAGATGACGCCAGCTGGAAAAAGGATACTCACATTCGAAAGACGTTCTGAGGGCTTATGACCATTGATGATTTGCGGGCGGAAATTGATCGCCTCGACAGTGAATTGTTGAAAATTTTCAACGAGAGGGCCGTCCTGGCCCTGCGGATCGGCGAACTGAAAAA
This sequence comes from uncultured Geobacter sp., assembly GCA_937886325.1. Classification (GTDB taxonomy): domain Bacteria; phylum Desulfobacterota; class Desulfuromonadia; order Geobacterales; family Geobacteraceae; genus RPRC01. Next base: position 7,852 of record CALABV010000188.1, read on the forward strand.
AGAGTCGGGACTTCCCATCTTTGATCCAGGTCGGGAGAAAAAAATCTTTCAACGCATGAAAAACGACAACCCCGGCCCATTGGACGACCAGGCTATCGTCAGGCTGTTCGAGCGTGTGATCGACGAATCGAGACGCCTGGAAAGAATAATGACCGGAAAGGAATAAGAAAAAAACCGGAGGACGGAAGATGCTGATTATCATGAAAAAAAGCGCCGACGAGACGGCGCTCGATCATATTAAGGAATATCTTATCATGAGGAACTTCGACATCCACCAGTCGACCGGCGCCAACCGAACGATTATCGGGGTCATCGGTGATACGGATACGCTCGATACCCGTGAACTGGAAAACATGCCGGGCATCCTGCAGGTGATACGAATTGCAAGGGAAGAGTAACGGTATTATTCGACCGTTACCCCCGCATACCCAACGACCTGCCGGTAGTCTCCCGATACGTCCCCGCTCGTTGCATAGCGTATCAACTCACATTTGGTAGCACCCATCTCCAGCGCAGCCGTCAGCATGACCGCTGCCGGTATGACCCCGCACATGGTGATACCCTTCGAAACGACAACCGAGTAGAGTCCCTCCGGGTCCAACGCCAAGATTTCCCGCAGCGCCATTTCATCCTTTTCCCGCGCGACCTGGTCCGGCTCATAGTGAGACATGTCCGAACTGGCGACAATGAGAACTTCCGCGCCGTATTCCATGATAGACTTTGCCAGGGAAATCCCCAGATTCCTGCACGATTCGAACTCCATCAAGCCGAGGCATACGGGCACGATTGTTACATCAGACCGAGCCACCTGGAGGAACGGCACCTGAACCTCGATGGAGTGTTCGTACTGGTGGGCCGCTGTGTCTTCCTTGAGCAGGGGAGAATTCTTGAGGACACGTTCGGCCAGATCGACATTCATGGGAACACTTCCCAGCGGCGTCACCCATTCTTCTTTACGAGAGATGGCCGCCCGTGGGCCGAGACCGTGATGATTCGGACCGAGGATCAGGGCAGTCGCGGGAACCTCTATCCGCCCGTACACCTCTCCGGAAACAGCACCGGAATAGACATACCCGGCATGGGGTGAGATGATACCCTTGACCTTTTTTTTCGGCCCCTTCGCCTTGCTGAAAGCCTCTATTTGCGCACGTAGACGTTGCGCGTCATTGGTGTAGAACTGACCCGCGACCGCCGGCTTTCGTGTCATGACACTACCCCCTTTCTCCTTTCCCCTCCCCTTCTATCACTGACGTATCGTGGGATGACGCCTCACTCGTTTCATCAAGTGGCAATTCCTCCTGTTGTTCGAAAACCCGGTCCGCGGCGAGCTCCTCTATCTCCCGCAATGAGGGAAGCGATGAAAGGTCTTTAAGACCGAAGATTTCAAGGAATTCCCGCGTGGTGCCGTAAATCAGGGGTCTTCCCGGTATGTCCTTCTTACCGAGAATCTTGATAAGCTTCTTTTCCAGGAGAGTCTTTATGACACCTCCGGAATCGACTCCGCGCAGATACTCGATCTCCGCGCGGGTAATCGGCTGGCGATACGCAACAATTGCAACTGTCTCCAATGCCGATTGACTGAAGCGCGATGACCTCGTCTTTATCAGCCTTCGAATGTATTCTCCGAATTCTTCCCTGGTACGAAACTGATACCCCTTTGCAACTTCAGCAAGACAGATTCCGCTCTCCCGGCATCCATAGTCTTGCTGCAATTCAATGAGTGCACTCCGGATCTCTTCCCTTTCATGCTCTTCAAGTATACCGCAGAGCCTGTCGAGGGACATCGGATCTTCCGATACAAACAGAATGCTTTCAAGAATGGATTTAAGCCGTGGTGATGTCACTGCCCTCCCCTTATTCCCGATCGTGCAGCATCTCGTACACCGCGGGCCGGATACGGATTGGCCCGTGCGGTTCCGGCTGCTGTATCCGAATGACTCTCAGTTTGCATAGTTCAAGGAGTGCGAGAAAGGTGGTAACGAGGTAGCCGCGGTCGAGGATGTTTTCAAACAGCTCCTCAAAGGCGATACAGTCTTTTACCTGTATCAGAGAGAGGATTTCGTTGATTCTTTCAGCAATACTGATGGATTCCGCACTGACCTCGTGAAAGGCCTCACGGGGCGCCCTGGCCAGAATCGTCCGAAAGGCCTCTATCAATTCGAACAGTTCGATATCAGGCGCTTCGACGGTCGTTTCCGTTTCCGTACAATGGAGATCCGGCGATGGAAAGGTACGCGCAAACAATTCCCTTCCCAGGAGATTTCTTTCGTTCAACTGCTGGGCCGCTTCCTTGTAACGGCTGTATTCAACCAGCCTGCGAATCAACTCAGCCCGCGGGTCTTCCACATCCTGGTCGGCCGAATCCTCTTCGCGGGAAGGAAGGAGCATGTTTGATTTAATCTGAAGAAGGGTGGATGCCATGACGAGAAAATCGCCGGCGATGTCCAGGCTCAGGTCCTTCATGAGCTTTATGTATTCGAGGTACTGCTTTGTTATGACGGCTATGGGAATATCGTAGATATCGAGTTCGTTTTTTTTGATGAGGAAAAGGAGGAGGTCGAGCGGCCCCTCGAATATCTCCAGTTTCACATTGTACGGAGACAGTGACTCATCTGTCTCTATCAGTGCTTTCGTACTCAATGCCGTCCCCCCCTGTGCGGCGGGAGAAAAACAGTGCGCATACCGCCCATATCTTGAGGGCGGTTACCACTTGCTTCATATTTTCCCGAGCCTTTTCTTCGTGCTTATTTCTGCCGGCCTCGATGAATCCAGGTACAACCGGATTACGTGATCGTTGTAACTTTCACAATTTCATATTCATTACTTCCAGTACTTCATCAAGTGTTTCCATTGCGATTTTCCTTGCCCCCGCAATCCCCTTCTCCAGCACCTGTCTGATATAGTCGGGATTCTGTTCCAACTCGGTTCTTTTTTTCCGGAGGGGTCGCAAGTACTCATTCAACGATTCCGTCAGCACTTTCTTCAATGTCCCCGAACCGCCGTCGCCGATTTCCTCGGCAATTGTCTCCGGTGTTTTACCCGTTGACAGGGAGATGAGCGTCAGCAGGTTCGAAACTTCGGGTCGATTCTCGGGATCATAGGTGATCATCCGGTTTGCATCCGTTTTGGCCTTTTTGATCAGGGAGGCTGTCTCATCTTCCGAGGCGCAGAGCATTATTGCGTTATTCCTGCTCTTGCTCATTTTTTGCGAGCCGTCCAGACCAAGTATGAGTGGGGTCTTGCTCAACAAAGGCTGCGGTTCGGGGAAAACTGCTTTCCGGGAAGCAAATTTTTCATTGAATCGTCGCGCTATTACCCGCGTCAGTTCCAGGTGAGGCAGTTGATCCTTGCCGACCGGAATTACGTTTCCCTTGCAGAAAAGGATATCTGCCGCCTGATGAACCGGATAGGTATACATTCCCGCATTTATTCGAACCAGCCCCGCTGCCTGTATTTCCTCCTTGACCGTTGGATTGCGGTCGAGTTCCGACATGGTAACCAGGGTCAGAAACGGCAGGAGTAACTGATTCAGCTCAGGAACATGGCTATGGGGAAAGATGAAGGTCCTGTCGTTATCCGGATCGATTCCCGCCGCCAGGTAATCAATGGTCAATTGCTTGATATTTTCGGAAATGGATTCAAAGGTATCCCTATCCGTCAACACCTGGTAATCGGCGATCACGATAAAGGTAAATACCCCAAGCTTATGCAGTCTGACCCGGTTCTGGAGCGATCCGAACAGATGACCGATATGAAGCCGTCCCGTAGGGCGGTCTCCGGTCAACACGCGGTACTTTGTCGGGTCCTTCGTTAAATCCTCTTCCAGTTTCCTGCTTCTCTCCACCGTGCTTTCATAGGTACCGTACTTGATTTTTTCCATTGGACATCCTTACCTCTTCCGGTTATCGATTACTCTGACGGCCTTTCCTTCATGTCTCGGCAGGCTGCTCGGCTCGACGAGTTTGACCGATGCGCTGACCCCGAGCACGGAGTGGAGCTTTCTTTCCACCTGCTCCACGAATGACTTCTGCCTCTTCATTTCGTCAAAGAAGATATTCTCCGTCACCTCTATGCGTACGATCAGTACATCCGTATCCCCTTCCCTTTCCAGCACAAGCTGGTAGTGAGGCTCGCACCCCTCGATGGCGAACAGGATTTCTTCTATCTGCGAAGGGAAGACATTGACACCCTTGATAATCAGCATGTCGTCCGATCGTCCCATGGTCTTCTTCATCCGCGCCAGGGTTCTGCCGCAATCGCATTTTTCGTACACGAGGCTGGTTATGTCCCGGGTACGGTACCGGATCATGGGGAACGCTTCCTTGGTAAGCGTCGTGAGCACCAGTTCTCCGACGCTTCCTTTGGGGAGAACTTTTCCGGTGTCCGGATCGATAATCTCAGGGATAAAGGAATCCTCGAAGAGATGCATTCCGCATTTGCATTCGCAGTCTCCGGCCACGCCCGGGCCGATAATCTCCGACAGGCCGTAATTATCCGTCGCGCTGATGCAGAGGCGGCTTTCGATCTCTTTGCGCATTGCTTCGGACCAGGGCTCCGACCCGAACAATCCCACTTTCAGGGAAAGCGATTTCGGATCCACACCCATCTGCTCCATGCGGGAAGCGATGGTGAGGGCGTAACTTGGGGTGCTGACCAGCGCCGTGGTCTTGTAATCCTGCATGATCATGATCTGTTTTTCGGTATTTCCGGCGCTCATGGGAATGACCGAGGCGCCGATGGTTTCCGAACCGTAGTGGAGCCCGAACGCGCCGGTAAACATGCCGTACCCGAAGGCTATCTGTACCACGTCATCCCTTGTAACGCCGGCGGCTGTCATAAAGCGCGCCACCAGATTGGACCACATCCTGATGTCGTTCTTGGTGTATCCGACAACCGTCGGCTTGCCCGTGGTGCCGGATGAGGAGTGTATGCGGACCACCTCCCGCAGGGGAACGGCGAACATGCCGTAGGGATAGTTCAGCCGAAGGTCTTCCTTGGTTGTAAACGGCAATTTCTCCAGGTCGTCAAGTGAGCGTATGTCTTCCGGGACGATACCCGCTTCGTCGAATTTTTTCTTGTAGCAGGTAACCGATTTGTATACGCGATTGACGGTTGCCTGCAGCCTCTCCAGTTGGAGTTGTTCCAGATCTTCCCGCGGCATGCATTCGTACAAAGGATCCCATATCTTCATAACGTGACCTCGCAAACAGAATTACCGTTCCCAGATTTCCTTCTTCTCTTTACCGAGATAGGCCCGCTGAACTTCTCTATTTTCCAACAAATCAGAGGCCTTTTCTTCAAGTAATACTTTACCCGTCTCCAGCACATAGCCGCGATCGGCAATCTTCAATGCGGCCTTTGCGTTCTGCTCCACCAGGAGAACCGACGTCCCTTTTTCTTCCCGGAGCCTTGTTATGACCCGGAAGATTTCCTGGACCACGAGGGGAGCAAGTCCCATGGATGGCTCATCCAGCAACAGCACTTTCGGTTTCGCCATCAAGGCGCGGCCGATGGCAAGCATCTGCTGCTCCCCTCCGGAAAGCGTGCCCGCCATCTGCTTTCTTCGTTCGGAAAGCTGTGGAAACAGGATGAATACATCTTCCATATCCTGTTTGATGATCGACCGCTTCTCCCGGGAACGGAAACGAAGGTAGGCGCCCAGTTCCAAATTATCGGCAACGGAAAAATCCTTGAAGACCTGCCTGCCCTCGGGAACCTGTGAAATGCCCATTTCAACGATCCGGTCCGGCGCAAGGCCGGTAATTGCCTTGCCTTCGAACAGGATTTCTCCGTCACGCGGAGGCGTAATGGCCGAGAGCGAATTGAGTATTGTGGTCTTGCCCGCGCCGTTCGCTCCGATGAGGGAAACGATCTCCCCCGCGTTCAGGTGCAGAGAAACGTTCTTCAACGCATGGACCTGACCGTAGTAGGTATTGATATTCTTGATTCTCAGCATGCAATGATATCCGATCAACAATGGCGGGTGTGTTTTTCAGTTCGCACCCGGCCGATTACCTTTTACTCTTCACTTTTTACGTTTTACTTTTCACTTTTCACTTTTCTCGTTTTACCCTTCACCGAGATACGCCGCAATGACCGCGGGATTCTCCTGTATCTCCCGCGGGGTTCCCTCGGCGAGACGCTGCCCGAGATTCAGCACCAGAATGGTGTCGCAGATATCCATCACCAGTTCCATGTCGTGTTCCACGAGGACGACCGTTACCCCGGAACCGCGAATCTTCCGGATCAGGGCGCCGAGTTCCGCGGTCTCGCGGCTGTTCAGCCCCGCGGCCGGCTCGTCAAGGAGGATGATACGGGGTTCAAGCGCCATGGCCCGAGCGATTTCAAGCATTCTTCCCTTTCCGAAGGGAAGGTTTCCGGCAACCAAGGATGCATCCTCCGCGAGACCGACAAAGTCAAGACAGGTCATCGCCTTTTCCAGGATGTGTCTCTCCTCCCGCAGATGAGACGGAAGCTTCAGACAACTGGAAAGGATGCCGCACCGGCTCTTGGTGTGCAGACCCACCATGACGTTTTCCATCACGGTCATGGCGCCGAACAGTTCCACGTTCTGGAAGGTGCGTACCATCCCCCGAAGGGCAAGTTTCTCCGGTTGAAAGGAGGTGACTATTTTGTTTTCAAGAAAGACATCCCCGGCAGTCTGGCGATAGATGCCCGTGATGATATTGAAGAGCGTGGTTTTACCGGCGCCGTTGGGACCGATAACGCCCTTGATTTCACCCTCGGCCACGGAGAAGCTTACATCCCTAAGTGCGGTCACACCGCCGAAAACCTGAGTAATTCCTTCGACCCTAAGCATGTTTTCCGACCCCCGCCTTGATCTTTGCCAGTATCGGTGAAACAAAAGAGGGAATCCTCACCAGACCGCCGGGCATGTACATGGTCATCAGGATCAGCAGAAGACCGTACGCAACGATATCGTAGTCCTGAAAGGTACGCAGGAATTCGGGAAGAAGCGTAAGTAGCGCCGCGCCGAGAAAGGAGCCGTACACGCTTCCCAAACCGCCGATGACCACCATGGTCAGGAGTTCAACGGAAAAATTGAAGCCGAAAGATGCCGGAGATATGAAGGTCATGGTATGGGCATAGAGACTGCCGGCGACAGAAGAAATAACCGCTGAAAGAGTGAATATCTGCACTTTCAGCAGCCGGGCGTTGACTCCCATGACGCGGGCCGCCACCTCGGAGTCATGAATCGCACGGAGTGCCCGTCCGATGCGGGAGTTGACGAGATTGACGCTGAGAAGTATCGTCATCAGGGCAAAACCCCAGATAAGATAGTAGTTCTTCATGTCACTGTCGAACTGAACCGTCCCGGCCGTGAAATAGGGAATGCCGGTGAGTCCGGAAGGGCCGCCTGTCAGTTCGACGGTCTCGTTGAATGCGATATAGACGATGATGCCGAAACCGAGAGTGGCCATGGCCAGGTAATGGCCCTTCAGTTTCAGGATGGGAAAACCGATGGCAAAGGCGATAAGACCGACAATCGCCGCCGCGCATCCCATTGCGGCCCAGGGGTTAAGCCCGTATGTGGCGGTGGCTACACCGGATATATAGGCCCCGAGGCCGAAAAACGCCGCCTGCCCCAGGGAGATCTGACCCGCGTAACCGAGCAGAAGGTTCAATGCCACGGCAAGCATGGTATTGATCCCGACGAACACCAGTACGTTCATCAGATACCCGCCCGAAAACAGGACCGGCGCCACGAGAACGGAGCCGGAGAACAAGAGAAATTTGAGAAGATTCGTGCGTTCGCTGCCCATGGTTCAGGTCAGACCCTTTCCGTTTCCGCCTTTTTGAAGAGGCCCTGGGGCCTGATAACAAGTATGAGAAGAAGGATTATGAAGGCAATCGCATCCTTGTAGCCGGAGGAAACCATTCCGGCGCCGAGTGATTCGAGCACTCCCAGAAGGAGACCGCCGACGACCGTTGCGATACCGCTGCTCATGCCGCCGATAATGGCGGCGCAGAAGCCTTTCAGGCCCAGCATGATGCCCACGTCGTAGGATGTCATGGTAAGCGGAGCTGTAATGATGCCGGCGACCGAACCCAGTGCGGAACTGATGGCAAAGGAGAAAAGGACCATCCTTTTCACATCGATCCCGACGAGGCCGGCGGCTCGCCGGTTGTGGGAGCAGGCGCGCATTGCCTTGCCGCTGATGCTGTGGTGGAAATAGAACCTGTTGACCGCGATGATGAACAGGGTTATGCCGAATATCCACAGGTGCTGCGGCAGCAGGGTGGCTCCGGCGACCGTCAGCGGCTCGCTGCCGGTGAACATGGGGAGGGAGTGGGTGTCCTTTCCCCAGATCAGCATGGCCATGCCCCGAATCAGGATACTGGCGCCGATGGTGATTATTACCAGGATCAGGGGCGACGCGTTCCTGAGGGGACGGATGGTGAGACGTTCGAACAGGACGCCGACAGCCGTTGACAGCGCAATTGCCAGCACCATGGCGGCAATCAGCGGAAGTTGAAAAACCGAGAGGAAAAACCAGGTCATGATTCCGCCGAGCATGACGAACTCACCCTGGGCGAAATTGATGATTCCCGTTGAATTGTAGATAATCGCGAAGCCGATTCCTATCAGAGAATAAATCGCTCCGGTGGAAAGGCCCGACAGAATATATTGAAGTATCTGATGAGACATGGTGTACGATATTTCTCAATGCGTCGCCGATCTGTCCGGGCGAGAAAAAGAGACGCCCGTTACGGGCGTCTCAGCCAATATCACACGTAATTTATGTGTCGCATCCGGAGCTTCCGGACCGAAACTATTTAACCAGAACCCAGTCCTTCCCCTTTACCTGCACCAGAACAAAAGCATCTTTCGTAAGACCGCTATGGTCGGTGGGACTGAAGTTGAAAACCCCTCCGATGCCGGCAAAGTTACGGGTCTTTTCCAACTGCGCCCGGATCGCGGCGGGTGTGGCGCCGCCTCTCTCCATCGCCCCTTTCAGGAGCATCATTGCGTCCCAGGCATGACCGCCGAAATGGTCTCCTTCAGCCTTGAAACGTTTCTGGTATTCCTGGACAAAGGCAAGAAGGGATTTTTTCTGCTTGTCGGATTTGGGCAGCAGATCGGCCACCAGCACCCTGCCGGAAGGGAGGACAATCCCTTCTGAGGCGTCGCCGGCAAGAGCTATGAATTTTTTGGATGAGACTCCGTGACTCATGTAGAGAGGTATCTTCAGGCTGAGCTGACGCGCATTCCTCGTCACAATCGCCGGTCCGGGATTCGTGCCCCAACAAATGAGCGCCTGTGCCTGACCGGAGCGGATCTTGGTCAACTGCGGTGTCATGTCGGTATCCTTCGGGCCGTACGTGTCGTCGGAAACAATGGTGATTTTGTATCTGGAAGCAAGCGCCTTGAGCTGCTCCCGGCCGGACGAACCGAACGAATCGGACACGGTGAGGAGCGCGACCCGTGTCATCTTTCTCTGCACCAGATCTTCATAGATCCTCGCCACAGCCAGATAATCATTCTGCGCCGTTTTGAAAACCCACGGTTTAACCGGTTCGGTAATCTTGATCCCGGCAGCGCACGAAATCAGGGGAATCTTCGCCCTCTCCACGACGGGAATAACCGCCATCGAATCGCCGGTCGTGCTGGGTCCTATGATGGCCACAACCCCCTCTTTAACCAGACGTGTCGCGGCCTGGACGGCCTTTGTCGCATCACCCTGCGTGTCATAGGCGATAAGCTCAACCTTGCGTCCCTTGATCCCCCCTGCTGCGTTTATCTGATCCGCAACCATCTGAGCGGTATTCCGTTCAGGTTCGCCAAGGAACGAGGCAGGACCCGTCACCGAGAACAGGCCGCCTATCTTGATGGGAGGCGCGGCGAAAACCGTGCCCGTTGACAGGATGAGGAGAGTCGCGAGAAGAATGAGACCGTCAGCTGTTTTCTTTACCATATTTCCCTCCGTTTCATCAGGTGGATACCGAATCAGCGAGCCAGCACCCAGTCTCCCTTGGATACCCGGACCATTTCGAATGCCGAAAGGTCAAGACCGTTATGGTCGGTCTGTGACATGGTGAAAACCCCTGAAACACCTACCATTTTCCTGGTATTTTCCAGACCTGCCCGAATCTTGTCGGGCGTCGCGCCCGACTTCTTTATCGCTTCAACGATCAGTCGGTAGCCGTCATAGGCATAACCGCCGAAAGTTGACGCCTCAACCTTGAAGTTCCTTCGATACGCCTGATCGTATTCCCTGAGGAGTGGCGCCTGCGGATCGTTTTTCGGCAGGATATCGTAGATCGCCAGTTTCCCCGCCGGCAGCGTCACACCTTCGGCGGCCGCGGATCCCGCCAACTCGATAAACTTCTTGGATGCAACGCCATGACTCTGGTAGAGAGGAATCTTGATTCCGAGCTGTTTCAGGTTGCGTGTGACAACCGCCGGTCCCGGGTTCGTTCCCCAGCAGATGATGGCGTCCGGTTTTGCGCCTCGAATCTTGGTGAGTTGAGGGGTCATATCGGTATCCTTCGGCGAATAAACCTCGTCGGCAACGATGCTTATTCCCTTCTTTGCGGCAAGGGCTTTGAGCTGCTCGCGGCCGGAGGAGCCATAGGAGTCGGATACCGTCATGAGTGCGATATTCTTCTGCTTGAGCTTTGCAGCGTAGTTGAAGATCTTTTCAGCGGCAACGTGATCGTTCGCGGGAGTCTTGAATACCCATTTCTTGACGGGCTCGGTGATCTTGATGCCGGCCGCACACGACACGAGAGGGATCTTCTCCCTTTCCACAACCGGTATCACCGCCAGGGATTCACCGGTCGTGCTCGGTCCGATAATGGCGACGACCTTGTCATTCTTGATCAGCTTGGTTGCAAGTTGCACAGCCTTGGTGGCGTCACCCTGGGTGTCATAGACGAAGAGCTCGATCCTTGATCCGTGAATCCCGCCCTTCGCATTGGTCTCCTTGACCAGCATTTCCAGCGTGTTTCTCTCCGGTTCACCCAGGAACGCCGCGGGGCCGGTAACCGCAAACAGACCGCCGATCCTGATGGTCGACGCCGCCGACGCGGCAGTCGCGCATACCACTACAACCAGTGCGGCAACCGCACTCATGACAAACCTTCCCATAGATCCTCCAAAAAAATAAAATAAAAAAATTCCCGAGGGGACGCTACATGCGATACAGCCGCTCTCCCTCAAGGACGTTGAAGCCTTTTCCCGTCAACGTCTGAATCGCCTTTTCCGTTTCGTCGAAACGGAAAATGATGACCGCGTTTTCACCGCATCGTTCAACAAAGGCATACATGTACTCAACGTTTATCGATTCACTGTCGAGGGCCTGGAGGATCTCGGAAAGACCGCCCGGCCTGTCCGGCACCTCGATGGCTACCACTTCGGTCTTGCTGACGGTGAACCCCTTCTCCTTCAGCACCTGCTTTGCCGTTTCACGATCATTGACGATGAGCCGCAGGATACCGAAATCACTCGTATCCGCCAAAGACAGGGCTCGGATATTGACGCCGGCCTCACCCAGAATGGCGGTCACCTCGGCGAGGCGTCCCGATTTGTTTTCTATGAAGATGGAGATCTGTTCGACTTTCATTGAAACCCCCTGGTTGCGTTGATTGACGGTTACTCCACATGCCGGGCGCCATGCAAGGAGACGGAGCAGGGATGCTTCCCGGTAAGCCCCGATTCCCTTTACCGCTTTCGTTTATCAATAACCCTTTGCGCCTTGCCCTCGCTCCGCGCGATGGTCTTCGGTTCCACAAGTCGCACCTTGCAGCTCACACCGAGCAGATCCTTGATCTCTTTTTCAATGGTCTGGGCGAGAATCTGAAGCTGCTTGATTTCATCGGAGAAGATCCGTTCGTCCACCTCGACCTGTACTTCGAGGATATCCAGATTCTCCTTGCGATCCACGATAAGTAGGTAATGCGGTTCAACGCCCTCGATTTTCATGAGAATAGACTCGATCTGGGACGGGAACACATTAACGCCGCGGATGATGAGCATGTCGTCGCTCCGGCCGCTCATTCGGGCAATGCGGGCATGGGTGCGGCCGCACGCGCACGGTTCGTAGCTTATGCTGGTGATGTCGCGGGTTCGGTATCTGAGGAGCGGAATACCTTCCTTGGTAATTGTGGTTATCACCAGTTCGCCCCTTTCCCCTTCCGCCACCGGTTCGCCGGTCTCGGGATTGATGATCTCGGGAATGAAGTGATCCTCCCAGATGTGCAACCCGTGTTTTGCCTCCCGGCATTCGATGGCAACCCCCGGTCCCATGATTTCGGAAAGGCCGTAAATATCGATGGCGCAAAGGTTCAGCTTTTCCTCAATCTCGCCACGCATGGATTCCGACCAGGGTTCGGCGCCGAAGATGCCGACACGCAGTTTCAGAGACCTGATATCCACCCCTTCTTCAACGGCCGACTCCGCCAGATAGAGGGAGTAGGAAGGGGTACAGGTCAGAACCGTGGAGCCGAAATCCTTCATGATCAGGATTTGTCTTTTCGTGTTCCCGCCGGACATGGGTATGACCGATGCGCCAAGTTTCTCCGCACCGTAGTGGGCGCCGAGTCCTCCGGTGAAAAGTCCGTAGCCGTAGGAGTTGTGGATGATATCGCCCTTGTGGACCCCGGCGGCGACAAACGATCGGGCCATCAGTTCCGACCACATGTCTATGTCCTTCTGGGTATAGCCGACCACCGTCGGTTTGCCGGTGGTGCCGGACGAGGCGTGGACGCGGACGATATCCTCCATGGGCGCGGAAAAAAGGCCGTAGGGATACGCATCGCGCATGTCCTGCTTGACGGTAAAGGGAAGTCTCCTCAGGTCGTCCAGAGATCGAACATCATCGGGTTTGATGCCGGCTTTTGCGAACGACTCGCGGTAAAAGGGAACATTCGCGCATACCCTCTGTACCATTCCTTTCAGCCGTTTCAGCTGAAAGGCTTCGAGAGCGGGTCGCGGCAGTGTTTCGAATTCCTCGTTATAGTACATGTCTGGTTACCTCTCAGGATAGGCATGGCATGACGATTTCCCGAACATCTCTGAAAGACGTCGTATAGCGGGGGGGGGCTAGAGTCCCCTTCCCAGCAGGAAGGCCTTCCTGTTAACCTCCAGTGCCTTGCGGGGAACCATCCTCTCAAGCGCCTGAAGCCAGTAGTCCTCCGCCACGTCGAGACGTCGTGAAACAGCTCCCAAGAGAGCCGTATTCGCTGTCCGGGGATTCCCCGCCTCCATGGCCAGCTTCTGACCATCAACCAGAAGAAAATCGGGAAATTCGGACGATATCCGATCCGCGAGACCTTCCGGATAGTTTTCCTTCCCCATGAGCACCGACGGCGGCGGGATGCGCAGGTCATTGGCAACCACAGTGCCGCCGGGTTTCAGGAGAGGAAGGTAGCGGCAGGTTTCCATGAGCTCGAAACCGAACAGGATGTCACCCTCGCCTTCCGGAACGATGGGAGAGAAAACCTCCCGTCCGTAGCGCACATGGGAGACGACGCTCCCGCCCCGCTGGGACATGCCGTGTATCTCGCTCTTCTTGACGTCGAAACCGGCGAGCATGAAGGTTTCGGACAGGATCTCCGATGCCAGGAGGATTCCCTGGCCGCCAACGCCGACCAGAAGCAGATTGGTTACCTTGTCACTCATTGCGCCCTCCTGATCGCGTCGAACTTGCAGAGTTGTCGACAGACATCACACCCGGTACAGAGGCCCGGATCGATGAACGAAACCCCTTTCTTCCCTTCGGTCGGTCGCCACTGGATAGCCGGGCAACCCAAGCCGAGACAGGCGCGACACCCGGTGCATTTCTCCACGTCAACCGCGCATAAAGGCCCGCGCTGGAAAACACCCTCCCGCTTGATGAGCACGCAGGGCTTGTCGGTGATGATCACCGACGTCTCTGGACGCCCCATCTCTTCCTTGAGCGCCTGCCGTGTTTCCTCCAGGTCGTAGGGATTGACCACTCGGACATGCTTCACGCCCAAGGCGCCGCAGAGGAGGGGGATATCGACTTTGTGCGCGGTTTCATTCATGAGGGTATAGCCGGAAGCCGGGTTGTCCTGGCGGCCGGTCATTGCGGTTATGCGGTTGTCGAGGATTATCACGGTTGATGGGGCATTGTTGTACACCATGTCCATGAGCCCGGTGACCCCGCTGTGGAAAAAGGTGGAATCACCGATCACCGCCACGACCCTTCTTTTCTCCTCCTCGGAAACCACCTTTACCGCGCCGGTGGCATTGCCGATGGATGCACCCATGCAGACGCAGGTCTCCATGGCGGATAACGGTGGAAGGAAGCCCAGGGTATAGCAGCCGATGTCGCCGGTAACGTAGGCCTTGAGCTTGTTGAGGGTGTAGAAGACACCCCGGTGCGGGCAGCCTGGACACATGTTGGGCGGCCTGCCTGGAAGTCTCGGAGCGGATGACTCTCCAACCGGAACGGAAGCCTTTTCACCGCCGATACCGATGGCGGTGAATGCTGCCCGTATCCTGCCGGGCGACAGCTCTCCGCACAGGGGAAGAAAATCCTTGCCGGAAACGGAAATTCCCAGGGCCTTTACCTGTTCCTCGATACAGGGATCCAGTTCTTCCACCACGAACAGGCGGTCGACCTTTGCGGCGAAGTCGCGGATGAGGGAGACGGGCAGCGGGTTGACCAATCCCAGCTTGAGCGTGGAGACGTTCGGGAAAACCTCTCTCACATACTGGTAGCAGGTGCCCGAGGTGATAATGCCCATCGTGGTATCCCGCATCTCCATACGGTTGACGGCCATGGAGTTCGCCTTCTCGGCGAGCTTTGCCATGCGGGCCTCAACCAGGGGATGGCGCACTTTGGCGTTGGTGGGGAGCATTACCTGCTTGGCTGCGTTGGACACGAGGGCCGGAACGGGAAGTCCGCTGACACGGTCATCAAGTTCCACGATGGATTTGCTGTGGGAGATGCGTGTCGTGGTGCGGAGCATGACCGGCGTATCGTACTCCTCGGAAAGCTCCAGCGCCAGCCGCGTGAATTCCTTGCACTCGCGGGAGTCGGCCGGTTCCAGCATGGGAACCTTCGCAAACCTGGCGTAGTTGCGGTTGTCCTGCTCGTTCTGGGAAGAGTGCATTTCCGGGTCATCAGCGGTAACGAGAACGAGCCCGCCCTTGATGCCGGTGTAGGAAAGGGTGAACAGGGGGTCAGCGGCCACGTTGACGCCCACGTGCTTCATGGCGACCAGGGTACGCGCCCCGGCGAATGAGGCGCCCATGGCAACCTCCAGGGCGACTTTTTCATTGGGCGACCAGGATGCGTCGACTTCCTTGTACCGAATGATGTTTTCCAGTATCTCCGTAGAAGGAGTGCCCGGGTAAGCAGTTGCCACCATGACTCCGGCCTCGTACGCGCCGCGGGCTATCGCTTCGTTTCCGGAAAGGATTTCTTTCATGAAGAAGGGGCCTCCTGAAACAAAAATACGGGAATTTCTTCCCGAAATCGCCGAGAAATATACAGACAAACAGGGTTTGATGTCAACAGCAAAACTGGCTCGGCACGGAGACGTGGCGTCTCCTTTCACCCCCCTGATGGAAAGCGGTGGCCCCCCATTCATTCGGGAAAACACCCGGTGGATATCGCCTCCGGAACCCTTACCCGCCCTCACGGGCCATTCCTGCAAGTATCCCCTCCAGCAGTCCGGTATCGCAGACCACAAGCCGATCGAACCCGAGCAGTTCCATGGTCTTCATGGTAATGAGTATTCCGGCAACGACCAGATCCTCCCTCCCCTTCTCAAGCCCGGGAACTCTCAGACGCTGTTCCGGTGTCATGGAAAACATCCTGGCACGGATGTTCGCGATATCCGGCAGAGAGAGGGAATGCCCGTGGACCTTCCGGTAATCGAAATCCGGAAGTTTCACGTCAATTGCGGCGAGCGTGACAGGCGTTCCCGCCGTACCCACCAGGATAGCCTGCGACAGGGTTTTGTCGTGACCGGCCGCCACCATGTCCCGGCGCAGCCCTTCAAGCTCCCGATTGATTTTGTCCTCCATGGACGGGATATCCCCCTTCCCTTCCGTAAGCCTTACGACACCGAGGGGAAGACTTCGGGTGAAGCGCAGCGATTCACCCTGCGCCAGGGTATATTCGGTACTCCCGCCTCCGATATCGAAAACCAGAAAATCGCCTTCCAGTTCCAGGCCGGCAGCGACACCGCGGAGATTCAGGATCGCTTCTTCCCGCCCGTCAATGATCCGGAGACGGATTCCGGTTTCGCGTAAGACCTCTTCCACGAATTCCCCGCCGTTAACGGCATCCCTCACCGCGCTGGTCGCGACGGCCCGGATATCCGCCACCCCCTGCTTTTCTATTTCCGCCGCGAAATCATGCAACACCTCAAGGGTCCTGGCGCGAGCCTCGGGTGAGAGCCCCGTGGTACGTGAAAAGCCTCCACCCAGACGGGTAATCCGCTTTTTCACGACCAGCGGATGGATATGCCGCCCCTCATCAAGGGTTGCTATCAGGAGACGGGCGCTGTTGGTGCCCAGATCAATCGAGGCCAGAGGCTCTTTCATCCTCGAAATTACTCCTTGTTTCGATAATAGTGTATGCTGTCTCTCCGATACGGGCAAACGCGGAAATGATGTCCATGAAGAGCAGTCCCGCGATTACCGTGCAGTCACCCGTGCTGAGCCTCTCCAGGTGGTTTCCCTTGAGGGCGTCGGCAGACAGGAGTATATCGTTCTTCAGCGCAAGAGCTCCGACCATGTCGGGACATTCGGAGCTCTCGATGCATGCCACGGCCGTTGACATCATTCCTTCAGCCTTTTTCGCGACTAATACTACCTCCTCCATGGCTGCAGGAGAAAAGTATACATTTTCCTCTTTCTTTCGACGCAGGCATTCAAGAATTACTTCACAGTTATCGCCGATATCTTCCAGGTCGTTCACGGTGCTCAACAGGACCGGGACCTCTTGAGCCACCTCGGGTGAAAGCGACCTTCGGGCCAGGGCAACCAGAAAAGCGGAAAGATCTTTCTGCAGAACATCCAGGAGGTTCTCTCTCTGCCTGATATATGATTCAGTTTTCGTGTCAAATCCGGAAAACTGCCGTATCGAGTCGCTTACCATGGAATTCGCCACTTTCGCCATCCGTTTCAGTTCACTGCCTGCCTGAACGAATGCCAGAGAAGGTGTGTCAATCACACGGAAATCGAGGTATCGAGAGTGGGGTTCCGTATCGAGGTCACCGTTCACCAAGGGCGGCATCCTGGCCGCGAAGCGGGCGAAAATCCCAATCATTGGAAGAAAGAGCAGCGCGCTCAGAATGCTGAATACCGTATGACTGTTGGCAATGGCCCGCGCGACAACCGTCCGTGAAGAAGGCGCCAAACTCCCGGCCGCGATAGGATTCCCATGTTTCTGAAGAAACGAGGCATCACCGGGGGTAACCAGGGAAACAAGCCGCAAGAACAGGGGAAAAAAAACCAATACAATGCCGACCGAAACCAGCGCACAACTACCGTAAAACAGGACGGTTCGTCTCGCCGTCACTGTCCCGCCAATGGCGCCGATTCCCGCAAGGCCCGCCGTGCCCAGCACTTCGCCAAGCACCATGGCAGCCGACTGTTCGAAACCGATTGTTCCGCTTGCCGCCAGTGCAATGATAATCCCAACCGCAACACTACCGGACTGCACCAGAAAGGCCAAAAGAGCGCCGGAGATAACGCCTGCAAGACGCAGGTTGACAAGCAGCGAGGAATATCCCTGAAAATAGACGCATTCTCCCAAAGCGGCGAATCGGGACTCCATGATATCAAGACCGAAAAAGAGAAGGCCGAATCCAAGCAGCACTTCGCCGAAAAAGGTCCACCTTCGCCTTCTGGTGAAGAAACGCAGGAAAACCCCGAGGAAAATGGAGGGTAACGCGAGAAAGGAAATTTTAAATGCAAGAAACTGAACCGCGACAGTGGTTCCAAGCCCTGTTCCGATAAGCATTCCCAGGGCCTGGTAAAGGGAGAGCAGACCAGCGTTGACAAAACCGATAATCAGAATCGAGGCGGCGCCGCTCGATTGGAGAAGGGTTGACAGGCACCCCCCGGTGAGTGCGGAGGACAGGCGGTTTCCCGTAACCTTTTCAATTGCCCGGCGAACTCCCCCACCGGCAAGCCTTTGGAGGCCGTCCGCCATGGTCTTCATGCCGAGGACAAAAAGGCCGAGCCCGCCGAGTGCCTCGATCAGCTGAAAAAAAAGCATACTGTCTGACTCCGGAGTGCCCGAATCGAAAAAGGTTTGACTTTCGAGAAAGGAGAGAATGGTCGCTGATTTCCCTCACCATCGCATTCCGCCATGGATCGGAAACGACGCGCACGGCTCGAAAGGAGGAGCGTGACAAAAGGAAACAGCAGGGATAGCGCAAGGAAAGAGAATTACTTGTCGACTTTTTCCTTGAGTTCTTTTCCTACCTTGAAAAAGGGAAGCCTTTTCGGTTTTACGGTGATGGCTTCACCCGTCTTGGGATTACGACCGACGTAAGGTTTGTAATGCTTTATAACAAAACTGCCGAAACCTCGTATCTCAATTCTTTCACCCGCATGGAGGGCGTTGGACATTGATTCGAAGATGGTATTTATTATCTCTTCGGATTTCTTGAAAGAAAGGTCCTTCTTTTGTGCAAGGGCTTCAATAAGCTCTGATTTGTTCATCTCGTCTCCTCCGACTTTCTTTGGTCACCACATGTGCTGACATTACAAAAACTCGGTATCGAATTCCCATCAAACAAGAATACAGGGACTACGGCACGGATATACCTGTTGGGCTCGTCAGCCTGTCATCAAAATTGATCATCTTCCGGAATAAATTGATACACTTGCACGTCAAACCGGTTCACTGCCATGAACCGGTTTGACCGCCTTATTACGCGCATATGCGCAAACAGGGTTTTATTGAATACCGGTTTGCGGGATACGTTTTTCTTTTCCCTCCGCCTGTGGACCGCAACACCAGGTTTCGGCTTGCAAATATCTTTCCCAAAACGGTTCAGGATTTCAAAAGAAGGGTAACGCTTTCGATATGATATGTCTGAGGGAACATGTCGACCACCCGAGTCGCCGCAACCCTGTATCCTTGCTTTCCGAGTTCAGCGACATCCCTCGCGAGAGTAGGCGGGTCACAGGAAACATACAAAATTTTCTCCGGCGCCGTTCCCGCGATGAGTCTGACTGCCTCCATGGCTCCCGTCCGTGGGGGATCGAGCAGAACCACGTCGAAGCGTTCACCGGATTCCGTCAGATTCCGCAACCCCTTTTCCGCTGACATGCTGTAGAATCGTGCGTTCGAGATGCCGTTCACCCGGGCGTTGGTGACTGCGTCTTCGATTGATTGCGCGAAATCCTCGATACCAACCACTTCGCCGCACAACCGAGCGGCAGGGAGAGAAAAGTTGCCGTTCCCGCAGAAGAGATCAAGGACCCGTTCCGTACCCCGGAGATCGGCCCAGTCAAGAACAGTATCGATCAGTGCGGCGTTCTGCCGGTAATGTACCTGGGAAAATCCCCCGCAGCGGAAGGAAAGTTTCACCTCGGGGAGGTTGGGAAAAAGCTCCGACGATACAGTATATGACACTCGCTCGTCTCCCCATACCTTTCGTATCGTCGCCTTGCGTCCTATCTGCAGGAAAATGCCCGTAACCGGCGCCATACCGGGGAGCGATTCTTCCATCCAGTCGACAACCTCGTGGGTCCGTTCGCCTATATAGTGAAAAAGGAGCAGGGCGTCGCCGCTATCACCGGTCGCAACATCGATCTGGGGAAGCCGGTGCGGTTCGGGAAAACAGGCAAGTAGCGGCGAAAGGGCCTCGCGGATCAGGTTGACCTGTTCGTTCGCTATGAGACATCGGCCGGGAATGTCGATTACAAAGTGGGAACCCTGCCGATAGAACCCAAGGTGGAGCCTGCCGTTGACACTTCGAACCTTGAACTGTACCCGAGAGCGGTAGCCATAGGGTAAGGGAGCCGGAATCACGGGTTGAACAAGGTCCGGTTGTACCCGTGCGATACGACCGAGCACATCGGTGAAAATTTCCTGTTTTGCCGTGACCTGAGTCTTGTAGGGCAGATGCTGCCAGCAGCATCCTCCGCACTGTCCGAAGACGGCGCACGGGGGCTGTGTCCTTTCAGTGGAGGGGGGAGAGCACTCCACAAGTTCACCCTCCATGTACGACTTCTTTTCCTTCGTTATTCGAACCCGTGCCGTATCCCCGACAGCGGTGAAAGGAACAAAACAGACCTTCCCGTCCACATGGCCCAGGCCGGCTCCCCCAAACGCCAGTTTCTCAATGACTGTCGTGACTTCATCCATGAAATGCCTCCCCACCCATACGCAACCGGCCGGTCTTTTCCCTGACCTTTGCGTATTCCGACTGGACAAGTTTCCGGGCAAAGCTTTCAACGGTGAAATACGGAAGAGCATTTTTCATAAAATCGGCGATGATGGATTCCCGCGCCGACTGGATATCGGCAAAGGGAACCCCCATTTTTTTACAGGTTCGACGATAGACCGCAGAGTCTCCCAAGAGCCTGTTCGCCTCTTCGAATGATTCGGGGTCATCAAAGAATTCCCTGTGAAGCGACACCCGGCAGACAAACTCAAGCCTGACCAGATGGTAATCTTCGTAATATCGGCGGGTGGTGTCGTACACGGAAACCCGCAGCCCGTTCGGCAGATCCATGTGCTTGATACATGTTTCCATTCTGATGAACTGATCCTTCCTCGGGATGATGAAAGGTATGATTAATGGCCTTTTTCGGAGAGAAATTGCAACACAATTTTTTTCAGAGGCTCCCCCTCCTCCTCGTTGATATCGTAAAATGCGCGGACAACGGGCTTTGACAGGGGAAGCAGACGACGGAGATCGATGGGAGTCGCGGAGATAATGAGGTCGCACGGAGTCTCTTCGATGGTACGCCGCAGGTCTTCCATCTGTCTATCGCTGTATCCCATGGCAGGAAGCACCCGGCTGATGTGGGGATATGTCCGGTAGGTTTCCGCAAGTGTACCGACCGCATGTGGCCTCGGATCGATGATCTCCCCGGCGCCGAACCGGATGGCAGCCGTATAGCCGGCGCCCGACGCCAGCCCGCCGTGGGTGATGGACGGACCGTCCTCTACGACCAGAACGCGCCGACCAGCCGCCGCATTCCGGTCGGAGAGACGGACCAGGGACTCGGTCCTGATAACGGTGGCGGTGGGGTTTACTGAACGGACTGTCTCTTCCATACGGTCGCAGACGGCCCGAACCACGGTATTGCTCTTGTTGATGATAACGATGGAGGCACGCCGGAGATTGACCTCGCCAGGGAAGAATCCCGTTTCATGGCCGGAACGGAGAGGATCCACGAGGACGATTTCCAGGTCGGGAACAAAGAATGAAAAATCGTTGTTGCCGCCGTCCCAGATCAGAACATCTCCCTCCTTCTCCGCCCGTTGCAGGACCTTGCCGTAATCCACCCCCGCGTATACGATGGCGCCATGCTGGAGCAGCGGTTCATACTCTTCCCGTTCCTCGATGGTGCAGCGATGGAGGGAGAGGTCCTCGAAGTTGCCGAAACGCTCAACGTCCTGTCTCGAAAGATCTCCGTAAGGCATGGGATGACGCACCACGACCGGCGCCAGATCCGCGCTCCGCACTATGTCGCACAGATAGCGGGACACCTGGCTTTTGCCGCACCCGGTACGGACCGCGCAGACTGAGACCACCGGTTTTCGGCTTTTCAGCATGGTGGAGGCGGGACCGAGGAGGGAGAAATCGGCCCCGCTCGCAAGGACGAGGGACGCGCGATGCATGAGGTCCGCATGGGAAATGTCGCTGTAGGAAAAGATAACGCGATCCACGCGCAGCCGGGCAATCAGCTCTGACAGTCGTGATTCGTCATAGATGGGGATTCCCCTCGGGTAGAGTTTTCCCGCCAGAGCGGGGGGGTACCGCCGCTCCGTGATAAAAGGTATCTGCGTTGCGGTAAAGGCGACGACGCGTACGCCGGGAGCATCGCGGAAACAGACGTTGAAGTTGTGAAAATCCCGCCCCGCGGCCCCCATAATGAGAACCCGTTCCCGCCTCATGACAGCCCCCGAATCGCCTCTTCCAGGGTTTCAAGCGCGCTTTCCAGGTCCTCGCGCGACACCGTGAGCGGTGGAATAAAACGTATTACGTGCCGTTCCGGTCCACACCCAATCAGAATCAATCCCTTTTCCAGGCAGGCGTCGATCACATTCTGGCATGCAGCTCCGTTTGGTTCTCCCTCATCGGTAACAAACTCGATACCGATCATGTATCCGTATCCCCGCGCCTGCCCCACAAGCGGTCGGGTCGATACGAGGCGGCGCAACCTTTCGAGTATTTCCTCGCCGCGCTCGCATGCTTTCTCCAGAAGGCCCTCTTCTCTGATTACGTCGATGGTGGCAATGGAAGCCGCGCATGATACGGGATTGCCGCCGAAGGTAGTACCGTGGGCGCCCGATGGCCATTGCTCCATGATGTGCCTTCCCGCCACGACAGCGGAAAGAGGAAAGCCCGAGGCTATCCCTTTGGCAACGGTCATGATATCCGGAGAGACCCCGGCATGCTCACAGGAAAACCATCGCCCGGTCCTGCCCATCCCCGATTGGACCTCATCGAAGATCAGCAGTATCCCGTACCGGCTGCATACTTTCCGGAGTTTCTCCAGAAATGGTACAGGCGCGGGGAAGTACCCGCCCTCGCCGAGAACGGGTTCTATAATGACGGCCGCAATCTCTTCGGGGGGAATCCGGTGCTTGAAGGTCATTTCCAGATCGGAGAGGCAGTGCTGTCCGCACGAGTCGGGGCTGCGCTGAAAGGGACAGCGGAAGCAGTACGGGTAGGGAGTCTGATAGATGGAAGGAAGAAACGGATGGTACCTCTTCCGGTATGCGGACGAGCTCGTCGTTACGGACAGTGCGCCGAAGGTTCTGCCGTGAAAGGCCCCTGTACAGGAGATGATGCCCTGCCTGCCGGTAACAAACCGGGCAAGTTTCAGCGCCCCATCTACGGCCTCGGCTCCCGAGTTGCTGAAGAACAGGCGGTCAAGCCCCTCAGGCATAATGGAAAGGAGCTTCTCCGCGGCTTCGACGGTCGTCTCGTTCAGATAGACACCGCCGGTATGGATAAGTCGCTCCATCTGCGTACGGGCCGCCTCGACTACCCGCGGGTGGTTGTGACCGATGTTGAGCACCGCAAGGCCGGAAGAGAAATCCAGCAGACGCCTGCCGTCGTCCGTAAAAACATGGGTCCCTTCTCCCCGCACAATGGAAACCGGGTAGTAGAAATGAAGTGCCGGAGTAAAGACATGAGCGGCTCGATAGGAAATGGTTTCATCGCATTGCATGGATGTTCCTCCGTTCGCGCATCAGTCAATCTGCGCCTTTTGAAGTCTGCCGCTGAAGTCGCGATAGATCACCTTTGTCCTGCTGTAGAATTCCAGAGCGCCGCCTCTCCCCCCCGCTTCGGGATGACCGGATCCCGAATGCTTCCAGCCCCCGAAGGGAAGTTGTATCTCCGCGCCGATCGTGGAGGCGTTGATGTAGACGAGCCCGCTTTTCAGGTCACGTTCGGCACGGGCGGTCGTGTTCACGTCCCGGCTGTAGATGGCTGACGACAGGCCGTACTGCACACTGTTGGCCAGGGCAACACCTTCTTCGATACCCGAACATCGTAAAACGCTTACCACCGGGCCGAAGATTTCCTCGCGAGCGATGCGCATCCCGGGTTGTACCCCGGCGAAAACCGTGGGCCGGATGAAATAGCCGTCGACACAGGGGCCTTGTTCGCACCTTCCGCCTCCGGCGACCAGCTCAGCGCCCTCACCGACTCCTATCCGAATATATTCCAGTACCCTGTTCATCTGCTGCCGGTTTACGACGGGTCCCACATCCGTTTCGGGATTGAGGCCGGGGCCAAGACGCAGGCGGTTCGCGCCGTTCACGAGCATCTCCAGAAAATGGTCATGGATCCTTTCATGGACAATTACCCTGCTTGCCGCGGTACAGCGCTGGCCGCTGGTGCCGAAGGCGCCCCACAGGACACCCTCCAGTGCCAGGTCCAGGTCGGCATCGTCCATGACAAGGATCGCGTTTTTCCCCCCCATCTCCGCCGCAAACGGCCGATGCAGACCGGTCAGCAGGGATTGCAGCCGTTCTCCGGCCACGCAGGAACCGGTGAATGATACGGCATCCACCTCCGGATGTGTCACAAGGTATTCCCCCACTTCCTCACCCGGACCGTGAACAAGGTTCACAACGCCCGGAGGAATCCCCGCTTCTTCAAGAGTTTCGACAATTGCGGCAGCGCAGGCCGGTGTCGTCGATGAGGGTTTCAGTACGACCGTGTTGCCGCATATGAGGGACGGCAACAGCTTCCAGGCAGGTATCGCCGTCGGAAAGTTCCAGGGAGTGATGAGCGCAACCACACCATGGGGTTCCCTGACGCTTTTACAGTCCTTGTCCGGCAACTCCGAAGGCACTGTTTCACCTGAAAGCCTTCTCCCCTCTCCCGCCATGAAGAAGGCCATATCAATGGCCTCCTGAACGTCACCGAGTCCTTCGGCGAGCACTTTGCCCATTTCCAGTGTCACCAACCGTCCCAATTCATCCTTGCGTCTCGTCAGAGCACCGGCGGCCCGGAAAAGTATTTCGCCCCGTTTCGGCGCCGGTGTGAGCCTCCAAGTCCGGAACGCATCCCGAGCCGCCGCGACGGCCAGGTCTACATCATCCCTGCCGGAGAGAGATACCGACGCAACCGTTTCATGGATATCCGCCGGGTTCGTGCTTTCAAAGCGCCTCCCGGACCGAGAGCCCATCCAGGCCCCCGCGCAATAATTCCGCACTTCATGGCTCATACCGTACCTCCACTGCTTCGTTGTATACGTATTACTACCAGAGTACCAGAGCGCCAGAACCTGGCAAGAACGAAGACTGGAACCATCGCAAACGGTAAATCACCTTGCATTTTTTTACAAATCCGACTATAAACTGACTTGTTTTACCTCTCAGCACCCTTTTGAGAGAATCAGTACCCGCAAGGAGTTCCCATGAAGAAAGAAGAAGCCATTGAAGTGGAAGGTACGGTGATCGAGCCGCTTCCAAACGCCATGTTCCGTGTAAAGCTCGAAAACGACCACATTGTTCTTGCACACATTTCCGGGAAAATGAGAAAATTTTTCATTAAAATTCTTCCTGGTGACAAGGTGACGGTTGAACTCTCTCCCTACGACCTGTCAAGAGGGCGCATAACCTATCGCTCAAAATAATCACGTCCTGCACGCCTGTTTTTTGCCACCCACCTCCCATTCACGTTCTCCGGCTTCTACGGTCACCCGGCTGTTCTCCGTCCGAGCACAGCAATTTTTCATGAATCCGTAAGTTGTGATGAGGTATCCGCGACTGATTGCCGCCGGTGCATGTCCCCGTGCGTATCGGACAGCCATTCGTTCGACCTATCTCCAGTTCTGTTCTCAGCGCCTTTGAACGTTTCCATCGGCTGTATCTACAGTTTCCGGATATGTTGGAATCTCAGGGGCTGAACATTTTTTTCTTAACATATCGGACGTGGAAGGGTATAGTTATCAATTTCAAAATTGACACTCTCCCGCATTTCCGGGTGAAGCTCTTTTTGTCAAAATCCATAGAAAAGGAAAGTTTCCCATGTACACTGTTGCTGATCTGCGAAAGGGTCTCAAAATCACCATTGACGGCGATCCGTACATCGTAACGTTTTTCGAATTCTCCAAACCGGGCAAGGGTCAGGCCCTCTACCGCACCAAGATGCGGAACATGATAAACGGAACAAGTCTCGACAGGACCTACCGCTCCGGCGAAACCTTCGAGCCGGCGCACCTTGAAGAACGTACCATGCAATACCTTTACAAGGAAGATACGAACTACTGCTTCATGGACAATCAGAGCTATGAGCAAATCAGTATCAGCGAGGACGCCATCGGCGATGCAAAAAACTTCCTCATTGACAATCTCGAGGTTGATGTCCTGATGTTTCAGGAAAAACCCATCGGAGTCACCACCCCCAATTTCGTAAACCTGCGTGTGGTCAAAACCGACCCCTGGATCAAGGGTGATACGACGGGCAGTGATTCAAAACCCGCTACCGTCGAAACCGGCTACGTGCTGAGGGTCCCTCCCTTTATCGAGGAAGGCGAGCTTATCACCATCGACACCCGCACTGGCGAGTATTCCACGAGAGTTAAAGGATAGTGTTGTGAACGGCATCCGCCGTTTTCCGAACCGGCACAACTCCCTCCGCGCCAGGGCGAAGATCGTCAATGCAGTACGTTCTTTTTTCGAGAAAAACGGTTTCCTTGAGGTCGACACCCCCCAGCGGATCCCCGTTCCCATCCCGGAATCACATATTGATGTCATGCCCTCCGGTTCCTGGGTACTGCACCCTTCTCCGGAGATATGCATGAAAAGGCTGCTTGCCGACGGCCTTGAGCGTATTTTCCAGATCTGTCACTGCTGGCGGGACGGGGAACGGGGCTCGCTTCACCTGCCCGAATTTTCCATGCTGGAATGGTATCGGGCTCATGCCGACTATTTCGCGTTGATGGATGATTGCGAGGGACTGGTTCGCGCCGCGGCCGCCGCCGTGGGGAAGAAGTACGAAGTGGGTTGGAACGGCAGGGTCGTCGGACTTGATGGACCGTGGGAAAGACTTACGGTGAGGGATGCGTTCTCCCGTTTCGGAGAAATGACCGCCGAAGAAGCTCTGGAACAGAATCTGTTCGACGAGATCATGGTCTGCTCCATCGAACCGATGCTCGGGTGGGAAAGGCCGACCTTTCTTTTGGAGTATCCTGCGCAACGTGGGTCTCTGGCGAGGCTCAAGGCCGGAGACCCCTGCGTTGCGGAGCGTTTCGAGCTCTATATCGGCGGGTTGGAACTCGCAAACGCCTACTCGGAACTCATCGACCCGGAAGAACAGCGATACCGGTTCATCCAGGAACAGGGGTTTCGCCGGAATTCCTCGAAACCCGTGTATCCCCTTCCCGAAAAGTTTCTTCAGGAGTTGTCCGGCATGCCTCCTTCCGCCGGAATCGCCTTCGGCATAGATCGTCTCGTAATGCTTCTGCTCGGAGCCTCTTCAATCGACGAAGCAGTCGCCTTCACTCCGGAAGAGTTGTAAACTCCGAATCAACCGAGACCGGATACGGAATTTCCTCGCCCCGATAGTTCCGTAAAATCAGATGATCACCAACAAAACGACCCGAATCCGGCAGAACCGGAACCTTTCCCTTTCCTCCCGGCATGTCTATCACATAGTAAGGAATGGCCATTCCCGAGGTGTGCCCGCGGAGACCTGCCATTACCGCCATTCCCTTTTTCACGTCGGTGCGGAAGTGCCCTCCCCCCCGGACGAGATCCATCTGGTGAATATAGTAGGGACGAACCCGGATCATCAGCAGTTTCTGCATCAGACGCTTCATGGTTTCCGGATTGTCGTTTACCCCCCGCAGCAGGACGGTCTGATTTCCCAATGGGATGCCGGCATCAGCGAGAAGGGAGCAGGCATCAGCGGACTCGGTGGTGATTTCGAGCGGATGATTGAAGTGGGTGTTGACATAGAGGGGATGAAACTGCTTCAACATTCGGCATAAGCGGGGAGTAATCCTGTCCGGAAGGGTGACGGGCACCCTGGTTCCAATCCGGATAATCTCCACATGGGGGATTCGTCGTATCCGGAGCAGCACATCCTCCAGTTCATCATCACCAAGCAGCATCGGATCCCCGCCCGAAAGGATCACATCCCGTAGTGCCGGCGTTTCCTCTATGTAGCGGAAAGCATCTTCAAGTCCTTCCTGCCCCGATACTCCAGCGGGACAGCCTATCGCCCTTTTTCGCATGCAAAATCTGCAGTATACGGCGCATTGTGGCCCGGCCAGAAGAACAACCCGATCGGGATATCGGTGGATGAGGCGCGGCACAGGGCTCAGGAATTCTTCATGGAGAGGATCGGGTTCCAGACCGTCGTCCTCGAGTTCACGAGGATCCGGCACACACTGGCGCCAGACGGGATCGCCGGCCCCGTGCATCAGGCTGAGATAATGGAGAGAAATGCGCATGGGATATTTTTCTGCCACCGCCCTCAGTGGGGCCGGATCGCAGGAAAAATATTCCGCCAACTCCTCGGGATTGGTAATGCACGTTGCGAGACTTCTTTTCCACTGTTCCACGGTGTTTGCCTTGTGAAAGAAAAAATATGTCCGTTTTACGGGGTGGAACGCCAGACGGTCTTCAGGCGGGTCAATTCCCTGCCGTCGCCGTCTCGAACCAGTTGATGAAGAAAGGCGCCTGAATCCGACGAGTCGATTTCCGAAGAGCGGGAAAGAACCCGATCGCCCAGTATTGCTTCGGCTCGATAGGATATTTCCACATCATACGGAAGCCTGTCCATGAGGGACCCGGAAGGAACGGCTTCCAGCGCCCATTCCACATATACCGCATGGTTGACATGCCTGTTAAGGTCCACGTCTACAGACCGGACCCTGAACGGAAGTTCACGTGTGCATGTTTCGAGTTTCGGCAAGGGAGGAAACTCGTCAGACAGGGCACGTCGCTCCAGGCAAGGAAAATCTCCGATAACCGACTCGACCCTGACCGGACGTTTTGTCGTAAGGTTGAGCACCACCCAGGAACTGGTTGCGACGCAGACGGGATTGTCGTGTACGTCGAGAATTTCGAAGTCCCGCAGAGCATAATACCCCTCACAGGCGGATCTCCAGGTACGAACACGAACTTCATCACCAAGCACAGGGTAGTGAAAAAACCGTATATGGTAGCGGGAAAGCATCCATGTGGCGTTTTTCTCACGAAGGTCTTTCACCGAAAAACCCAGGGTCGAGGCGTGAAGCGATGCCGCATCCTGAAGGTAATTGAGAAGGGTGACGGAACGAACTCTGCCGCGGAAATCGGTTTCGTAGGAGCGAACCCGATAGAGACCTGTATAGACTTCGTGAATTCTCGTCATCGGGGTGAGTAGCCGGGCTCCCGGCTCCCGGCTGAATAATCAGCTGACCGCTATGTTGTCGGGCATTTCCCGCTTCAATCCCAATCCTTCCCAAATATACCCGAAATCAACCGGATTGCCACCCTCTTTAAGGGCGCGACGGGCATCGCGAAGTTCGAATGTTTTGAGAAGTTCCGTTACCACTCTGCGTCCGGCAGGAGTCTTGGCTGCTTTTCGGGGAGACCTGTCACCCAGCGCCGGCAGGGGCTCATCGGCCCATTTCTCGAAATCCGCGGCAGTGGGTGGCTCAATCTTTTCGGCATCATTATGCCCGTTTTCCGCACGTTGACTTTCGGCGAAGACACCCCGGAGCCACTCCTCCCTGATAATGGACCCGCACAATTCGCGAAATGCGTCAGGACCGGCATCCTCACCCTTGCCCTTCCGTTGAATCCTGGACCTGCAGGAATGTGCGCCTTCGCGGGCCAACGGGTAAACGGCGCCGGACAGAACCCATTCATTCCCTGACTTTACAATTCGAGCGCCAAGGGTATCCCATCGCACCAAGCCTTTTGATGCCTTTCGCTCCCGGACCTGGATATCAGGTTCATCAGGCCTCAGCAGGTCCGAAAGCAACATCCCTTCACCCGGATCAACCCTCCGAACTTCATATACGCTCAACGGACGTTCCCCCAAGTTCGAAAGCCAGCGGATTCCCTCCGTCGTCAGAGGAAAGTCGTCATGACTCAGCAGAATTTCTCGAACGGGTTTCTGTTCGCCCTGAACGGCAATCTTTGCGTCAGTCAGGAGCCATTCTCCGATATTGACATTAAGCAATTCCTGAACATCGGGTGAGAGGGAACCCACCGCCTCCCTTTCACGCTTTTTCAGGCCACCGAGAAAACCGCCGAACACAGCTTCCCTGACTCCTTCAGGATACCGCTCACCAAGTAATTCCAGGGCCTGTTTAGCAACAGCTGAATCATCCCGCATGCGTTGAATACTTTCCCGTCCCTTGTCAAGACAGCATTTCTTGTACTTCTTACCGCTACCGCACGGACATGCATCATTTCTTCCGATCTTTTCCACTGATTTCTCCTAAGGGCAAGCATGTCTGAAAAACACTTCAGAAATGTTCTATGTATCAGGATCTCTCCGGTTTTTCCATCAGAATATGTCTTTATATCCAAAATATCGACACACCCGCCCCTTTCGCCCGGTTAACCATGCGTTTTTTCAATCCGGTGATACACTTTGGAAAAAAAGGTTTCCGGAGGAGGTCCAGGAATGTCGAGCAGTATAACAATCACAATATCACGCCAGATTGGGTGCGGCGGCGCGTATATCGGTCAAGAGGTGGCAAAAAGCCTCGGATGCAGGTACCTGGATCGGGAAATAGTCCGCCATGTCGCAAACCATCTGAAGGAGGACGAGAGTCTCATTATTGACCGACAGGAGAGAATTTCTTCCTTTTGGGAGAACCTTGTACGTTCCTGTTCGGTCTGTATCCCTGAAACAGGGTATATTCCCCCTCCTGTCCGACCTATCATGGACTCGGAACTTTTTGCAGTTGAAGCCCTCATTATCCGAAAAATAGCGGAACGATACAGTTCGGTAATTGTCGGCAGAGGCGCTTTCCATATCCTTTCGGATATTTCCGGGCTGGTAAACGTTTTCCTCCACGCAACTCCGGAGTTCAGGCTCAGAAGGGTGATGGACGTTTTTGACATAAAGGACTCTGAGAAAGCAAAAAACTTGATTGAGGACTCGGACAGGCAGCGCAGGAAATTTATCCGGGTACTATCCGGCCGTGATTGGACTGACGCGCGAAACTATCACCTCTCCATCGATACCGGCGTTGTCGGTTTCGAGGACGCATGCGAAATGATTCTGTGCCGGGCGAAGACGCTGCTTGCCGAACGGTAACGCTCACGTCATGAAAGGGATGAATCACGATTCCATGGTCCCGACCGCAGCGCCGCAGCTTTTGCTCCTACCCCGGAAACCGACTGAGTCACCCCTCTGCGTAAAAAGAATGATACAGGATAGGGACGGAGGACACATCATACTTCCATCATGAGCGCTTCGACAATGCTCACACGCTCCTTTGGAGGTTCTTTTCCGTGAAAATACCTGGTGATGAAGAGGAGATTGACGGCTGCGAGAGTTTCATTGAGTCGGTCAAGGTCCACAATACCACTACCCGACAGTGTCTTGGTGTGTGTAAAATTACGGGGACAATAGTCCACGCGCATATCCGTCCCTTGGCGGATGAGTATTGGAAGACCATGGGTGCGACAGATGATGGGGCGATGGGCATACAGGATACATGCCCCATCCACCAGGAGAGGACAGATGTCCTGATTGGCTGACGACGTAGCGTGATTGCGCAGAAAATCCAACTGTTCACCGGACAGACTCCGTGCCGCCAAGGCCAGGGAAACGGCTTCTACCCAAGATACGGAAAAATGGCGACAACAACTGTCGCACCCTTTCCGGCATGTAATCGATTCGGAATATTTCCTGTGAATCTCTGCGCACAGAATATCTATCCTGCTCACTAAATCTCGATAATTCTTCAATAGCTCATCATGTTTTTTCATGGTAACAAACTGTGGTACGGGTCTTCCGATACACACCCCGCCCGAGGAAACACTTCCTATTTTTCGTTGTTTTCTGAAAGAAACGGTATGGATGGAGTTGACATAGACCATGAAACCGAAACTTCAGGTCAAAAAGGAACAGCCACCAAGGACAACTCCCAAGTGGCTGTTTTTATTGGTCGGGGCGACTGGATTCGAACCAGCGACCACTAGACCCCCAGTCTAGTGCGCTACCAGGCTGCGCTACGCCCCGGATATTCAACTATTCATCTATTACGTATAAGTTATCTTTCTATAGTAAATCCCTTAAACTCCGCAACTCAGCCAGTATCTCGTCAAGAACTCTCTGTTTCTTCTCACCGGGGTCTTCAGCGACCGTTCCTTGTTCGCTCCCTGACCCGGCAAAGTGCTTCAGTCTGTTTCTGGCGCCGGCAATGGTCAGTTTCTCTGCGTACAGAAGCTGCTTGATTTTGATAAGAAGTTGAACGTCCTGCTTGCTGTAAAGCCGCTGACCGGTATGACTCTTCATGGGCCGCAGCATCTCGAACTCCGTTTCCCAGAAACGGAGCACGGAGGAATTCAAGGAGGTAATCCGGGCAACTTCTCCAATCTTGAAATACTGTTTGTCGGGAAGTTCGGAATCCATAGCGCCTCCGTGGAGGTACTATTTCGTGTTTATCGAAGCCTTGAGCACCTGGCTGGGCTTGAAAGTCAGAATCTTTCGCGCGGAAATGACAATCTCTTCACCAGTCTGCGGGTTACGTCCACGCCTGTCGGCTTTTTCCTTTACGACAAAATTTCCAAATCCGGCTATTTTGATTTTTTCACCCGTTTCCAGAGTGCTTTTTATGATATCAAAAACCATTTCTACAAGTTCAGCGGATTCTTTTTTTGAGAACCCGATTTTTTCATATATCTTTTCCACCATATCTGATTTTGTCATGGTATCCCCCAACAGACAATAAAATTAAATGGTTAGAAGAAATCAGGAGGCCTGCGACGCGTTTGGTTTTATAGCATGGCAGGCAAATATTATCAACCCATTTTTACCCGTTTTTACCTAATTGCAACATTTACATTCTTCAGAAGGTTATCGAGAACTCGCTGATGGAGACGGTTTACTTCCTCATCGGTAAGAGTTCTTTCCTGTGAGCGATATCGGATCCTGACGGCGATACTTTTCTGCCCCACCGGAATCCCTTCACCAGTATACAGATCAAAAAGCTCGACGTTTTCCATCTCTTTGATCCTGTTACCCCTGATGCAATCAAGAATCGTTCCGGTCTCGATTTCTTCGCCAATCAGCATGGCTATATCACGGAACGTATCCGGGAAGCGCGGCGGCGCCACAACGGAGGCGGGCTCCCTGCTGAAGGAAACGAGTTTTTCAAAGTTCAACTCGAAATAATATACAGGCAGTTCAATACCGTAATTCTCCTGAACGGTAGGGTGAAGTTCTCCCAGGGAACCGATTATTTCCTTATCACACAGAACGATACAGGATTTTCCGGGGTGGTAAAAAGTATCGATATCACGGGCCTCAAAAGAGGCGCATGAGACACCAAACGAATCGAGAATATTTTCCACTATCCCCTTTACATCAAAGAAGTCGACCACCTCGCGCTTCCGATGCCAACCTTCGGGATCACGCGCTCCACATAGAACTCCAGCCGCATATACCGGCTCATCCGGAAGATCCTCTCCCGCTGCAGAAAGATAGACACGGCGCATCTCGAAAAGATGAGGACTCATGAGTCTGTAACTGATATTTCTTGCCGTCGTTTCCAGCAGTCCGGGAAGCAGCGTGGTTCGCATTACCGATTGTTCTTCAGTCAACGGATTAAGGATCGCGACAACATCTCTCCTTGGGTCTTCATCTCCAAGGAGAATCTTTCCAAAAGAGTCCGGGTGCATGAAGCTGTAGCTGATTACCTCGGAAAGCCCCTGGGAGATCAGCAGGTCACGGAGGCGTTTTTCAAGCATCTGGTGACGGGAAGGGAGTTCGGAAAAGGTATGCACCATCGGCATTGTCGCCGGTATCTTTTCATAGCCGTTCAGTCGCGCCACTTCCTCTATCAAATCAATCTCACGCTCGATATCAACCCTGAAGGTGGGTACGGTAACGCGCACTATCCCTGGCTCATCAGGTTCCACTGAAAACTGAAGATTTCTGAATATCGCCGAAACCTCTTCACACGACAAGCTGATGCCGAGGATCTGTGCAATCCGATCGAGACGCACCTGGATACAACGTGGCTGAACCGGGTCATGGTACACGTCGATGCGTCCCGCTGCTACCTTTCCACCCGCAAGTTCCGCCATAAGTGACGCGGCACGGTCCAGTGCACGTAGAAGAACCGATATATCCGCCCCTCTCTCGAAACGGTGGGAAGATTCAGTGTGCATTCCGAGACGCTTGGAGGTCCTGCGAATGGCCGTAGGCGCAAAACAGGCGCTTTCGATGAGAATATCGGTAGTAGTATCCCTGATTTCGGAGTTTTCTCCCCCCATGATGCCGGCCAAAGCCACAACTTTCTCGGCATCCCGAATTGTAAGATCCGCTGACGTAAGAATTCTTTCCTGTCCGTCAAGGGTCTGAAACATCTCACCTTCGTCGGCACGCCGCACGATGATCGCCCCGCCCGCCAGAAGGCTATGGTCAAAGGCATGGAGCGGATGCCCGTATTCCATGAGAACGTAATTGGTGATATCAACCACGTTGTTAATCGAGCGAATACCCACGGCGTTCAATCTGCTCACCATCCATGCGGGAGACGGGCCGATGGTGCACCCGGAAACGTATCTCGCTGTATAGCGTGGGCAAAGATCATTATCTTGAACACGAACAGATGCTTTTTCTTCTATGGAAGGCCCCTCTTCGGGAACGCTGTATTCAGGGCTGACAAGATCTTTCCCCAGCTTCGCGGCGACCTCCCGTGCGATACCGATGACACTGAGACAGTCGGCGCGGTTCGGTGTAAGGCCGATTTCGAAAATGGTATCCTTCGTCCCGAGCGCCTCGAACAGAGGGACACCGAGGGGCAGATCCTGCGAAAGGACAATAATTCCGGCCGATTCATCGGCAAGCCCGAGTTCCTTTTCCGAGCAGAGCATCCCGCAGGATTCACTCCCCCGAATCTTTGAGCGCTTGATTCTGAAATCCCCTGGAAGAACGGCTCCAACCTGTGCCAGGGCGACCTTGTCGCCGGCCTTGAAGTTCTGGGCGCCGCATACGACCGAGATTACTTCTCTGCCGTTGTTCACCTGACAGAGAGAGAGCTTGTCGGCATTGGGGTGTTGTTGCTTCTCCTCGACCAGGGCAACGACAACCTCATCCATGCCGCCACCAATAGAACTGATCCCCTCAACCTCCAATCCAATCATGGTAAGAAGGTCGGCAAGTTCCTCTGGCGACAGATCAAAATCTACAAATTCCTTCAACCAATTGTATGTTACTATCATTTTTTCACACTTTTTAAATGGTTTGGATTTTGAAACATAAAGTGTTGGCTTATCATGTACCCTAAAACTGCTTCAAAAAACGAAGATCGTTCTCGAAAAGGAGCCGCATATCGCTGATTCCATATTTGAGCATGGCGATCCTCTCGATTCCCATACCGAAAGCAAAACCGGTATATACTTCGGAATCGTACGATACATGCCGAAAAACCTCAGGATCAACCATTCCCGAGCCGAGAATCTCCAGCCAGCCCGTGTTTTTGCAGACACGACACCCTTTTCCCTTGCATATCACGCAGGCAATATCCACTTCGGCGCTCGGCTCGGTGAACGGGAAAAAGCTCGGCCGAAGACGCACGCCGACGCCGGAACCGAAACACTGGTTCACAAAGCTGGTCAGGATGCCTTTCAGATCGCTGAAAGTTATGCCCTTGTCCACCATCAAGCCCTCGACCTGATGAAACATGGGGGAATGCGTCGCGTCAGAGTCACACCGATAGACCGTACCGGGTGCTATGATTCGTACCGGTGGAGCCTGCTTCAGCATCGTACGTATCTGGACAGGAGACGTATGGGTCCTCAGCACGATTGAATCACTGACGAAAAAGGTGTCCTGCATGTCCCTGGCCGGATGGTCTTTGGGAATATTCAAGGCCTCGAAATTATAGTAATCCTTCTCGATTTCAGGTCCCTCGGCCACTTGAAACCCAAGACCGGCAAATATCTCGACAATCTCTTCCGTTACCAAGGTAATGGGATGCTTGGTTCCCATGGGCCTTCGACGACCGGGAAGGGTAATGTCGAGACGTTCACCCCGCAACTTTTCCTCTTTACGAGA
Organism: uncultured Geobacter sp.; assembly: GCA_937886325.1. Classification (GTDB taxonomy): domain Bacteria; phylum Desulfobacterota; class Desulfuromonadia; order Geobacterales; family Geobacteraceae; genus RPRC01. The sequence continues at coordinate 43,753 of CALABV010000188.1, forward strand.
CGTGCGGATAGTGTTCAGAACGGACCCCACTTCTTCTTCGAGGCGATCCTTGACGACATTCACCATCTGACCGATAGAGGGACGTTCTTCAGGTGGAAGCGCTCCGAGTCCCTTCATCACGGAAGTAACGAGCCCTTTCTTTCCCAGATACTTTACCCGCAACTCATGCAGAGATTCCTCGGTGCAAACGTGTGCAAGTTCCGCCAGAGCATCCTGTAAGAGTGTTTCCAGTTTCTGCTTCATGTTCGGCTACCTTCCAAAAAAAAGGAGAAACAGGAAAGTGTGTATCCCGTTTCTCCTTTTTCCCAATGCTGGATTTTCTAGAGTTTTGCTTTTGCCAGACCCGCAATCTCGGAAAAGGCTCCCGGGTCGGTTACCGCAAGGTCGGCCAACACCTTCCGGTCTATCTGCACATCAGCCAGCTTCAGGCCGTGGATGAGCTTGCTGTATGCGAGCCCGTTCAGACGCGAAGCTGCATTGATACGGGTTATCCAGAGAGCCCTGAAATCCCGCTTTCTGACTTTTCTGTCACGATAGGCATACTTCAGTGCGCGATCTACCGCTTCCGTTGCGCTCCGGAACAATTTGCTCCTTGCGCCGCGATACCCTTTTGCCAGCTTCAAAACCTTGTTTCTTCGCTGTCTCGCTTTAAATCCTCGTTTTACCCTTGGCATTCTCTACTCCTTTATCGGTATTTCGCCGGATCCGCAAGGGGAGACGTTTCCTCACGGTTCACGGACGCTGTGCGGACCATGCGCCATGGCAGGCGCGGTCCAAAGCTACATGTACGGTATAAGTTTGGCGATATTCTTCGCATCAACCGGGGAAACCAACGCACCGTGACGGAGATTGCGTTTTCTCTTCCTCGTCTTGGAGGTCAGAATGTGGCTTGTAAAGCCGTGACTCCTCTTTATCTTGCCGCTGCCGGTTTTTTTGAAGCGCTTGGCTGCGCCCCGGTTCGTCTTTATCTTTGGCATTGTGTTCTCCTTTGCTTCGCTTTCTATGATCAGAAAAGAATTATTTTTTTGGCGCAACAATTATGTACATGTTACGACCTTCCATCTTGGGTCGGACCTCAACCGTACATATGTCCTCGAGTTCGGTGGTAAAACGCTCCAGAGCCTGCAACCCCAACTCGTTATGGGTTATTTCCCGGCCTCGGAATACAACCGTAATTTTCGCCTTATTTCCTTCCTCAAGGAAGCGACGCGCATGTTTTATCTTGAAAAGAATATCATGATCGTCGGTTTTGGGTCTGAGTTTGATCTCTTTCAGTTGGATCTGTACCTGCTTTTTCCTGGCTTCCTGCTGTCTTTTGCTCTGCTGGTACTTGAACTTCCCATAATCCATGATCCTGCAGACCGGAGGAACGGCAGTCGGTGACACCTCGACCAGATCCAGATGCTGACTTTCCGCAAGGGCCAACGCCTCGGAAAGCGGAAGAATGCCGAGCTGTTCGCTTTCAGCTCCGACAACCCTGACCTCCCGCGCGCGGATAGCCTGATTGATATTCACTGTGGGTTTCGCTATGGTGCCACCTCCTATTTGAAACGTTTCACTTCCGTATGGATATACTCTACGAGCTCAGACACCTTCATCGCCGGCAGGTTGCTGCCGTCACGGAAGCGCGGAGTGACGGTCTCCGTTTCTACTTCCTTGTCGCCTATTACAAACATGAACGGCACCCTCTGCAACTGGGCTTCCCGTATCTTGAACCCTAATTTCTCGTTTCTGAAATCATGCTGGACGCGAATCCCCGCTTCCCGAAGGGTCGTAAACACCTGCTGAGCATAAGGAACCTGATTATCGGTAACCGTCAGTACCATCCCCTGCACAGGGGAGAGCCAGAGTGGGAAGTTACCCGCATAATGCTCAATAAGGACACCGATGAAACGCTCAATGGCGCCGAGGATGACCCGGTGGACCATGACGGGGCGTCTCCGCTCTCCGTCCGCGGCTACATAAGTCAGATCAAACCGCTCTGGGAGCGTAAAATCGCACTGGATTGTAGCACATTGCCATCGCCTGTCAAGCGCGTCGCGCAGCTTGATGTCGATTTTCGGTCCATAGAATGCCCCGTCTCCCTCGTTTATCTCATACGGTCGTCCGGAGTCCTGCAAAGCCGCCAGCAGCGCCTTTGTCGCCCGCTCCCAATCCTCATCCGTGCCGATAGATTTCTCGGGACGCGTGGAGAGCTCCATCTCGTAGTCAAAACCGAAGATCCCCATCACATCGTTCACAAAGGAAATGACACCCTTGATCTCAGCATCCAACTGCTCCGGCGTGCAAATGATATGGGCGTCATCCTGGGTAAAACCCCGAACCCGCAGCAGGCCGTGAAGAACACCCGCCCTTTCGTGGCGATGAACCGTGCCCAACTCGAAGAAACGCAGGGGAAGATCCCGGTAACTGCGGAGTTGTGACTTGTAGATCATCATATGGGAGAGGCAGTTCATGGGTTTAATGCCGTAGCTCTGCCCGTCGACTTCCGTGAAATACATATTTTCACGATAGTTTTCATAATGTCCGGAACGCTGCCATAGTTCTTTCTTGAGGATCTGGGGGCCGAGAACGATGTCATAGCCGCGCTTCAGATGCTCTTTTCGTTCGAAGTCTTCAAGGATGGTCCGGAGCATGGCGCCCTTTGGATGCCAAATAACAAGCCCGGCGCCCACCTCGTCGGAGAACGAGAAGAGATCAAGTTCCCTTCCGATTTTCCGGTGGTCGCGGCGTTTCGCCTCTTCCAGACGAGCAAGATACTCATCCAGCGCCTTCTTGTCGGTGAAGGCGGTACCGTAAATACGCTGCAGCATCTTGCGTTTCTCATCACCGCGCCAATATGCGCCGGCAATGGAGGTCAGTTTGAAGGCCTTGCAGAACGAGGTGGACGGGAGATGCGGTCCGCGGCAGAGGTCTACGAAATCCCCCTGGCGATAGAGAGACACCTCGTCGGCGTCAAGATCTTCGATCAGTTCGACCTTGTATGTTTCCCCCATATCCCGGAACAACCGAACAGCCTCTTCCTTGGTCAGAACCTCCCGAGTGACGGCCAGATTCGCTTTTGCCAGGTCGCGCATCTTCGCCTCGATCTTTTCCAGATCTTCGGGGCTGAAAGGCGTATCAACATCAAAATCGTAGTAGAAACCGTTCTCAATGGCGGGACCGATGGTGACTTTCGCCTGCGGGAAAAGGGCTTTCACCGCCTGCGCCATAAGGTGTGACGTGGAGTGACGGACTATATCCAGAGCCTCCGGGCTCTTGTCGGTCAGAATCTCGACCCTGTCACCTTCGCGCAACGGAGCTGAAAGATCGACCGGTTCCCCGTTTATCGTGCCCGCAATGGCATTGCGCGCCAATCCGGCGCCGATGGAACGGGCCAAATCACTAATGGTCGCACCGTTCTCAAGAACCTTTCGCGAGCCGTCGGGAAGCGTTACTCCTATTTCATTCATGTTGGCCCCTTAACAGAAAGAGGCATCGAACCTCGATGCCTCTGTCCTTGGTTTGACCTTGGCGAATTCCAAATGGTAGGCGCGGGCGGTTTCGAACCGCCGACCCCTAGCGTGTCGAGCTAGTGCTCTACCCCTGAGCTACGCGCCTTCATGAAAAGCAGACAGTTTTTACCAAGTAGTTCCTCATTTGTCAAGAATTTTGTTCACTTTCACGTTTTTCCCACAAGGGGTTCGTCTTCAGGAGTTTCATTACCGCATCTTCCACTTCATCAATTTCAATCTCCGACAGACAGCGGGCGCCGATTTCGCAGCGCGGCGTATACCCGAATCTTGTGCAGGGAGAACATTCGAGATGCCTGCTCAGAACAATGTGGTTTTCGCCTCGGGGCGCCCACTTCTTCTCAATGCCGGGGCCGAACAGGGAAACCGTCGGGACACCAAGTAAGACGGCAATATGGAGGATACCCGAGTCTCCTGTTACCAGAAGCCGGGATTTGCTCAAAACGGCGGCGGTTTCCGCCAGCGAGGTACGTCCGACCAAATTCAGACCGACGCTTCCTGCCGTGATTGTCTCCCCCGTCTCCTCATCCCCTCTTCCCCCTACGACCACGACAGCTACTCCACTCCTGTGAAGTCGAATCGCAAGCTCACGGAATTTTTCGGCTCCCCAGCGCCTCTCCGGAATACTGGCGCCGGGAAACAGGACGACAAACGGGCCACCGGTTACAACTGCCGTCTTTTCGAAGGCCGTATGTATCGCTTTCTCCGGAATGACAAGAAAAGGAGCGGAACCGCGGGGAATACCGCTAATGCCGAGAGGTTCGAGGAGCGAGAAAAAACTGTTTCTCTCATATGAATCATGGGAATATGAAGCGGTATGCGTAAACAGCTTTCTCCGCTGGTTGGTCGCAAAGCCTATCAGCATCGGCGCCCTCGTCATCCGGGCAATGACCGCGGAGAGACGGTGCCATTGTTCAGTGTCGATGACAACATCATACGTGCCGCGCAGGACCTCCACAAGGTCCCGGAGAGAGTCGTACCGGAAGGCGCGATCCACGGGCCGGCAAAAGGAAAAGATAGCCGAGTTCCGCTTCTCCGCAAGAACGCTGATGCTACTCTCCGGATGTTTCTCCTTCAACGCGGCAATGGCGGGAAGGAGGAGGACGGCGTCTCCGATGCCTCCGGGACGGATAAATAGAATGCGCCGCGGTTCGGGAATCGTTTTCGCTTGCGGTTTCGGTATCAGATGGACAAGAACGGTTCCGATCAACCGGTCCAATGCCTTCAACACACGAACCTTCATCAATGCGGGCCTCCCTCCCCTTCCGGGGCCGGAAACAGTTCATACCGCCCGAGCCCGAATGCGGCTCCTTTTCCGCACGAGAAGTATTCACCGAGAAGCAGCGCCGGGAAAAAATCCGTCAGATCGCCGCTCAGCATGGCGGACCCCACAATTCCTTCCAATGGCCCCGGCTTCCATGAGGCCCACTGCATGCCGTTGTCATCCACGATAACGGTTTCGCTCATACGTGCCAGTCGCGGAAAGTCCATCTCCAATGCACTTCCATAATAGTAATAGGCCAGGGAAGAAATACGTCGCAGAAGGGTACGGACAAAGGGAGAAAAAGAGAAGCTGCGGAGAAAGCGACCTTCCCGGGGGACACGCAGGGGAGAAATGAAGCGCAGGCCGATCCTGTCGGACATACGGGTATTCAAGGCAGTCAGGTCGTCCGCAGAAATAGTTGAAAATCCCTCCGGCCACGGTGATTCATTCTCAAAAATCAACGGTGAACGAAACCCTGAACACCCTTCTGATTCAATTGCAACGACCTCCGCGGCAAGAGAATTCATACCTGTCTCGGCTCGGAACATCCGTATCACGGAGTTCCGGAACGCGGACAGATAGTTCATGGCGTTACCGACAACCACAAGCCCAAGTTCCACAGTCACGGACTTACCGCCCTGCCGCGGAAGGAGAGGGATATGAAAAACGAACGGAAGCGGCGGCTTCTGATGTCGCTTCCGTGCCCCAGGGTCATGTGCAAGTCCCTGAGCGAAAACAGCTTGAAATACACAGTCTTTGTGCCCGGAGCAGCATGCGCACTCGCCCCTCGAACGGCACGCTGTCTCGCGGAACACATCGCGGAAACGGCTTTTCAGGGAAAAAAGGGCGTAGGGATCCCGACTTTTCGAATCCAGTCGGAGAGTAAAAACAAGCTTGGTGAAAACAAGGTCCACCGCCAACCCTTTCCCGGTCCTCCGGGCCGTTGGTTCTATACATTCAACTGGCGGCCCCGTCCCGGATCGTTACGGATCGGGGCCGCCTCCACCTACTTCTTCAGCATGCCGAAGATACCGTACAGGTTCACGTCCTTGTTGAGTTCGGCCAGTGTCTTGGTAAGAGGCACCTCCTTAGGACAGACCTTGACGCAGTTCTGCGCGTTGCCGCATTCGGCGATACCGCCCTCGCCCATGAGTATTTCCAGTCGCTCTTCCCGGCTCATGTCCCCGGTGGGATGAATGTTGAAGAGCCGCACCTGGGCAATGGGAGACGGTCCCATGAAAGCCGAACGGGAATTGTATTGAGGACAGGCCTCCATGCAACAGCCGCAGGTCATGCATTTGGCGAGGCGGTACCCCTCCTCCTGATCCTTTGGCGCCAGGCGCGGCCCCTCGCCCATGTCGTGCGTGCCGTCAATGGGTATCCAGGCGTTCACCTTTTTCAGCGCATCGAACATTTTCGTTCTATCGACGTGGAGATCCCGTATCACGGGAAACTTCGTAAGCGGTTCCAGGGTCAGTTCCGTTCCGATTTTCTCGATAAGAGCGGAGCAGGCCTGGCAAACGGACCCGTTTATCAGCATGGTACAGGCCCCGCAGATTTCCTCCATGCAGTTGCACTCCCATACTACCGGCGTGGTTCTCTGACCTCGGGCGTTTATCGGGTTCTTTCGTATTTCCATAAGCACGGAGATCACGTTATGGCCGGGCTCATAGGGAACGGTAAATTCCTCCCAGTACGGGGCGGAATCCGGCGTGTCCTGACGCTTGATCCTGAGGTGAATCACTTTTTCCGCCATGCTAGTTCCCCTCCTTCCGGGCTGACGACTGTTTTTCCACGTTATAGACCCGCTGACGGGGAGCGATAAAGCCGAGATCAACGTCCTCATAGGAGATACGCGGTCCTTCCGGAGTATATTCGGCAATGGTCGTCTTCAGGAAGTTGGCGTCGTCACGCTCTGGAAATTCAGGCTTGTAATGGGCGCCCCGCGACTCGTTTCTCATCAATGCGCCCACGGTAATCACCCGGGCCAGATCCAGCATGTGACGAAGCTGTCGGGCAAACTGCGCGGCCTGATTCGCGGTCCCTCGGGCGGTATCAAGGACTCCGATGGAGTTCCACCGCTCCTGGAAATCCCGCAGCTTTTCGTCCGTTGCCCGTAACCGGTCATTGTAACGCACCACGGTCACGTTTTCGGTCATCAGTTCTCCCAACTCCTGCGCCATGCGATAGGGATTCTCGGGACCGTTCATTCGGTATATTCCCGCGAAAATCTCCTCCTGACGCCGCTGCTCCCTGTCGAAACAATCCCGGCCTGCGTCCGCGGCAACCTTTTTCAGCCCCTTGGCAAAACGCACCGCGGCCGGTCCCGCGACCGTTCCGGAGTAGATGCAGGAAAGGAGAGCATTGGCCCCGAGCCGGTTGGCGCCGTGGTATTGATAGTCGCACTCTCCCACGGCAAACAGTCCGGGGATATTGGTCATCTGGTCGTAGTCGACCCACATGCCGCCCATGGAGTAATGGACCCCAGGGAATACCTTCATGGGGAACTTCCGCGGGTCTTCGCCGGCGAACTTCTCGTATATCTCCAGGATGCCGCCCAGCTTGCGATCCAGATAATCGGCCGGCAAGTGGGTCAGGTCCAGGTACACCTGGTTCTTGCCGTCGATGCCCAGTTTCTCGTCCACACAGACATGGAAGATCTCTCGGGTCGCGATATCCCGCGGGACCAGATTGCCGTAGGCGGGATACTTCTCTTCAAGAAAGTACCAGGGTTTTCCGTCCTTGAGGGTCCAGATCCGACCACCCTCTCCCCGTGCCGATTCCGACATGAGACGCAGCTTGTCGATCCCCTGGATGGCCGTCGGGTGCACCTGGATGAACTCGCCGTTCGCGTATCGGACTCCCTGCGCATAGAGTGAAGCAGCAGCCGAGCCGGTATTGATGGCCGAGTTCGTTGATTTGCCGAAGATCACCCCGGGCCCGCCGGTTGCCACAATAACGGCGTCAGCTGCAAAGGTTCGTATCTCCATGGAACGCAGATTCATGGCAGAGATTCCGCGGCAGATTCCGTCATCGTCGACAACCGCGCCGAGAAAATCCCAGAATTCGTACTTCGTCACCTTCCCCGCAACCTCGAAACGTCGCACCTGCTCATCAAGGGCATACAGGAGCTGCTGGCCGGTGGTGGCCCCGGCAAATGCCGTACGCCGGTACTTGGCGCCGCCAAAGGCGCGGAAATCGAGGTGTCCTTCCGGGGTGCGGTTGAACATGACTCCCATGCGGTCCATCAGCTTGATGAT
>CALABV010000189.1 GCA_937886325.1 uncultured Geobacter sp.
GACCACCGAGATCTACACTCTTTCCCTACACGACGCTCTTCCGATCTAATCTTGAGTCCTGGATGGCTCAGCTTGAATGAAGAGATAATCTTTGGAAAGAAAAAACTGCTCAACATCGGTGTGAGACCAACGCGTACCTCACCCTTGAGCAGGCCTCGGAGATCGGCAATCGCCTGTTTCGCGTTGCTGACCCCTTGCAGTATGCCTTGAGCATGGAGCAACAGTGCTTCACCCTCGGCTGTTAACGAAATCTTTCTGTCCCTTCGGTTGAACAGGAGCACGTCCAGCTCTTCCTCCAGCTTCTTGATGGCTATGCTGAGAGCCGGTTGGGCTATATGCAGCTGCTCTGCAGCCTTGGTAAAACTTTCGCACGCCGCCACCCCCAGAAAGAATTTCAACTGTCGCACATCCATTGATTCAGCACCCCGCCATATTTATTCGATACTTATATAGAAACAATAAAAACAATATATTTTTCTTATATACATGCGCTGCGTATACTTGGCAACAAGTTCCGGTGAGAGGGGAATGTATGGCTGTGTATCTGGACTGCAATGCGACAACGCCGGTGGAACCGTCGGTAGCATCGGTGGTGATGCGATTTCTGGAAAAGGATTTCGGCAACGCTGCCAGCCCGATCCACGACTACGGTGTGTTTGCGCTGGCCGCCGTGGAACATGCCAGGGGGCAGGTAGCCGAGGTGATCAAGGCGCGACGTGACGAAGTAATTTTTACCAGCGGCGCCACGGAGAGCAACAACCTGGCGATACTCGGGCTTGCCGAGGCGGGAATAGGTCGTGGACGCCGCCACCTTATTACCACTGCCATCGAACACAAGGCGGTGCTTGAACCGTTTGAAGAGATGATCCGATTGGGCTTCGAGGTGCAAATTCTACCGGTACAGGCGGATGGCCGTTTTGATCCGCAGCGACTGGCGGACGCGCTTCGTCCCGACACGCTGCTTGTTTCGACCATGCAGGTAAACAACGAGACCGGAGTGCTCCAACCGTTGACGGAGGTTGCGGATATTTTAGCGAACCGTGACATCTGCTGGCATGTGGATGCCGCCCAGGGATTTGGCAAGGAGTTGGAGCAACTTCGGCACCCGCGCATCGATCTCATCTCTATAAGCGGCCACAAGATATACGGCCCCAAAGGGGTTGGCGCTCTCATTGCCCGCAAACGTGACCGTCAGTTTCCACCGCTGCGCCCGCTCATGTTCGGCGGTGGTCAGGAGCAGGGACTGCGACCCGGGACGCTGCCGGTCCCCCTGGTTGCCGGTCTCGGTGAAGCGGCAAAGCTTGCGCTGCGAAGCAACGGCGAGCGGATTGAAAAGTGTCGGACATTCCGCGAAAAGGCCCTGGCAACGTTCGCAGCCCTTGGCGCAAAACAGAACGGCACCGAAGAATGTACTCTGCCGCATGTACTCAATGTTTCGCTGCCGGGGATCAATTCAGAACAGGCAATCAAGGCGCTGAAGAGGGTAATAGCCGTATCCAGCACCTCGGCATGCACCTCACATACACGGACACCAAGCCATGTCCTGACGGCAATGGGGCTATCTCCTGAAAAGGTGGAACAATCGATCCGACTGTCATGGTGCCACATGACCCCGGAAGTGGACTGGCATGAAGTGGAAACTATTCTCCGCGGCCTGCGCGGGTAAGGAAGGTGGTGCAAAATGAACGAGATATTCAGAGAGCTGGAAGAGGTAACTGTTGAGCAGTATGACCATCACGATCTGCCGAAATGGTTGGCCGATCCCGTCCTGATGGTGGCGAGAACCCCCGAGAGCTATCAGGGAAAGGAGTATCTGATCGAGATCCTCGTCGCTCAGGTCCGGGAGTACGATGTCTATGCCGAAGCAGGCTGTTGTAAATGGGCCTACGACCATGAAGACATCAAACGGACACTGCGCTGGTTGGAGGAAGAGAGATGACTGTATTCGAAAAATTGCAATCAGTTACTGAAGCGGCCCAAAACGAACAGGATCTGCCGGATTTTTTGGCGGAGCGCATCTTCCGGATCATTGAAAACCGGGACAGATTCCATGCCAGGGAAGCCGAAATAGACGACCTGACGGAAAAGGTGGCGAACTACGACACCTACGGCCAGACCGGCTACCTGGGTATGGGGGTTAATAATACCATTCTGGAAAAAAGCTTGAATCGTCTCATCTCTCCAAGAACGCCTTGATTTTTCCCCAGTCGGTCTTGGTCACCACCTCGTGCATGAGCAGGTATGCCGGGTGCTGCCCATCGCAGCTGTTTTTCCAGTCAGGGTTGACGACCCACTCGCCCCAATAGCGAACAGCTATGAGCTGGATTGCGGTACGGGGCAGTTTTTTGTCAAAATAATCCGGATTGATTACCACTATCGGCTGCCCCTCCGTTGACTCCGGCGGGGCTAGCTGCGGAGTAAGGGGGTTCCCGTTGTTGAGATAATATGCCGGAGATCGGAAGAGCGTCGTGTAGGGAAAGAGTGTAGATCTCGGTGGTC
>CALABV010000190.1 GCA_937886325.1 uncultured Geobacter sp.
AGCCCGCCGTCGCCGGCGATGATCTGCACATCAACCTGCTCCCCCGCGGCCAGATCGCCCTTCTCGGCCGGGATCACCGCAATGCCGTCGGCGAGGAGCAGCGTCCTAAGGTAGCCGGTATCCTGCTTTCCTGGGCTCCAGGCGATGTACTTTCCGTCTATCTCTTCCACGGCGACGCGAAGGAAATTGACCCGTCCCGGTTTTTTCTTAATTCCCTCCCGCAGGGTCGCGGTGACGAGCGGCCGCAGCACCTTGCGGAATCCCATCATCTTCAGGAGCGCCGGTCTGACGAACTCTTCGAAGGTAATGAGGCTGGACACCGGATTACCCGGCAGGGAGAAAACCGGCTTGCCGTCCCGCCGGGCAAAGGCTGTCGGGCGGCCGGGCTTGATGTCCACCTTCCAGAACACCTGTTTCACCATCAACTCATCCAGCACGTCGCGCACGTAATCACGGTCCCCGGCGGACACGCCCGCCGAGGTAATCAGCACATCCGCGGTCAATCCTTCGGCAAGCTTCTCCCGGAGGCTGTCCTTGGTGTCTCGTGCAATGCCGAGCATGATGGGGAGGCATCCCGTCTCCCGGACCGCGGCGGCCAACGCCAGTGAATTGCTGTTGATGATCTTGCCCGGCGCCAGCGCCTCGCCCGGATCCACCAGTTCGTCCCCGGTGGAGAGAATCGCCACGCGCACCCGGCGGTGCACCGGGATGAACAACCTGCCGAAGGACGCCAGCATGCTGATCTCGGACGGCCTGAGAACCGTACCGGCGGAGAGTATCGTCTCGCCCTCCTTGACATCCTCTCCCTTGAAGCGGATATGGTCGCCCGGCTTCACCTTCCCTTTCAGGAAAACCGTTTCATCACGCTCTTCCGCCTGCTCGAAGGGGACAACCGCGTCCGCCCCGGCAGGGATGGGAGCGCCGGTGAGGATCTTCACGGCGGTGCCGGCCTGCATGGGGTGGCTCATGAATCCACCGGCGGGGAGAAATCCGGAGAGTTTCAGGGATGCGGCCTCGCCGCAGTCTTTCGAGTGCACTGCGTAGCCGTCCATGGCCGTGTTGTCCCACAGGGGCATGTCCCAGGGGGCCTGGATATCCTCGGCAAGCACTCTGCCGACGGCATCCAGCATCTCGACCTTCTCAACGCCGAGGGGAACGACACAATCGAGTATTATCTTTCGGGCTTCTTCAAAGGTGGGCATAGGGCAAACTCCGTAATGCAATAAAGGTTATGATGTGCTCCACCAGCGCAGGGGTCGGTGTGTCAGCGGGCGTTGGCGGGAAAATGACAGGTCGAAAAGAACTTCGAAAAACCGGATGACAGACTTATCACATTCTCTCAGACGGTTCAACGGTATAAAAAAAAGGGAACCGTCAAAACCAACGACTCCCATTGATATCCGGCAATACACGCGGCCGTACGGCCGAATCAGTTATTGGTTCTGATCAGATGAACCGCGGTCGCCTTGAACGAGATAAACACATTCATCCCCTCCCGAAGATCAAGGACGGCGAAAGCCTCACGGGTCACAAAAGACGTTATGGCAAATCCGCAGTCCAGGGAAATCTTGAGAAAGGGCCCTACCGAGAAGATATCCCGAACCACCGCAGGGAAGTTGTTCCTCGCGCTCGTCAGATCGTCCGGATTTGTAAGCTCAATAACCACGTTCTCAGGCCTGACGCAGCAGTAGACGGAGTCACCGGGAAGCGCCTCGCCCACTGCGTCAATCTCCACATCGGCAACGCCGACGGTTGCCATGCCGTCTTGCATGCGGAGAACCTTCCCCTCCAGAATGGTATCCATTCCCACGAAATTTGCAACGAATTCATTGGCGGGATTGTTCATGACGTGGGAAGGAACGCCGACCTGCACGATGCCGCCGCTGTTCATGACCGCGATACGGTCGGACATGCGCAGGGCCTCGGACTGATCGTGGGTCACCATGACGGTTGTGATGCCTGTTTCCTTAACTATGCTGTTGAGGTCGTCACTGATGGCGTGCCGAGTGGGAGGATCCAGCGCGGAAAAGGGCTCGTCGAGAAAGATCACCTCGGGCTCCATGGCAAAGGCGCGCGCGAGGCTCGTTCTCTGCGCCTCACCTCCGGAGAGCTTGCGCGCGGAACGATGGGCGAGGTGCTCTATGCTGAACCACTTCAGGTAGCGCGTTACGCGCTCCCGTGTTTCTTCCCTGCCGACTCCCCGAATCTTGAGGCCCGACGCCACGTTGCGGTAAACGGTGGTATCGAACAGGAGGGGTTCCTGGAAGACCATGGAGACCCGCCGCCGATACTGGAATGATTCGTCCCTGGAGGAAACGACCCTGCCCCGGTATTTCAGGACACCGGCAACCGGCTTCAACAGGCAGTTCAGCACAAGGAGCAGGGTTGACTTCCCGCTCCCGTTGGGACCGATTAGGGACATGAACTCCCCTTCGGAAATGGAAAAAGAGGGAATGTCGAGAATCGACGCCCCCCCGAGCTGTACTTTCAGATTTTCAATGGAGATAATGCCGTCTTTCATGCTCACCGTGGTCTCTCTCGCTGTTGAATCAAGGTAAACAGGTAATTAACAATAAATACCAGCATCAGCAGGATAATCGACAGTGCGAATGCCATTGCAAACTCACCTTTACCCGTTTCCATGACCGTTGCCGTGGTCAGAACCCTCGAATACCCCTTGATGTTGCCGCCCACCATGATGGAGGCGCCCACCTCGGAGATGACCCCCCCGAATCCCGCCATGACGGCGGCCATGAGAGGCAGGCGCGCCTCCTTTACCAGTATCATCACCATCTGCAGGCGGGTCGCGCCCAGGGAAAGGATCTGCAGGCGGAGCTTGGCGGGAAGGTTCTGGAGCGCGGCAATGGAAATGCCCATGACGATGGGGGTGGCTATGACTGCCTGGGCAATGA
>CALABV010000191.1 GCA_937886325.1 uncultured Geobacter sp.
CTCACCGCTCCCGCCACCTCCTCGATGGGCACGTCCGGGTCGACACGGTGTTGATAGAAGAGATCGATGACATCGGTCTTAAGCCGCTTGAGTGATGCCTCGGCAACCTGCCTGATATGCTCGGGCCGGCTGTTCAGGCCCGGAGTTCCCTGTGTGCCCCTGGGATCGATGCCGGTATCGAAACCGAACTTGGTGGCAATCACCACCTGGTTGCGCAGGGGAGAGAGCGCCTCACCGACGAGTTCCTCGTTGGTGAACGGGCCGTACACCTCGGCTGTGTCGAAGAAGGTGACGCCGCGTTCCACGGCTGCCCGCAGGAGAGAGATCATCTCCTGCTTGTCCCCGGCCGGACCGTAGCCAAAGCTCATTCCCATGCAACCGAGCCCGAGAGCCGAAACCTCCAGACCGCTATTTCCCAATTTTCGCCTTTGCATTGTTTTCTCCTTTCAACTGAGGCGCTTGCAAAACGTAGCGAGGAGGCCGGGATGCCAGGCGCAAGCGAGGGAGGGAGCGAAGCGTAGCAGGGCTACGTTGAGCTTCCGAGCGAGCGGCAACAACGCAGACCGGCCCCGCGGTAGTTTTGCAAGCGCCTCAACCGGTAAATGCCGCACGCAGGATCTGCACTACCTCATCCTTGCCAAGGGAGGCAAGGATGCCCAGATTTCCGTTTTCCACCGCTTTCCCGGCAATACCATCCAGGTCTTCTTCCCTGACGCCCGCCTCACGGAGGTTCGCTGGCATCCTGATGGCGGAGTAGAACTGCTCCAGCTTCCTGACGCCTTCTTCCGCTGCCCCGGCATCGTCATCCTCGCGAATGTCGAAGACATTGCGGCTGAAGCGCGCAAAGAGCGGCAGATATTCAGGGGCCGCCTTCATGGTATGGAGCATCCAGGCGGGAGTCAGCAGCGCCAGTGTGACGCCGTGGGTCATGTCGTACCGGCTGGAGAGTTCATGCCCCATGCCGTGCAGGGGGAATGTCGGATTCGGCTTGCCGAGCAGAAACTGGAACCCGGCCAGGGCCATGGAGCCGGCCCACATGATGCTGGCGCGGGCGTCATAGTCTTTCGGATTTGCCAGGATCTTCGGGGCTTCCTCCAGCACGACCTTCATGACCCCCTCGTTCATACGGTCTTGCACCTTTGCACCCACATCGGGGGTGAAATACTGTTCCATCAGGTGGCAGAGGATGTCCGCAACACCCGCCATGGAATGATATTCCGGCACGGTGAAGGTGTACTCGGGGTCCAGGATCGAGAACCGGGGATTGAGCAGCGGGTGCAGGAGTACTTTTTTCTTGTGATCCTCACCGACGGTGATGACCGCTCCCATATTCATCTCGGAACCGGTCCCCGCCATGGTAAGTATGGTTGCCAACGGCGCCGCTGCACGGATATCCGACAGTCCCGACTCCCCGACAAAGAGATCCCTGACCGGGCCGTCATATTTCACCCCGGCGGCAATGGCCTTGCAGGCATCCAGGGTCGAGCCGCCCCCCACGGCCAGGATGAAATCGCAGCCGTTGTCGCGGTAGAGTCCGATACCTTCCTCCACGCTTTCGATCCGTGGGTTCGGCTTGATGCCGCCCAACTCCACATGAGCAAGTCCAGTCTTGTGGAACTGCTCGATGACCGCATCGTAGATGCCGTTCTTTTTGACGCTGCCGCCGCCATAGGCCAGGAGCACCCTTGAGCCGCCATGTGCCCTGATGGTCTCGCCGAGAACATTGATCTGCCCCTTGCCGAAGTAGGCAGTGGTCGGAATGCAGTAAATGAAATTGTTCATGTTTATGCTCCTGTGGAGAGAATGGGTTTTGATCTGTTTCGATACTACGTAAGACACAACCGAAACCGGTAGAACGATCCTGTTCTATTCTTGCCTGATTGTACGAAACTATAGAAAAAGGTTGTCAGGGGGAGCAAGGATGAGTAGTCTGTGGGCAGGAAAAAGCATCGTAACTAGAGGTGGTTATGGGGAAGTGCGAACACAGCGAAAATGATGTCGCCCTGGAGGCGTTAGGCGGGAGCATTGCCCGATGGACCGAAAAAGGCGAGTTATTTACAACAGCCATTCCCGGCCTGTCGCTGTATTGGCGGGAGGAACCGACCGGGCCCATAAGCGGCATGTATGAACCGAGCATCTGTCTGGTCGTGCAAGGGGCCAAGCGCGTGCTGCTGGGGGACGACACGTATGTGTACGACGCGCACCATTACCTGATCACGTCCGTGCATCTCCCAACGATAGTGCAGATTATCGACGCGAGCCGGGAGAGGCCGTACCTGGGGCTCAAACTGAAACTCGATCAGCGCGAGATGTCACAACTGATGGCGGACAGCAACCTTCCCCCGCCCCGCCCGCAGCAATCAAGCCGCGGCATGGCGACCGGAGAGGTGACGCTCCCGCTGCTCACGGCCTTTCAGCGCCTGGTGGACCTGCTCGATGAAGAGAAGGATATCCCGATCCTGGCGCCGATAATCCAGCGCGAGATCATCTACCGCCTGCTGGTGGGGGATCAGGGGGCGCGGCTGCGCCAGATCGCATCGACGGGAAGCCAGAGCCATCAGATCGCCCGGGCCATCGAGTGGCTGAAGGGGAATTTCGCCCAACCCTTGCGCATCGACGACCTGGCTACGCAGGTCAACATGAGCACCTCGACCTTCCACCATCATTTCCGCACGTTGACGGCCATGAGCCCGCTGCAGTACCAGAAGACCCTGCGCTTGAACGAGGCGCGACGGCTGATGCTCACGGAGCGCCTGGACGCGGCGACCGCGGCGTTCCAGGTAGGCTACGAGAGCCCGTCCCAGTTCAGCCGCGAGTACGGACGCCGGTTCGGCGCACCGCCGTTGCGCGATATTGCCGGCTTGCGTCGGATGGCTGCCGGTGAAAGGGCGTAAAACATGCCGGCACCTCGGCGCGCACCCATTGTCAATTGTTGAGACCTGACCCATACGCCGCGCAATTCTGGTCATTATTATAATTTTCATCAGATAACGGCTTGGAAATTTACCGGTTCAGCCGGCCCTATTTTCTGGTTGGAAACGCATATATTTTCGTACGGTTAGCCATATTCAAGTTGTCAAGGCCTGACCCCATAGCCTCCCCGATGGTTGGGCTATGTTCTTCTCAGCTTTCCATTTGACAAAATGTAGCCAGCGGGATACAGTTTGTTTATGATTGAAATCCGTAAAGCCGAACATTTTGCCAACTGGCTCGACAACCTACGTGATATCCAAGCCAAGGCTCGTGTCCTTGTCAGGATTGAGCGTCTTGCTTCTGGAAACGCAGGAGACGTCAAGCCTGTGGGTGAGGGTGTTTCGGAAATGAGGATCAACTACGGTCCCGGTTATCGGGTTTATTTTGTCCAACGCGGCAGCGAATTGATCATCCTTTTGGCCGGTGGCGACAAGAGCAGCCAGGCTCGGGATATCAAGGCAGCTATCCGGCTTGCTCAGAACCTATAGGAGTTAACAATGTCCAAAACAGCTACAAGTCGTTTTGATGTCGCCGAACATCTCCGCACTCCGGAAGAAATGGCGGCCTATCTTGAAGCATCTCTCGAAGAGGCTAATGGCGATGCGACTTTCATTGCCAAGGCGCTCGGCGACATAGCGCGTGCCAAAGGAATGTCGCAGGTTGCGCGTGATGCCGGTCTTTCCCGTGAAAGTCTTTACAAGGCGCTTTCAGGTGAGAGGGTTCCCGGTTTCGACACGATTCTCAAAATCGTTGCGGCGCTTGGTATCAAACTGCACGCTGAAGCAAGGTAAAGCTTAAAACATTAGTCCTAGACAAGAAAAGGGGACTGGCTACTTTTCCTCAGGTTCCCAATTGTCCTTGTACCGACGCCATTCTCCGCCTATAGTGTCCCGCTCAGCACTCCATCCAGGCGGAAGATCGGCGATTTCAAAGAGCGTTGCATCAAGTTTTATAATCTTCCCCATTCCTACTACCTGCGCGTCCGCCATTGATACAGGCTTTCCGGACTGGAAACCCCAACTGTGGTCACCCTCGTAATGCGTGACCAATAGAATCGGGCATCTTTCCTTTGTTATATGTGTTGAAGTAATCGCGGCCACGTTTGGTGCTTGATCGAATAGCCATCGCTCCGAGGTCATGCTTGTATATCCTTTCAGTGTCCAACGCCATAAGCCTGACCGGCGGTCTTTTAGGCCGGTCTTGGCGCTGGT
>CALABV010000192.1 GCA_937886325.1 uncultured Geobacter sp.
TGATGTTGTAAGGTTGGGCAGAAATATACTCAATAATCCCTCAAAAGCTTATGCTCGCCGCATCAAGCCGATTAAAACCCGGCACCCCATCCCACGTTCTCCCTTGCAACAGCCTCCCATTCAACTTTTTCGCCCTTTTCCTCCCATCCACTCCCCAACCACCCCACTGCTTGAAAAAGAAGGCAACGCGCTGCTCCTCGCACTGCCGCTTGACGTTCAGTACCCATTCCTGCTTCATCAGCCGGGCTTTCGGTCCCGATTCGCCCCCGACGATAACCCAATGAATGTCATTCAAATCAAGCTTTCCCAAATTCTCCAGCAGCGGCTCGACCGAAACAAAGCGGATATGTGCGGGCACCTGGCGCAGCCAGTTCAGACGCGGAATGCCGTGTCTTCTGTCCTCCACCGTTACCCCGAGCCAGGCATTTTCCGACGGTTCATAATCCTTGAAAAAATCCGCCATCCGCTCAGCCCTCTTCGTCAGGACCTGGAAGGTGTGCTGCGGCGCCTGCCGGATAACCTCGAAAACCTGCCGGATATAGTCGTCCGGAATCCCCTCGTGAAAGAGGTCGCTCATAGAGTTAACGAAATATGTCGTCGGCCTGCTCCGTTTGAGCGGCTCTTCCAGGCGATAGGGCAACAAGGTAAGTTCAAAACCGTTCTCGTATCCTCTGACTCCCATCGCCTTCAGCCGCCGCGCCATTACCTCGGCATAGCAATGGGCGCACCCGGGCGATACCTTGCTGCATCCGACTGCCGGGTTCCAAGTCTGTTCGGTCCATTCTATTGACGACTGGGACATTATAGTTTCCCCTAAAAAAGGTCCAGCTGCGGGTCGCTGTATTTTTTCACTTCCCCCCAGAACTTATGCCCCAAAGGGTGCTTGCTGAAAAAAGCCAGTCTATACAGCGACAAGTTCCTATCCTCCCAACGGATTTCGACCGAGTCTTCGGCAGTCGAGCATTTATAGCCGATTTCAGCCATGGAAGTACAGAACTGCTTGATGAGAAAAAGGCTGAACTTCTCCCCTTTCATTTCCGCTTGCGGCCATTCACGCCGCCAATCTGAACCGCCGATAAACTCGTCAACTTTCCTGTTCTCAGGCTTCATGTAATAAGATACATTGCGTCTGGCATCCATACCGGTCGGTATGAGTACAAGGAAGTCCAGGTATTTCGATGAGAGTCGGCGGAGGGTTTCAAACTTGAGATTGTCGATTTTGAAGGGGTCAACGAAGCAGAAACCGAGTACCTTGAAGGTAGGCGAATGCTGGGGGATCAAAGAGAGTATTTCGTCAACCGAATCATTGACGTCACCATGGATCAAATGTATGTCCAATTCGGGATGGCGCTCTTGCACTCTCTTCGCTAGCGCCTCGAAGTTTGTTGGATCCTCCTCGACGAAGATATACCTGTCGAATTGATTCTGGATGCCTAGCGCGATCAGCGGAGAGCCCTCGACGATCTTCCCACTGCCCTTGATCTTTGCGCGGCCGGCCCCGGCGAACAGGTCAATGTAAACCCTGCACTGCCATTTTCCTTTCATGGACGTTGCAAAGATTTGGGAGTAGTTCCGTACCAACCGGTACTTTTCTTCACCCCATGAACCTATTTCCGGCAGATGGTGTCGCATGGTCCCTCCAAGACATACCCACCCTCACTCAGATTCCCGTTACCAGAAAGTCGAGCGCCGCGATAATCTCGTTGCGTTTGTCCTCCAGGGAGCCGACCTTTTCCCCCAGATTACGCACCGAAACACCGGCCAGTTCCGCCGTTGACATGACGACCGGTGTCCCGTTGATTTCGAATTGCGGATTGAGATATTTCGCCGCCTTGTCCATGACGGCGGCCGATACCAGGGGAACAACCACCCGGGTGGAGAGGTGGCTCAGGAGGCCGGCCTGCACGTCGAGCAGGAAGGGAACCGTCTCCCGGGTTGCGGGATTCGGATTCTCGTGGACGTCGAACCGGCCCATCAGAAACGCCTCAATCCGTCACTGAACGCGCCATGGACCTCGATGCGGCGGTTGTACTCCTCTATGGCCTCGCGGTTTTCCGCCAGCCAGTTGCGTCGCCGTTCCTCCCTGATCAGCTCCACCAGCCGCTGTTCCAGGGTCCGGGAAAGGTTGATGCGGCTCTCCCTCGCCTGCCGCAACAGGTCGCTGTTGACACTCAGGTTGATCGGTTTTTTCGGGGCGTTCGGGTCGAAGAATCGTATTTCCATGGCATGCTCCTTATGTGCATAATGCATGCGCACATATTATCCCTATTGATCCCTGATGACAAGCCGGCAATTGATCGACAAAGGCTAGCATGCCCCTACCCCACCTCCACCCCGTTCAGTGTCCAGCTCTGCTCCCTTGTATCGTACACCAGCTCGTAAAGGGCCTCTCCGTCCACCACCGCGAAGTGGAGGAACAGTTTGTCCCCGGCCTTCTCCGGCCAGGAGTAGGTGGTCTCCAGCACGGTATGCTTCTTCCGCTTCCAGTCGAACCAGACCGGCCGGATATTTCTTCCCGGGGTGAAGATGACGGCCACCCGAACCGGCTCCCGAATCCGTTCCATGGCTTACTCCAGGGGACGGTAGATGCCCACCACCTTGCCGATAATTGTGACATCACCCTTCCCCGCCCGGACGATGATGTCGTCGTAGTTGGGGTTGGCCGCCTCCAGCCGGATCCGGCCCCGCTCCCGGAAGAACCGCTTCAGGGTGGCCTCGCCGTCCACCATGGCCACCACCAGATCGCGGTTTTCCGCCGAAGGCTGGGGACGCACCAGGGCCAGGTCCCCCTCCAGGATGGAGGCGCCGATCATGGAGTCCCCCTTGACCCGGAGGAAGAAGGACCCGCCGGAGCGGAGCTGGGTGGAGTCGATGGCGAAGAATCCCTCGATGTCCTCCACCGCGGGCTGGGGGAACCCCGCCCGCACGACTCCCACGATGGGGAGGGGGACGGCGGAGGCGCGGCCGGCGAGCACGATCCCCCGGGAGCTGCCCGCGGCCTTGGTGAGGTATCCCTTTTTCTCCAGGGCGTCCAGGTGGCGCATCACCCCCAGGGTCCCGTTGACCTCCAGGTGGGCGGCAATCTCCCGCAGGGTCGGGGGGTAGCCGTTTGCGTCGATGAATTCGGTGACGAATGCCAGCACCTGTTGCTGGCGGGGAGTGAGCTCTTCCATGGCAATCTCCGCAATATGTTGTCAAATGATAACTTATCAGCGAAAAGAGAGGATGTCAAGATGTGCCTGTGTCAGTTTGGCCGGGAAAAATGGAATCCGAGTGTGATACAGTATCACCTCTTGGAGGTGACCGTTGGAACGCCGGAAATCCCTGGATCACCCAGTACAGGTAAAGGGAGGGAAAGGTTCTTTATGAGAGGAAAGAGAAAAACCCTGGGATTCCTGCTCCTGTTGGCGCTGCTGGTCGGCGCCGGCTGTTCCTCGGACACGCCGGGTGACGCCCCGGCGGCCCTGTCCGAGTCAGAGATCAAAGGGGACCAGCTTTTGCTGGTGGTGGCCGACACACCGGACACCTCCCTGGCGCGTCTCTACGTTCTGGAACGCACCGCCGCGGGCTGGGAAGCCCGCTTCGCTCCTGTTCCGGCCATGATCGGCCGGAATGGAATCGCCCCACGGGGGGAGAAGCGGGAAGGCGACGGACGGACTCCGGCCGGCGTATTCCCCCTGGAGTTCGCATTCGGCTACGCTTCGGCAATCGACAGCCGCATGCCCTACCGCCAGGCAACGGAAGAGGATGTCTGGGTGGATGACGTGAATGCGCCCGACTACAACACCTGGGCGAAGCGGAGCGAGACCGGCGCCGCGTCGTACGAGGTGATGAAGCGTGCCGATCACCGCTACCGGCACGGAATCGTGATCGGCTACAACCGCAACCCTGTTGTCAAGGGCCTCGGCAGCGCGATCTTTCTCCATGTCCGGTTGGAGGACGGCGTAACGACGTCCGGGTGTGTGGCAATGGACGAGCCTGAGTTGGTAAGGATTCTCGCCTGGCTCGATCCTTCGAAAAAACCGCAGATGGTCATGGCGAACCGCCGTGACCTGGCGGCACTGCCCGGACTGTCGCGTCTGGCGCCCATTGGCGAGCAGGCCGGCGTGCCGGAGAAGCAGGTACGGTCCAGGGTTGCCGGTCTGGGAGAGCGGCAGGTGGAGTACCGCGGAGCGGACGGATTCTTCGGCATGGCCCTGTCCGTGCCGCAAAACCTGGCGGACGAGATGCGGCTGAAAAAGAGCTGGAAGGAAGGGTGCCCGGTACCGATCTCCGACCTGCGGTACCTGGTGCTCGTCCATCGGGGATTCGACGGCACGCAGAAGGTGGGGGAACTGGTGGTGCACCGGAAGCTGGCGCTCCCGGTGGTCAAGGCTTTCGGCGATCTTTACACCGAGCGGTTTCCCATCGAGCGGATGGAGCTGATTGAGAAATACGACGCCAGTGATGACCGTTCCATGGAGGCCAACAACACCTCGGCCTTCAACTGCCGGGACGTCACCGGCAAGCCCGGCGTCTGGTCCAAGCACAGCTACGGCGGCGCCATCGACATCAACCCGCTCCAGAACCCGTACATCTCCCCAAGGAGCGATGTTCTCAGGGCGCTCGGTTGGGACGGTACAGAGGACAAGGGAGAGCTCCTTCGCCGCAACGGCTTTGACGCCCCGTCTCCGGCCCTGGCCTTCTGCACGGCCCGTCCCGCGGATTGCCTGGTGCTGCCGGCAACGGGCGCCGTCTACGCAGACCGCGACAAAGAAGCGCCGGGGCTGCTCAGGGCGGGCAGCAGGGAAGTCGGCTTCTTCACCGAAAGGGGCTTCGATTGGGGCGGCGCCTGGAAGCACCTCCTCGATTACCAGCACTTCGAGTACGATACCGCGAAGCTGCTCGCGGAATGAAAAAGAGGAGGTTGCGGAAACGGCAAGGAAATAACATGGTACTTTCATGTCATACGGTTGACTTGTTTTTTTTCATGACGTAGGATTCACGTAAACGAAATTACCCCATGGGATAGATGAGGAAACCTCGTCCATCAGCGTTGTGCTGGTGGAGGCGGCTTCCGTCTTTCTGGAGAGGGATGTAACTTATGACGGAAAAAATGGAAATCGAAACGAAACGGGTATACGAACCGGCCAATCCGCGCGACGGCTTTCGGGTTCTTGTCGATCGGGTCTGGCCGCGCGGCATGACGAAAGAGCAGGTGCAGGCTGACGTGTGGCTGAAGGACGTGGCTCCGAGCACGGCTTTGCGAACGTGGTTCGGCCACGACCAGTCGAAATGGAAGGAATTCAGGAGCCGCTACTTCTCGGAGCTTGACGCCCACCCCGAGGCTGTGGCGATGCTCCTTGCTGAAACGGCGAAAGGCCGGGTGACACTCTTGTTTTCAGCTCGCGACGCCGACCACAACCAGGCGGTCGCACTCAGGGAATACCTGCTTTCGCGGCCTTCGAAAAAAACGGGCTAATCGGTTACTCCCAGAGATCCACGGAAGTCTCCCCGTGCTCCTGCCTTCTCAGTGCCTCGATCCAGCACTGCCGGTCCCGTCTGGCGAGGTGATCGTTCTGGTCGGACCGTATCTTCCGCACGTATACCGAATAATCCCCATGGCAGAAATGCAGCACCCTCCCGTGCGTCCCTCCCAGATCGCCGGCATCGATCGGTATGTTTTCCAGGTTCAGAAATTCGATGACAAAGCGGCTGTTATTCTCCCCGACGCGGTACACGGATCGCCCGTGCGTACCGCTGAGAGCGCTTCCCCCGAATACTTTCGCGCGCAGGTTGTCTCGCCGTGCTCCCTGCTTCATCATTTCATTGATAAGAAGCTCCATGGCGTGGATCCCGTAGCGTCCCGCTTCGGAAAGGCAGATCGGGGTGGCTGGCAACTGGGTATTTCCGCTTATCAGGAAATGATTCATCCCGATGATCCGCTGGTACGGATCATACAGGCAGGCGGCGACGCATGAACCGAGAAGGGTTGAAATAACGATGGGTTTCGACGAAACGAAAAACTCCCCGGGGAGGATGATTACGCGTTTATAGGGCCCGACAGTCTCAAATCTCACACTATCTCCAGGTTACCACCGAACCGTTTCCGCGCTCTCACGGAGAGGGTACACCCTCAATACGAGGTGGGTCATGGAAACGGAATAATTACACGGTTGCTGATGTTTGTTCCACCGCTTTGGCAATTCCGTTTTCTAAGAGTAATGCCATTCGCGGATATATTCAAGGGGGGGGTGAAGATGATGCTTCCGCAAAGCCTGCTTGACATTTCGCGGGGAGAGAAGAAAATGGAAACGTTAGCAATTACTCAGGTGGCAGGATTGAAGGCTGACCGAACACGGCCATACACCGCCATACAAGGAGGATCATGATGAAAATTGTTCTTGCAGGTGTAGCGGGTCTTCTTTTTCTCTTCATCGGAGGGGTTTCCGTCTCGTCGGCAACCGCCATCACCGCCACGGTATCGGCGCATCCGCCGGAGTATACGGGAAGGTGCCCGGCGGAGATCCGGTTCATGGGCCGGATCTCGGTTTCAGGACCGGCCAGAGTCCAGTACCGGTTTATCCGCAGCGACGGCGCCCATGCCCCGATACAGACCATGAATTTCGACCGCGCCGGGTCCCGGCCGGTGGGAACGACCTGGACCCTGGGCGGCCCGGGACTCCCGAGCTACGAAGGCTGGCAGGCGATTGAGGTCGTCTATCCCCAGCACGTAACGTCCGACAAGGCAGGGTTCCGCCTCCGGTGCGGCGACGGCGCGCCCGGCGCCGGGATTCCCGGCGGCGAGATGCCGGACCTGGTCGTGGAAGACATGAAGCTGGACGAGTCCTGCCATGTGATGGTCAGGGTACGCAACAACGGTCCGGGACAGATCCCTGACGAGGTATGGACCGCTCATCGGCCGGAGAGCAGCGCCGTGTACCTGTCCATCAACGGCCAACGGTGGGGCGGCGCCACCATCTGGAAATTCGACCCGGACAGGCGCTTGCGGAATCCCGGAGGAACAGCCGTCTACCGGAGTGATCTCGCGGTTGGCGACACCGCCATGATCAAGGCGGTGATTGACCATACGAGGCAGGTGTCGGAAAGCAACGAGAGGAACAATGTTCGAAGCGAAAGGCTGTCCTGTCGGGGCGGAAGCGGCAGACCGGCCGGACCGGGCGGACCGGTGGCCGAAGACTGCGTATCCTTCAATCCGGACACGGCAACGGTGCGGCACATCTCCGGCGAATGGAAGATAACGGACGGCAGTCACTGGGTTTTCAGTTTCGGAGGGAAAAAGGCAGAGGCGGAAAGGGCCCTGTCCATTATCCGCAGATACGGCTGCAATCAGTCATGCTACGTGGGCAGGCCGGACCCGAGCTTCCGCTACCTGCTTGCCGGGGGAGGCTCGCCCACGGGCGCCATGTCCGGTGAAGACTGCGTATCCTTCAACCCGGACACGACAACGGTGCAGCTCATATCCGGCGAATGGAAGATAACGGACGGCAGTCACTGGGTGTTCAGTTTCGGCGGGAAGCGGGCGGAGGCGGAAAAGGCCCTTTCCATTATCCGCAGATACGGTTTCAGCCGCTCCTGCTACGTGGGCAGGCCGGATCCCGGTTTTTCCTATCTGAGGAAATAGTCGAAATATCGCGATCGCTTCTTCGAGGGAAGGAAAAGCAGATGCAGCATGGCGACGGGCGGGGATGGAACGTGTCCCCGCCCGTTTTCTATCGCTCCGCCAGGGCAAGCCGTATCCCCAGGGAAGCAAAGACGCCGGCGGTCAGCCGGCCGAACCAGCGGGCGATGCGGGGTCTTTTCACCACGGCATCGCCGATGCTTCCGGACAGCCAGCCGATGACGCTGAAGACAACCACTGCCTGGGCCATGAAGAGCAGTCCAAGGACGAACATCTGCACCGCGGCGGTTTCGGAGCCGGGGAAGACGAACTGGGGAAGGAATGCCAGGAAGAAGAGCGCCACCTTGGGGTTGATGACGTTCATGATAAACCCTCGCCGGAAAAGGAGCCAGGAGCTCCGTCCGTCCGCAATGCCCTGGGGAAGCAGGACCTGCTGCTCCTTCAGCGATTTCCAGGCAAGGAACAGGAGGTAGCCGGCTCCGGCGAACTTCAGGATCTGAAACGCGGTTGCGGACGAATAGAGGAGCGCGGAGATGCCGAGGGCCGCGGCCGTTGTGTGGACGCTGACCCCGCTGCACATGCCGAGTGCGGTGACAATGGCGGCCTTCCTCCCCCGCGAGATGCCCTGTGCCACGACAAAGGTATTGTCCGGGCCGGGCGCGACCGTGAGGGCGACGGACGCGCCGAGGAAATAGAGCAGGGTCGAAGCCGTCATGGAATGACCTCCTGTAAAGTTACCGGACGGGAAAATTGAAATAGGTGTCGGGAAAGGGCTCGTTTTCCAGCGTGAAATGCCACCATTCCTTGGGATACGGCTTGAAGCCGCATTTCTTCATCAGCATTTGCAGCAGCATGCGGTGAGCGCGCCGCTCCGGACTGATCCCGGAAAAAGTCGGCCACGACTCCGGACCGAAAAAGTCGAAACCGCTCCCCATGTCCAGTTCCCGCGCGGAGGCGTCGTCAACCGGCACGATGGTCAGATCAACCGTACTGCCGCGACTGTGGCCCGATTTGGCGGCAATATAGTCGTCCCGGAAGAGGTCCTCCTTTCGCACGCCCGGATAGAATTCCGCCTTCATCCGGGTATCCTTCAGCTCTTTCGCCCAGCGCACGAAGTGATCCACGGCCCGCTGCGGCCGGTAGGCGTCAAACACCTTCAGTCCGAGACCGAAGCGCCGCAGTTCCTCCTGGGCCTTCTTCAGCGCCTCGGCGGCCTGACGCGTCAGTATCGGCCGCGGCTGCACATAGCCGTCTATATGATCCCCCACAAAGTTATGGTTCGTTGCGTAGCGAAGCTCAATCCTGATATCCGGAATCATCTCATCCACGTAGACAAATCCCTGCGGCAATGGATCCGCCTGCTGCTTGGCGTGGGAAAGGGAGGCGGGAAAGGCGAACACCAGAAAGAAGAGTACGACGGCTGGGAGGACACATGGCTTCATGGGGGAATCTCCTCGGAGAGTGGAGTGTATATCCTTCGTGGTTCTCCGGGACCATAGCCCATTTGAAGGTGCGTGTCAAAATGTTCTCATTGCTCTTACCTGAATCCGTGATGCCTTCATGCCTTCACCTTCGCGGAACGCCTCGGTTTCTTGCATTGGCGTGGATTTAACCGGCCCGACGACGTTCACCCGGCGTAACCGGCGTGAAACTGCATCGGCGACGTTCAAACCCCGGCATTCCGCTCGCCTCGCCATTCAGACATCACGGATTCAGGTCATACTGAGAAACGTAGGTTCCGCCATCGAGACAGACAGTGATACAGGGCGACCATGAACTGCTTCCGGCGCTCAGCGCCCGACCAGTATGCCGACCAGCAGAAACAGAAAGGCCGCGCAGAGCAGGAGCGGCGACAGATCGAACCATGCGGGCTCCGTGGCTCTGGTATACTCAATGGCTCGCGCGCGTTTCAGCACTGCATCGACGAGACTCTCTTCGCTGCCCTCATCCCGTGCGCGAAAGTAGATCCCTCCGCTTCGCGACGCAATGCCTTTCAAGGTATCCTGTTCCAGCCGTGTTCTCAGGTAGGCCCCTTCTTCATCCTGATAGTAGTCCACAATGGTGGAACCCGCGCTATCCCTGACTGGGATGAGAACACCCTGCCCCATGCCGACACCGACCGTGTAGATGGCGATTCCCTGCAAAGCGGCACGCTGCGCGGCTTCATACATCGGCGAGGGATCATCGCCGATATCTTCGCCATCCGAGATGAGAATAATGCTTTTGACCGTTTTTCGGGACGCGCCCTCGAAGAGGGAGACACCGGTGGCAATCGCCTGACTCAAGTCACTGCCGGGAATGGCAATGGTGGCGTCGTTGAAGTGCTTCAGGACGTACCGGCAGTAGGCGTAGTCGGTGGTCAGCGGAATAATCGAAACACCCTTGCTGGCAAACATGAAGATACCGGCGCGCTCCCCCTTCAAGGCATTGACGATGGACAGAGCGCTATAGCGTGCGCGGTTCAGGCGGTTCGGCAGCGCGAAGAGATTTTTCCCGTCATCGGGAACCGTTTCATCTTCAGCCAGCATCGATTTTGATACATCGATGCCGATGGCGACATCAATGCCGCTCCGATTGAATACTACCTTGGTGTATTGTACCGCGGGCCTGGTCAAGGAAAAAATAACCGAGGCAAGCGCAAGGCTGAAGAAAAGTGTTGAAACGGCAAAGGGAACGAGCCGCTTTTTTCTGTGGGCAAACAGGTACAGCCATGTGTTTGCCCTTTTATAGGATACGAGTGAAAAATACAGGAAGACGGGTATGATCAGAAGCAGCCATGCATAGCTGGTGTTTTCCAGGTTCATGTCAAGGAAGCCTTTTTTCGGGTAAACAGGCTGAAGGCTGAAGACTGAAGGAAATTCTTAATCGCATGTGTACTTTATTCTTTCTTACAGCAATTCACATGAACGACGTTGTCCATGCTGAAAAAGTTCTTGCCGAACTCCAGCCTTCAGTTTTCAACCGAAACAACTATGGAGTTTCTCTTATTTTTTGATTCTTGTTTCTATGGGCTCGCCGGGGGCATACCCCCCCATTTCGGGCATCAGCGTTTCCAGGTTTTCCTTCAGCGCCTGGTTTTTTTCCGCGTCAGTCATGGCAACCTCGAATTTCTTGACGTACTCCTCCCCATTGAGCAGTTCGAAGTTCCAACGGGGGATATTTCTTTGAAATGACGGCACGTCGGCTTTGTCCACAGCCTCGATCGCGGCCTTGAAGTCTGTCAGCGCCTCACGCATCACACCCTGCACTTTATCGGCATTCTGCTCATCTTCGAGCAGTACAAGGGCGTTGAGCACTTTCGCCGCCCCTGCCGCATTATAGACTTGCCACACGATGTCGGGGCGAAGGGACGCCGCGTCCGCCAGCGTGCTGCCGCACCGCTCCTGCATTTCATCAAGAAGGGTCTTCAGCCGTGTGGTGAAATAGTCTGTCTTGTCCTGCAGTTCGCTATTTTCGCGGGCGCGCTGCATGTATTGAAGGAGTTCCAGGGCCGTGCGCCACTGTCGTTGCAGAATGCGCAACTGAATTTCGGGGAGCGCCGGGCGCAGCCTTTTATAGGCCGCCACCGCGGTGATGTCATCCGCGATGGCGTCCGCTTTTCGCAGCCTTTCCATCAGGAGCCTTTTGCGCTCCTCCTGTTCGTTGCCGTCATTGTACTGGCGGAAACTGAACAAGCCCAACAGCGCAAAACTGACGGATAAAAGAATGAGAAGAACCGGTATTCTGATATTTTTGCTCTTCATCGGTCAGATCTTTCGTATGGAGGGTAGTGTGTTCACAAAGCAATAGGCGGCAAGAATGCCGGCCGCCGCCAGGGCAAGCGGCCACCTGGTATCTTTTTTCCGTTTCTCCAGTTTTACCAGCAGACGGTTTTTTTCCATCTCGTGTATCCTGTTGTACACGGCGGTTATCTTGTTTCTGTCCAGGGTGCGGGGCATGTAGAATATGTGCCCGGCTGCGGACTCACCCGACTGGCCCTCGAGGGCCGTGCGCACTTCGCCGGTAACGTCGCCGCCCACAACGATAAGGTAGAGCTTTATGCCCAGCCGCTTGATCAATTGTATGACATTGACAAAGTTGAGAAGCCCCTTTTCAACATCCTCGGCGCTTTTGTTCGCCTCGATCCGTCCGTCGGTAAAGAGTACGATGGCCATTCCCTGGCCGAAATCTATCTTTTTCAGCTTATCCGGAATTTCCACCGCGGAATCGCTCCGGCCCATCAGCGAGGAGCGCAGGTCGTTCATCTGTTCGTAGGACGGCTGGCTTTCCTCGGGTAGAAACATGAAAAAAACGCACATTGCCAGCCAGGTGGCATAGGAAGCATTGGTTTCACCGCCGACGGTCAGTTCTCTGAAGATACTGGTATCGTTTTTCCGGTTGAGCAGTTCGAGCTTTTTCCGGAGAATTTCCTTGTCAAAGGAAGGCGGGGCTATCAGCTGCGCCACGTTGGAAAAAGCGATAATACCGATGAGATCGTCTTTGGCGCGCATATCAACAAAAGCGCGCGATCCTTCCAGGGCAACGTCTCCGAGGGTTACGCTGCCGGTCTCGTCACTGGGCCGGCCCATGGAGCCGGACAGATCCTGGACCAGCATGATCCACTTGGACTCAAGGTATGTTTTCTGCCAATAACTTGAATATTGGAGATTCGCGATAGCAAGAACGATCAGCACCATGGCGGCGCCGGCCAGGAGGTCGGGGCCGTACGTCTTTATCAGCCCGGGCTGCAGGCCCTGGCCGAGCGCCGTGACACAGGAAAAGCCGGTTCTGGCGGCATATTTCTTTCCAGCGGCGAGCACCGCCGGTATCAGTGCCAGGAGCAGCAATGCCCAGGGATATTGAATACTCATGGGAGGTTACCTGCGCGCTTTACGCTTTTTTCGAGCCGTCAGATCAATGACCTGCAAGATTTCACGCTGCAGCTGTTCCATGTCCTGATACTGCTCCGACTCAAGGGAAACACTGGTATCAATGGCCGCCAAAATACCGCGTAACGGGTTGACGCATTCCTCGGGAATGTGCGCTCCGATAGTTTCCATGAACTGTTTGCCGCTGCCGCCGTGGTATTTTTCATCAATTCCGTAACGTGCCACCAGGTACCGGCGCAGCAAGGCGCCTGTTTCACCCAGGTAGCTCCAGTGGGGAGCAGCCGGCGTGGTTTGCAGCAACGCTCGCAGCTGTTGTGCCAGTTGACGATCCTTTTTCTCGTCTTTGCGGGGCTTTCTCTCGGCGATGGCTCTGTAGCACAGGAGCATCAGCCAGACTACGCATACAAAAAGCCCGGAAAAACCGCATATGGCAAGCCATCGATTGAGCTGGGACTCCTCGCGCAGCGCGGCAAGATGAAAATCGAGGGGAATGGCGTCGGTTGGCACAATCAAACGCTTTCCCTGCTGTTCCTCGGGTAGAATGGAAGAAAGCTTAATCAGGACCGGCGCCGTATCAATTGCACGCACGGTGCTGGTGGAGCAGGTCGGGCAGGAATAGTTGATGGTAATGGCGGGAATGGAAAATTCTCCGGGGGCGTAGAATCGTACCCGTCCGGTGATCACAATGGGACTTTTCGTGACTGCTTTCGCATAATCATAGGGGTCGAAGGTGCAGTCGAACAGCTCCTTCTGGAGGTTCGACGGCCGGAGATTCAGCGCCGCAAGAGAACTGGGATCGATGGTAACCCGGTCGGAAAAGGCGATGGTGAGCGTAAAAGGAATGCTGTCGCCGATGTTCCCGCCGTTCATGGGAACAGACAATTCGGCGCTGATTGATTGCCTGATTTCTACCAGATAGGGTGTTGCCCTGAGAACGTTGATATCTTCGGCCAGCAGGTTGAACGCCCTGAAAAAGGGAATCTTCGAGACGTCGACAATGTAGCGGTTTCCCTTTTCATCATTTTCATCAAGCACGGTATGGGCCTCGCCCAGCAGCGACTTCCGCCGTGCCTTGTCAGCCCCTGTTTTCCATTCCATCTGAAACACATTGAAGAATGCGAACGTTTTATGGTTCAGGACCACGGTGGGGTGGACGTATTCGACATCCCTGTCCCGATTCAGTTGGTTCATGAGACGGCGAATATCTTCAAGCTTCAGGCCGTTGCGCATTTTGAAAAAACAGGCGTCCTCGGCAATATTGGGGTCATAGTAATATTCACTGAAGTGGTCGTGGGAATTCACGATTGCCTCGGCCTTCTTCAGGACAAAACCGTCATTGGCGGATTCAAGATCAGTGTTACTGGCGTTGAAGCGCGGGTTGAAGACAACCGTGAGCCAGCGTTTGCTGATCTCCGGAACAACCCGCGTGCCGTCGCGGGAAAACCATACCGAATCAAAGGAAAAGGCGGCGGCGCTCTTTTTCTTTCCCTCCGCGGAACTGAATGTGGTCACCGCATCAGCGGAACCTGCCTGAACGGCGACAAGGAGCATTATGATTGCAACGTATTTTCCGAACCAGGGATTCATGGTGTGCGCACCTGCTACCAGCGTGAAGGAGGTCTTTTCATAAAGGTATTGATTTTCTCCGTGAAATCATCTGCCGGGCTGATGGTGACGAGATCAATGCCCGCGCGGTTCAGCCGGTTTCGGGTGTTCTCGCGCATCCGGCTCATCGTATCGTTGTATTTCTTCCATTTGCTCAGATCGAGCGTTGCCGTTGTTCCGCTCTCATAATCATAGAGCGGCACAATTCCTTTCGCATGGGCGGGCAGCTCTATCTCAAATTCCTCAAGCACCTGAATAGCCTTAACCTCGTGCTTGTTGGTTCCGTGTGCCGTGTGGTGAAAGCTGTAGCTGAAATCAAGCGGGTACATGAAATCGGACAGTATGAAGGTAAGGCTCTCCGGAACTTCATTGATGAGCTCGGTCAGGGCCACGCCCAGTTTTGTCGCACCGCACGCAACCGGCTCGGCGCGGGCAATGGCGTTCAGGATTTCCATGAAGTGCGATCTGCCCATGCGCGGCGGAATATACTCGACAATATCGTCGGCGAAAAGGATCAGGCCGCAGCCGTCATTACTCAGTATGGCGCTGTATGCCAGTGACACGGCGATGTGCGCCTGGAGCAGCTCTTTCCTGCCGAAATGCACCGACCTGCTGATATCGTACAGGAGCATGACGTTGAAATAGCTCTCGGCAAGATACTCCCGCACATAAAACTTTCCGGTCTTTGCCGTTGCCTTCCAGTCGATATTCTTGAACGGATCGGAGCGTTCCATCTCCCGCAGCGCCCAGAACTCGTAGCCCAGTCCCTTGAAAATGCTTTCCCAGTCGCCGGGGAACGGTGAATGCACCCGATGATTGACAAATATTTCCAACAGTTCCTTTTTGGAAAGCAGACTCTTTTCCGATTTCGCCATGGCTTCAGTAGGGCTCAACCATTCTCAGAATTTCCCGGACGAGCATATCGGCGCTGATCTGCTGGGACAGCGCGGTGCTGTTGAGCAGTATGCGGTGCCTGAGCACATGCCCGGCGCAGGTCGTAACATCGTCGAAATTTACATAGTCCCGGCGCTTGCTGAACGCATATGATTTGGCCAGCGCCAGCAGCGATTCCGATGCCCGGGGTGACGCCCCGAGCCTGATGTACTGATGAATATCGGCGGCGCGTTCCTGCGCGGCATAGGTGTCGCGGGGCCGTGTGGCAGTGCAGATATTCAATATATAGCTCATGACATTCCTGCTCACCCGCACCTGGTCATGGATGAGCTGCTGGATGGCCGTTATGTCCTCAAGGGTAAGAACCTTTTTTGTGTCGGTTTTGAGCTGGTCAAAGTTGGTGTTTTTTCGCACTATGAGCTCAAACTCCTCACCCTTCCGCGGATATCCGACATCATATTTCACCATGAAACGGTCTACCTGGGCTTCCGCCAGCGGATACGTGCCTATCTGTTCAATGGGGTTCTGCGTGGCAAGCACCATGAACGGATTCGGGATATCGTAGCGCATGCATTCGATGGTCACTTCCTTTTCCTGCATCGCCTGCAGCAGGGCGGACTGTACCTTGGGCGATGCCCGGTTTATTTCGTCGGCAAGGAAAATGTTGCAAAAGACCGGTCCGAAATAGAAGTCAAACTTCTCTTCCTTCTCGTTCCAGATCATGGTGCCGGTGATGTCGCTGGGCATCTTGTCGGGAGTGAACTGGAAACGCTTGAAATTGCCGCTGATCGCTTTCGCGAAGGTTTCCACCGCAAGGCTCTTTGCCAGCCCCGGCACCCCTTCAAGCAGAATATGCCCCTTGGAGAGAAGCGTGTGAATCATCAGGCTGATCATCTCTTCCTGACCGATAACCACCTTGGCGATTTCATCCTTTATCTGCCGGATCGTGTGCGCGTAGCGGTCGAAAAGCTCTTTTGCCGCGGCGCCGCCTTCCATGATCTCCTGCATATGCATTCCTTTACATATACTCAAACTGTTTTCTGTGCTTGATTATCAGGTAGAGAAAAAACGGACCGCCGAGCATCGACGTAAGAATCCCCACCTTCAGATCAACCGTAACGAGAAGCCGTACCGAGAGATCCGCGTAGATAATGAAAACCGCTGCGAGCAGGCCGGAGAAGAATGCCAGCTTCCGGTTGTCCGGCCCCACGAGGCTGCGCATGATGTGCGGCGCGACCAGGCCAACAAAGCCGATAACGCCCGAAACGGCAATGGCGCCGCCCGTTTCAATGGAAGAAAAAAGCAGGAGCCCGTTGCGGGCGCGCTTTATGTTTACCCCCAGGTTTGCAGCGGTTTCTTCCCCGAGCATGAGCAGGTTCAGGTCCCTGGCAAAATACAGGGTTCCCGCCAGCGCGAGGAAGGTGGTTGGAACGACGATGGCCACATGCTCCCAGGAGCGGTTATTGAGGTCTCCCATGAGCCAGCTCACAATCACCCGCCCCACGTCGAACTCACGGGTACTGAGGATGATGACAAAGGACGTCAACGCGCCGAACACCAGGTTGAGGGCTATGCCCGCGAGCAGCAGCGTCGATATGGAGGTTCGCCCCCGTGAGGTCGCAATGGCAAAGACCATGACCAGGGTGAGTATGGAAAAAATGATGGCCGCGCACGGCAGCGCCACCAGAGAACCCGATGCCAGCCCCGCATATATTGCCAGCACGGCGCCCAGCGCGGCGCCCGAATCGATGCCCATAACGCCGGGACTTGCCATGGGGTTCTTGAAGATGCCCTGCATGATCGTGCCTGCCCCGCCAAGGGAAAAACCCACCAGAAGCGCAACAAGAAAGCGCGGCAGCCGGCCGTCCCAGACAATGGCAGCTTCCACGTCGTTGACGGCGCCGGTATAGAGCCCGACTTTCGATAAAAGAATCATGGGCACATGGGAAACGGAGATCGGCCAAGAACCCGATGATAGAGAAAGAAAACCACCTCCGACAATCAGCGCCGCCAAGGCCGAGAATATACAGAAATCCTTTTTACTCATAATGGCTTACGGGGCTGCCGGTAGATGACGCCCGCAATATAATCGGCGCTCAGCAGCATGTAGTGCGAAGCCGCCCGCAGGTACACACCGGGGACGTAATGGACGGAGCCGCTTTGTACCGCCCGTGCATGGGACAGCACCCGGTTCGACATGAGAAGCTCTCTGAGCTTGCTGCGCTCGGGAACGATAATAACATCCGGGTTCCATTTGAGCACGGTTTCATAGTCTATCTGCGACCAGGATCGTACCCCCTGCTCAGCCCCCACATTGACGGCGCCGATCATCCGGCAGATGGAGGTGAAGTTGGAGGTCACGCCGGGAACGTACCCGCCCTCATCATAGTACAAAACACGGATCGGACGGTCTCTCCGGGGGAGTTTCGCCCTCAAGTCACGCAGCCTTCTGTCAATAAGCTTTACCAATGCCCGCGCATTACTTTCCTCACCGATAATGTCACCCACGAGCAGGATCTGATCTTTCACCGACTCAATCGATCCGAAATAGCCGAGGTCAAAGCTGGGGATCCGTGCCTGCCTGAGCTTTTCCTTGAAATCAGCGCTGGAATAGAAAACGGTGAAAACCAGGTCGGGCCGATAGCCGATGACCAGTTCCGTCTGCTTGGATTGAAAGATCGGCCCCCGCGCCCGCACCTGGTCCGCGATGAAGCTTGAGTCCGGGTCGGCGGTAAATTCGTTAAAGGCTACCAGACGCTCGCGCGGGCAGATTGCCCAGAGTATCTCCGCCACGCCCACGGCGTGCGGTATTATCCGCAACGGCTTCTTTCTGACGGCAAAGGTTTTTGCCTCCTGCCGGAACGCATCAGTCTTGAAATCATATTCTTTGAAGGTATAGCGTACTTCCCGGGGCCATCGGCCCTCGGCTTGCGCCGTGCCCCTGACATAGCTCAGCTCGTTTTTCAGCCTGCCCATATCAAGGGGGGCGCCCGTTCTTTGAGCCCCTGAAGAGACGGAAGGAACGAAAAGACAGCAGGCTATAAGAAATCCTATGAGTAGTTGGCAGATTCGCATGGCATCCGTTTCAGTGTTTCATGAATCCGATGACGCCTGAACGCCAAAGCAAGCAGAATGCCGGGGTTCATCGTCGCTGGCGCCGTTTCATGCCGGTAACGCCGTGTGAACTTCGTCGGCCAGCCTGATTCCACGGGAATGCAAAAAACCGGGGCATTCGGCGAACGCGCAGGCGCTCAGGCGTCATCGGATTCAGTTGTTTCACGTGTAGAAATCCAGAAAGCTGATGTCGTTGTATTTATGTTCCCTCACATGCACCTGAAAAACCTGTCTGATGTTTTCTTCGGAAAATGCCTCTTCCGGAGTTCCCGAATAAAACAGCTTCCCGCCGCATAGTATGGAAATTGTATCACAGAACCTTCTTGCCAGATTCAGGTCATGGATGGTAACCAGTATGGTTTTGTCCTGTCCCTTGAATTCGTTCAGAATCTTCACAATATCCAGCGTATGTTTGACGTCAAGCTCTGAGGTCGGCTCATCGAGCAGTATCAGGGACGCCCCTGTTGCAATTGCCCGGGCGATTATGGCCAGCTGGCCCTCTCCACCCGACAGTTCATTGATGTTCCTGTCTTTCAAGGCGTGGATATTTGTCTGGCGCAAAGCCTGCTCTATTATTTCCCGGTCCCTGCGGCGCAATCCTTCAAACCTTCCCAGGTGCGGGTTTCGCCCCATGGAGACAATATCATAGACCGATATGGGAAAACCGATGGTTGTGTTCTGCGGAACCAGGGTAACCAGCGCGCTCAGCTCTTTTCTTGGTATTTCACGGTAGTCTTTGCCCTGTATCATGACAGACCCGGTCTGGGGTTCCCAGATCCTGCAGATATTTTTCAACAGGGTTGATTTGCCGGAACCGTTGGGACCGATGATACCGTGAATCCTGCCGGGCTCGAATCGCGCTGAAATGCCGTCAAGAATCTTTTTGCCGTCTAGTGAAAAATGAATAGAGTCAACATCAAGCATAGGCAAACCGGACGGGTCTCACGAGCACAGTTTCAATTTGTAGGTAACGGGAAGAATATATTTCGAAATAACAACGCACAAAAAGCCGGAATAGACGGTAATGCTCAGTATCGGCGACGTCAGCTCAGGGGAAAACTCCGTGGTTATCGCCAGGGCCGACCAGATGAAAAGCTGCCCCAGCAGAAGCTGAAAATTTTGCGCCAGGGTATAAATGACCCAGAAATTCCGTGACAGTCGTACGTCGTCGCCTCTTCGGATTTTTATTTCGATGATTTTGAACCAGGTCCTGCCTTCGATTATTTGCGCGGACCCGTCGCACACATGGTGGAGCAGATAGATTGCCACCAGCAGATGGGCCTTGAATGACACGCCCGCGAAAAAGTACATGAAAACCGGCGGGAAACAGAGCAGAAGACATACGGCGCCCAGAGCCTGTCCGGTGGCGACTCCCAGCTGGGCCCGAATGAGTCGGAGAATCTGAATCTTTTTGTCATGCACCGCTTCCAGGTGGTCGATGAATCCTGAGATGCAGGTGCTTGATATCATGGTTATGCCCGGATACGCGTATTTCACGACGACACCGAGAATGGCGGCGACTTTCAGCTCCCGTTCCGCCATGGAAAACATGGTATAGAGGATGACGCCGTCAAGGATGTTTTTTCCCACGGTGTAGATGATATTGCCTATCTCCCCGTAACGGTAAAAGGGAACCGAAAAAAGCGCTGCAATATACAGTTTAATTTTCCGGGACAGGGGAGGGGTGGTGTAGTCAGTGTGCGCTATCGGTTGCTCAGTGTCCATACGCGGAAGCTCGATACCCTGTGGGAGAATGTTGCATTTCCGGTCAGCGGCCGGATCGGGGTGAAAAAAGCCCCAAAGAGGCGCAGTCGTGCTGCCTCTTTGGGGCTGACAGTTTTCAGATTGCCGTCATTTCCTTGATTAGTTTGACGGTTTGTTTCGCTGCATCTACCGGCTGAGTAGCCTGCTTCGAAATACCGGACTGCACTTTCACAATATTGTGATCGACCTTCTTATCTGTCCAGACCTGCGCCTTGGGCGCGGCGATGTACACGGAGAAAGCGTTCTGGCCGGTGCCCGGGCGCTCACCGATAATGTGTACCAATGCGCGCGGTTTGTTGGGATCTCCGTTGGCGAACAGT
Organism: uncultured Geobacter sp.; assembly: GCA_937886325.1. Lineage (GTDB taxonomy): Bacteria > Desulfobacterota > Desulfuromonadia > Geobacterales > Geobacteraceae > RPRC01. The sequence goes on from CALABV010000192.1 coordinate 20,187, forward strand.
ACATCACCGACCATGTACCCTGCGCGCACGCGGCCGCTGTTGATGATAATGTTTTTCTTGTCAACGGTCATGCCGGCAGCCTGGAGTTCCCTTCTCAAGGCCGTGATATACGGCAGGGTATGGGCGGGATCCATGATGGAATTGGCGTTCAGGCCGTCGGATATGACAATCTGCACATCCGGTGCCTTGCCCTGCCATGAATCGCGCAGCTTCTGCAGGGTTGCCACTGACTGCTCGCTCAATTTCTCACCGCTATCAGGACGTACGATGTAGTTTTCGCGATCCTTGGACAGGGTGGCCAGCTGAACCGAGTCGGGAACACTCTTGATGAACTCGGGGGTAAACTCGGCCCAGATGGCCTTTTTCGCGTCGGCGTACAGTTCCCGGATCTTCTTGTCCAGCGCCGGGTTCAGATTCCAGATGTTCTTGCCGTACCCGGAGGCCAGAGGCACCTTGTTTCCGGTCTTGAGCCAGGTGTTGTGGATGGCGTCGAACTTCTGTTTGCCTTCAGCCATGATGACCTGTTGCGTACGGGTGTCGCCCTTGGCCAGACGGTACTGATAGTATACCCAGACCGGGTCGCCGAAATGTTTGGTCGGCTTGCCGTTCTTGTCTATGACCTGGATGCGCTTGAAGAATGCCCACATGGCGTCGTTCACCTTGTAGCCGAATTTTTCACGGATGCGCACGTGGTCCTGATACGCAGTGGTCAGGTAGCTCAGCATCGGGTCGTTCTTGGTCGGAAGCGCCATGAGGTAGGCGGGGTTTGCCGGCATGATCTGGTCGATGCACCAGTCGAGGTCGTCAAGGCTTACCGACATGTGCAGGGTCGAGCAGATGTCGAGTCCCGCGGGAAGACCCTGAAGTTTTCCCATCAGGATGTCTTCAAGACAGCAGCGCACCAGCTGCTCCTTGGTCCTGAATATCTCTGGGCCGATGAAACCGGCGACATCGTTGAAATGGCTCCAGGCGCCCTGTGGCTGGACCTCGGCGAGGATCTGCTTCAGGCCTCGCGCAAACCCGTACTTGCGGGATTCGAGCACCACCATGTCGACGCCGTCGGCGCCGCCGTTGGTGAAGTCGGCGCCCTGTCCCGTCTCGTAATAGAGCCCGTATTTCTGCCCCTTGCGGGATTTTGCATGGTCGACCATCTTTTCGACCGTCACGTCGAATGTCTTGTTTGCCGTATCGGTTCCCGCAAGGCTCTGGAACATGAAAGCAACCAGTTCCGGCTTCTCATTGAACAATTCCCTCTGAACGTCGATGTGTGCCAACACGCACCAGGGAATCGTATCATTCAACTTGAACGTATCGACAACATCCTTGAGGGCGCTCTCAACCCGCGCAACGCTTTCCTTCGTTCCGTCCACCGGGTTGGTGCCGATTACCAGATCGCCGACACCGTATGAAAAGGCGCTGAGTACCTGCCAGGAAATCTCTTCCGGGTCATCGGTCGGGGAGTTGGGCTGAATCCTGGCGCCCATGTACCCCTTGGCGCCGAGCTTGCTGCCCGGAAGTGGATTGAAAATTTTCTTGTTGACGGCGATCAGTTCCTGATTGCTCATGAGCTTGGGCAGACAGCCAACCACCTCGCTGTTCATGCCGTACATGACCGACTTGATTTCGGACTCTTTTTTTGTCAGGAGGAAGTTTTTCATCTTTGCCATGGTCCAGTCTTTGATCTTGTTGTACTGGGTCTGGTCGACGGACTTGGCGATGAATTTGTAGAGGTTGTCATTGAGCAGGGGGTGTTCGGTTATGTCCTTGATCTTGGTGTTGGCCAGGAGCTTGCGGGCGTTTTCTCTGGTGGAGTTATTGTCGGCTCCTACGCCGATGGTCTGGTCACCCTCCTTGAAAGGATTTGCCGCGCCTATTACCTGCTGATAGAGCGTCTGGTCGAAAGAACCTTTCACCCGTTGTATGTACTTGAAAACATCCTCTCCCGACTTGACGTCCTTGATGGCAACGGCCCAACTGCTCGCACTGAAAGCAAACAGGCCGAATACCAGCATAAGGGTAATCACTATACTTCGTTTCATACTCTGGGTCCTCCCTTATCAGTTGATTTTGTGCCGGATGTCATATTGCAAGGTCAAAAATGATCCCTCCATAGACGAAGTTGTCCTGGCGATGGTGGAAGAGGCCTTCGCTGTTGTTCCTGATGCGTTGCGCCGCGTCACCGCTGAGCGCGAACGAGTACTGAATCTTCGGCGTAATGGATATCTGGCTGGTGATGGGGATCTTCAGGCCGGCCGAGATATTGCCGTCATGGAAGTTGGAAAAATCATCATCGGAATGATCGATCAGATAACTGACCGATCCGGCCAGATCCAGGGACCAGTCCTTGTACACGGCGAAGCTGTGGGACAAACCGAGCATGAAGTACCACGCCTGTCCGACCTCTATTTCATTGTAGACACTGAACGTGGGCTTGAGAAGGGTGTCCACGCCGAGGGTCAGATAGAGTTCCTGGTTCTTGGTATCCTTGATTGTACCATCCGGATTGCCGCTGACCGGCTGGTAGTCGTACAGGATCCATCCCACGGAATAGTTCAGTTTCCAGGGCGCGTAGGAGTTGCTGTACGAAAGCGTCAGGTCTGTTTCCTGCAGCTTGAATGTCCTGTCCTCGCTCCCTGTTCCGAAGTTGGTGTCCAGATCGGCCCACAGATTAACGGCAAAGCCCTTGTAGCCGACGGTCATGGTGGGAAAGATTACAAAGCTGTCCCTGCTCAGCTCCAGTCCACGCCAAATGTACTGGGAGTAGAATGAAACGTTGAGGTCGGCGAAAAGGTCTTCAGGTATCACTTTTCCGGCAGGTTTCGCCGCATCCGCCTGAACGGCCGGTTGCCCGGCTGTCGCCTCCTCAGCGCGGGAATACGTACCCACGCCCATTACCATGACAAGCACCAAACTCAAAGATAGCGTCTTCAAAAGTGTTTTCATTGTGCCCTCCTCTGTCTTCCAAGTTTAGTTTTTCAGCTCCCTTGCTTCGGTTCCCCCCTTCTGATCCGCCGAATTCTTCATCATTTTCCGCCGGCGCCGCAGTATATCATCTTGCCGGCGATGTACCTGATTATGGTCGTGTCTTCCCTGACTCGCCCCTGCCGAACGACATTTACTTTCTCTGCTTTTTTGCCTCTTCCCACATCTCGCCAAAGGCTTTCTCGGTCTTTTCGCTCATCACCCGCCAGATTGCCACGGTCTTGAAGTAATTGTTGTTGCCCACATTAAACAGGACCTTTTCTTCCGGAGTCACCAGGTTTCCAACATTGTCGATGACCGGCGATACGCCCTGCTGCTTGACAACCGCGGCCTGGTATTTGGGTGACAGGTGCAGGTTGATCCACTCTTCGCACAGCTTCTTCTTCGTTCCCTTTGCCGCATGGGTAATGCACCAGTAGTCGATCCAGGCGCTTCCGCCTTCTTTCGGGGTGGCCAGTTTCCAGCTTCCGCCCTTCTGGTTTGCCTTCACCACTGCAAAACCCCATGTGGTCGCCAATGACAGTTTGGGGAACTCATCCGCGTTGGCTTCGCCGTCCCAGAGGCTCTTCGCCCCCTTAACCAGTTCATTCAGCTTAGGCTGGATCTTTTTGCGGTCGAGCCGGTCGATGTTGAAAAGATCATCGTATTTGTAGCCGAGCGAAAGTGCGGTTATCCAGATATTGACCTTGTGGAAGTTGTTGTTGATGGTGTACTTGCCTGCATACCGCTTATCCCAGAACACATTCCAGCTTTTCGGCGCTTCTTTGACGACGGACGTGTTGTAGGCCAGTCCGTAGGGGCCGCAGTTGTACGGCAGGCCGTAACGCTTCCCTCCCTCCAGAAGGGATTTGTCTGCCGAAAAGAACGGCAGCATGTGCTTTGCGTTTGGAATGTTTTTCATGTCAAGGGGGTTCAGCACCACCGCCCCTTTTCTGAAAAAGTTGAACCGGGCCGCTTTTGCCATGTCGGCCGGGGGTGAAATGAGATCCGCGGTTCCGTTCTTGGCCGCATTGTAGAAATCCTCCTGGCCTGTTGCGTAGGAGGGTTTTACCTCCACATCAATTTTGTATTTCTTTTTTACCATCTTCTGAAACTCGTCAATAAACGCCTTGTCCGCATACCCTTCCCAACACATGATGTTGATTGTTTCCTTCGCGGCCATTGCCGTCCCCGCCCCGACAAGTAGTGCGAAAGCCGTCAGGATGCCTAAACAGAAAACCCTTCTTCTCATCGATCTCCTCCTTTCCAAGTACCGCCTGAGATTGTACCTCTCCACACAGACATTGAGCTCATGGACATACAAGACATCGCGCAACGTACGGACAGACGGGATGCGCGCTGTTTAAAGCGCGGCATCCAAACATAGATTCCTGATAGGTGAGGGGATGAGCACCGCTAAGGCGGCACGGCTCTCTTCACGTGTCTTAACAGCCTGTCACGTTGAGAAAGAGCGGGGACATAATGAATAAATGCCAATACTGTGGCAATCCACGGTCCTTTTCAGCGACA
>CALABV010000193.1 GCA_937886325.1 uncultured Geobacter sp.
GCACCAGAAAGAGGCTCGAAGATCGAGGAGATGCACTGGACCCTCGCATCCGCTTCCTGAAACCGCTTGGCTTTTTCGAGTATGTGAAGCTCCAGATGAATGCCCGATGCGTCATTTCTGACAGCGGTACCATTACCGAAGAGTCATCCATCCTCGACTTTCCGGCTGTCACTATCCGCCAGGCTCACGAGCGTCCCGAAGGGATGGATGAGGGGACGTTGATCATGTGTGGTTTGCAGGCTGCGCGAGTGTTGGAGGCCATTGAAGTGGTTATTGCGCAGCATACGGTTGGTCGGCAATTCAGTTTGATCAAAGATTATGACACCGTCAATGTCGCCAAAAAAGTCCTCCGAATCATCCTCAGTTATACTGATTATGTGAATCGGACAGTTTGGCGAAAAGTATTCTAGTTTTGTCTATGAGGAATCTTATGCCACCAATTATTACTCGGGTTTTATTTTTATATGCAAATCAGCCTGACGCATTAACAACGCGAAAGATTGAATTGATAGCAAACATCCCCGATTTCGAAGTGGCGTTACTGTATTGGAACAGGATGAACTCTCTAAGTATTCCATTTACTATTTCAATTCCAGCCGATAGATTAATTAGAATTGATATCTGTGACGTAAACTCTTCAGTTTTGCTCAAGTTTCTTAAGCGTGCCTATGTTGTAATAAATATGACATTTAAATTATTACATTCGCGACCTCACGTTGTCAGTGCTGGCTCCTTAGATGTTCTAGTGGCGGCCGTTCTCGCAAAACTAATTTTTTTTCAGAAAATTAAACTGGTGTATGATCTTGCGGATACTGATGACTTGATGCTATTAAGACCAGTCATAGCTATGCAAAAATTTCTTTTTCGTTATGTTGATCAAATCCTCATAACTTCTAAAAGATATAATGATGGTTTTCTCGAATTATTTAAACTAAAATCTGAATTAATACCGGTATCTTATGTTCCAAATTCACCTCCAAAGAAACTTTTTGATTTTTATACACCTCGAAGCTGGGATGAAGAAATTACAATATCATATATCGGCACCTTTCGCGGGACATATTCTATATCATGCTTAGTCAAAGCAGTTGAGCAAGCACGAAATGCCGGATTTAATATTAGTGTTCTCTTTGCCGGTACTGGACCAGAAAAAGAGCTTGTGGAAAAGTACAGCCTTGAACATGATTTTGTTAAGTATTATGGACCATACAAATACAGTGAAGAAATATCGAAAATTTACAGTGCAACTAACATAGTTTATGCGTGCTATGATGATAGTCATAACAAAAGGATAGCGTTAGCTTGCCGTTTTGCTGAAGCTATTGTTTGTGGTATTCCCCTAATAGTTTCTAAAGGTACATATATGGCGGAATTAACGGAAAAACATGGACTTGGTTATGCCATCGGGCCAAATGATGTTTCTTCGTTAGTAAAAATCATAGAAAACCTTATTCGAACCCAAGAGGAGCGAAATAGGATAAGAAGTAATGACGAAAAAGTGAGAAATGAATACCTATTCGATTCGTATGAATCTGAGTTAAAAAGAATTTACCAGTCGCAGCCGAAAAATAGCATGCTAAATTAGTAAGCTACATCGATATCGTGGAGTGATCATGAAAAATAGGACGTACCAAGTCTGCTCAAATTGCGTCATGGACACCACAGACACAATGATCACTTTTGACGATCATGGTATTTGTGACCACTGCAATACTTATTACAACAAAATCCTCCCCAACTGGCACACCGACGAGACAGGCCGCCAGGAACTCGAAAAAATCGTTCTCAAAATCAAAGAATCAGGCAAAGGAAAAGACTTCGATTGCATCATCGGCATGAGCGGCGGCATCGACAGCTCCTACCTCACCTATCTGGCAAAGGAAGAACTCGGCTTGCGACCACTGGTATTTCATGTCGACGCCGGCTGGAATTCCCAAGAAGCGGTCAACAACATAGAAAAACTGGTCGATAAGCTCGGCCTTGATTTATATACTGAAGTCATCGACTGGGAGGAAATGCGGGATCTGCAGCTTGCCTTCTTCAAGGCAGGCGTCCCGCACATCGACACGCCCCAGGACCACGCCTTTTTCGCCACCATGTATAAATTCGCCGAACAGCACAACGTCAAGCACATCCTCACCGGGGCAAACCTGTCAACCGAGTGCATCCGCAACCCCCTCGAATGGATGTATTATCAGTCGGATTCAATCCAGCTGCGTGATATCCATCGGCAGTTCGGATCGCGTCCGCTGGTAAATTTCCCCACGACATCAATCCTGCGGCACAAGATATACCTGCCCTATATCAAGGGCATTAAGGTCATCAGACCATTGAACTACATGCCGTATGTCAAGGAAGACGCCATCAAACTCCTGATTGACAAATTCGGTTGGCAACCCTACCCGCAGAAACATTTCGAGTCCCGCTTCACCAAGTTTTATGAAGGTTACTGGCTTCCGAAAAAGTTCGGCTACGACACCAGAAAAGTGCAGTTCTCAAGCTTGATAGTTACCAAGCAAATGACCAGAGAAGAAGCACTGGAAAAACTTAAAACCCCTCCTTTTGATGAAGCTACGACTGCCCAGGAGTTTGAATATGTGGCAACGAAGCTGCGAATTTCCGTCGAAGAGCTGCAGGGCTACCTGGATGCGCCGAACAAAACCTACAAAGACTACAAATCACAAGAAAGTATCTATTTACTGGGCGCAAAGGTAATGAAATACCTTGGCCTGGAACTCGGCGGCAAGCGATGATCACGATTATCAACTACGGCCTCGGGAATATTCAGGCCTTTGCTAACATCTATAAGCGTCTTACTATTCCTGTACGAATTGCCACCTCGGCTGACGATCTGGATGACGCAGAGAAAATTATTCTCCCTGGAGTCGGGGCTTTTGATTGGGCCATGACCCGCCTGAACGAATCAGGGATGAGAAACCGTCTTGAAGAACTGGTAACCGAGAAAGGCTGCCCCGTTCTTGGGATCTGCGTCGGCATGCAAATAATGGCCGAAAGAAGCGATGAGGGCATTCTGGACGGCCTTGGCTGGATAGATGCAGAAGTCAGGCGGTTCGATGAAACTGCATTTACCCAGAAAACCCATCTTCCCCATATGGGCTGGAACGATGTGAAGCCCGTGACGGGAGATTGCCTGTTCAGAGGCCTCGAAGAGGACGCACGTTTTTATTTCCTCCACTCCTATTATTTTGTTCCACACCGGGAAGCTGACGTACTTGCGGTCACGGACTACAACGGCCCGTATGCCTCGAGTGTTCGATCTGGCAATGTCTTTGGGGTGCAATTTCATCCCGAAAAAAGCCACCACTGGGGAATTCAACTGCTCAAAAACTTTTCGGAATTATAACCATGCTCAGACCCCGAATCATCCCTTGCCTGCTTATCAAGAACGGCGGATTGGTCAAGACCGTCCAGTTCGGCAGCCCGAAATATGTCGGCGACCCGCTCAATGCGGTGCGGATTTTCAATGAAAAGACAGTGGACGAGCTCATGGTCGTCGATATCGATGCCTCTGCCCATAACCATGAACCGGACTATGACGTGATCAAAAATCTCGCTGCCGAGTGCCGGATGCCGCTCTGTTATGGTGGCGGAGTGAAAACGGCAGAGCAGATACAGCGCATTATAAGCCTTGGGGTTGAGAAGGTTGCCGTCAGTTCAGCGGCGATACACAATCCGCACCTTTTGACGGAAGCGGCAGAAAAGGTTGGCAGTCAAAGTGTTGTTGTGGTTATGGATGTAAAGAAAAAGAAGTTTCGCAGCAAGTACGAGATTTATACGCACAACGGAAGCAAAGCAACCGGTATCTGTCCTGTTGAATTTACGAAGAAGATTACGGCACTCGGTTGCGGTGAAGTGGTAATAAACTCCATAGACCGCGACGGGGTCATGAAAGGGTACGACATGGACCTCATCGCGCAGGTTCGAGATGTAACCAGTTTGCCCTTGACCGTCCTTGGCGGAGCCGGTTCATTGAACGATATAGCGGATCTCATCGGGAGGTTTGGCATTATAGGCGCCGCTGCCGGAAGCCTGTTCGTGTTCAAGGGTGTGTACCGCGCGGTACTGATCAATTATCCGAATCCTTCCGAAAAAGATGCTCTCATCACACAGGCGATTAAAGCTGCCTGAGCTAAACTCCACCCAACCCGAAAGCGATATGAACCAACTCATCCAATCCTATAAAACCGGCGAACTCAGCCTCTTCGAAGTCCCCCCACCCTCCTGCCACAAGGCAGGCGTTCTGGTCCGAACCACCGCTTCCCTCGTCTCCGCCGGGACGGAAAAGATGATCGTGGACATCGCCAAGAAGTCCCTGCTCGGCAAGGCCAAGGCACGGCCGGACTTGGTTAAACAGGTCATCACCAAGATGAAGCAGGAGGGGATCAAGAACACCCTGGAAAAGGTATTCAACAAGCTCGACACCCCCATCCCCCTCGGCTACAGTTGCGCCGGCACGGTCATTGAAGTGGGCTCAAACATAACAGGCATTTCCCTCAACGACCGTGTTGCCTGCGGCGGCGCGGGCTACGCCAGCCACAGCGAAATCAACTACATACCCAAGAACCTGTTCGTAAAAATTCCGGACAACGTCGACGACATCGATGCCTCGTTCGTCACGGTCGGCGCCATTGCCCTCCAGGGCGTCCGCCAGGCAGAGACGGCCCTTGGCGAGCGGGTCGCGGTCATCGGCCTCGGACTCATAGGCCAACTGACCGTACAATTGCTGAAAGCCAACGGTTGCCGGGTGCTGGGAACTGATATCGACCCGGACAAGCTCGCACTCGCGCAAAAGCTTGGGGCCGACATGGTATGCAGTCCGTCAGACCTCATAAACGCCGCCAACGAGTTCACCTGCGGCTGCGGCATCGACACCGTCATCATTACCGCCTCCACTTCCGGCAATGGACCGGTCACCGATGCCGGGGAAATCGCCCGCATGCGCGGCAGAGTCGTGGTGGTCGGCATGGTGGGAATGGACATCCCCCGCAACGTCTACTACAAAAAGGAACTGGACATCCGCCTCTCCATGGCCTACGGCCCCGGCCGCTACGACGCGGAGTACGAGGAAAAGGGGCACGACTACCCCTTCGCCCACGTGCGCTGGACCGAACAGCGCAACTTCGAGGCGTTCCTCGGCCTGGTCGGCGAGGGCAAGGTGACGCCCAAGGCGCTCATCACCCACCGCTTCCCGTTCGAACAGGCGCTGAAGGCCTATGACCTGCTGGAAGGGAAAACCGGGGAGAAATACCTGGGAATCGTGCTGGAATATCCGGAAAGGCAGGGGCTAGGGGCTGGGGGTGAGGGGCTGGGGAAAACCGTAACCTTGAAAGCTGACTACCATCCCCCAGTCCCCAGTCCCCAGTCCCCCAGAATTGGCCTGATCGGCGCAGGCAACTTTACCAAATCGGTGATCCTGCCGACCCTTCAGAAGGTTGGTGGATTCGAGCTGGCGGGTCTCTGCACCTCCACCGGCATCAGCGCCCACGCCACCGGCGCCAAGTACGGCTTCCGCTTCATCACCACGGACAGCAATGAAATCTTTTCCAGTGACGCCATCAACACGGTAGTCGTCACCACCCGGCACAACACCCATGCCGACTACGTCATCAAGGCCCTCCAGGCCGGCAAGCACGTCTTCGTCGAAAAGCCGCTCTGCATCACTGAAGATGAACTGATTAAAATAGAAGATGTTTACCAGTCCCCAGTCCCCAGCCCCCAGCCCCCGATTTTAACCGTAGGCTTCAACCGCCGTTTCTCGCCCCTGGTTCGGAAAATGAAGGAAGTTGCGGGCGATGCTCCCATGTCCATAAGCTATCGAATCAATGCTGGTGTCATCCCCAGGGACACCTGGATACAGGACCGGGAGACAGGCGGCGGCAGGATCGTCGGAGAAGTGTGCCACTTCATCGACACCTGCTCATTTCTCACCGGCTCGGAGCCGGTCAGCGTCTTTGCGAACTGCGTCAGGAAAGACGATCAATCCGTACCGGACGAGGACAATGTAACCATCCTCATCACCTACGCCAACGGCTCGACGGCGACCATCGGCTACTACGCCTACGGCAACCGCCAGCTCCCCAAGGAGCATATCGAGCTGTTCGGCAACGGCGTTGCCATGCAGATGAACGACTTCCGGGAACTGACCATCTACCGGGCAAGCAAAAAGGAACGGCTGAAATCCTCCAACCAGGACAAGGGGTTCGCCGCCGAGTTTGCGGCGTTCAGGGAGGCGGTGAAGACTGGAATCCCTTCGATTCCGTTCGAATCCATCTGTGCCACCACTCGCACTGCCTTCAAGGTGCTGGAGTCGCTGCGCATGGGCCAGGTTGTCCGGATCTCATAATGTCCAGCATCTCGCTCTATCTGCATACCGCCAGGCACCTCAAGCCCCGGCAGGTCTTCTTCCGGGGCTATTATTTCGTGCGCAAGCGGTTGGGTCAAGCTGCACCGCCGAACTTGAAGGGCTCTCCGGACGGAAAGCCTATCGAATTGGTATCACCCATCCTCCATAGCCGTTCCATGGAGGGAACCGCCTTCACCTTCCTGAACCGCACCCATGATTTAGGGGGGCGAATCGATTGGAACTTTCCCGATTTCGGCAAGCTTTGGTGCTACAACCTGAACTACTTCGACTTCCTGAACCAGGAAGGGATGGAGAAGGAAACCGGTTTTGCTCTGATTTACGACTTCATCGGGCAGGCAGGCCCCGGCAGCGTCGGGTACGAGCCCTACCCCACCTCACTTAGGATCATCAACTGGATAAAGTTCATCTGCCTGCACGGCATAAGGGACGTCGAGATTGATACAAGCCTTTACCGGCATGCGCTGCATCTCAACCGCAACCTGGAATACCACCTGCTCGGCAACCACCTGCTGGAAAACAGCTTCGCCCTTCTCTTTGCAGCCTGTTATTTCAGCGACGGAAAGCTTTACGGAAAGGCGCGGGAAATCCTGGAAGCCGAGCTCGCGGAGCAGATCCTCCCGGACGGCGGCCATTTCGAGCTGTCGCCCATGTACCACCAGATCCTCCTGGACCGTCTTCTGGACTGCGTCAACATCCTGGCTGGCGCCAGGCCCGATGACAGCTTACTGGATCAGCTGAGGCGCACCGCATCGGCGATGCTCGGCTGGCTCGGACAGATGACCTTCCAGAACGGCGACATCCCGCTGGTGAACGACGCCGCCTTCGGCATCGCGCCGAACACGGCCGACAGCGCGATCACCGCGAGGATCAAGTAGACGAA
>CALABV010000194.1 GCA_937886325.1 uncultured Geobacter sp.
CCGGCAACAGTCTGGTTCTGACCATTGACCTGGAGATCCAGAAACAGGCGGAGGCGGCTTTCGGCGAACAGGCTGGCGCGGCCGTGGCCATGGATGTCACAAGCGGGGAGATTCTCGCCTTTGTCAGCAATCCCGGCTTCGATCCGGCGCTCTTTGCCGGGAAACTGTCACCGAAACAATGGAATGAATACCTGACCGACAAGCGCCATCCTCTGGAAAACAAAGCGCTGAAAGGCCAGTATCCACCCGGTTCCACGTTCAAAATTGTAACCGCTATTGCGGGCCTTGAAGAGGGGCTCATCGATGAAAATACCACGGTCCATTGTTCCGGCTCCTACAAGTTCGGCAACAGGGCCTTCGGGTGCTGGAACAGGCACGGGCACGGCGCCGTGAACCTGAGAAAGGCCCTTAGCGAGTCCTGTGACGTCTATTTCTACCGCCTGGGAGAGCGTCTCGGGGTGGACAGGATTGCCAAGTACTCGAAAATATTGGGGCTTGGGGCACCGTACGGCATCGGTCTTGAAAACGAGAAGGGGGGGCTTATCCCGACCTCGGAGTGGAAGGAAAGGCGGTTCGGGAAAAAATGGCTCGCCGGCGAGACGCTGCCGGTATCCATCGGGCAGGGGTATGTTCTCGCCACTCCAATCCAGCTTGCCGTCATGACCGCGACAGTCGCCAATCAGGGGACGCTGTTCCGGCCGCACCTGGTAAAAAAGGTCGTAAGTCCTGAAGGGAAGGTGCTCCGGGAGTTTCCGCCCGAGGTCATCGGCCGGGCCGCTATCCGTGCGGAAAGCTGGAGAGCGGTTACCAAGGGGTTGTCCGCCGTTGTCAACGAGCCGGGAGGGACGGGTGGCCGCGCCAGGCTCTACGAGGTGAGAGTGGCCGGCAAGACCGGTACATCCCAGGTTGTCAAGCTGCGGAAGGGGGGCAGCCAGTACCAGTATCGGGACCACGCCCTGTTTGTCGCTTTTGCTCCCGTGGAGAAGCCGGAGATTGCCGTAGCCGTCGTTGTCGAACATGGGGAGCACGGCGGTTCCGCCGCGGCGCCCATTGCGGGAAAGATTCTCCGAACCTATTTCCAGGGCAAGGGAGTGATAAAAAAGCCGGTCCCGCGAATAAAGGGAACACCGGACGACTCGGGTGGTACTACCGATTCCGTTGAGACGGTGGAACCGACAGACGAGGTCCAAGATGGGAATGATTGACAGAAGGCTCTTTACAAACTTTGACTGGGGACTCCTCCTCCTCGTTCTCCTTATCGCGGGAATCGGAGTGGTGAACATCGCAAGCGCCACCGCATCCTATGCGATGGTTGATACTCCGTACCAGATTCGCCAGATCTACTGGATTTGTATCGGACTGATGCTCGTTGTGATGGTGTGCAGTATCGACTACCACCTGTTCGGGGATCTCGGCTACTGGTTTTACGGGGTGGCCGTTGCTCTTCTCGTTATTGTCCTGCTTATCGGCAAGAGCACCATGGGGGCTACCCGCTGGCTGAACCTGGGCTTTTTCAGCTTCCAGCCGTCCGAATTGATGAAAATAGTTATCATCATGGTCTTTGCGCGGTACTTTACCTCCGCTGGTATATCCGCTGGAGGACTCACGGTGAGGGAGCTTCTCTATCCCTTTCTTCTCCTCGGGGTCCCTGTTGTGCTGATCATGAAGCAGCCGGATTTGGGCACGGCAATCCTGGTGGCGCTCATTGCCGTATCCATGGTTCTCTATGTGGGGGTTCGCATCAGGACCGTTCTCTCCCTTCTCCTGGCCGCGGTTCCCGCCGTATTTCTCGGATGGCATTTCTATCTGCGCGACTATCAGAAGGCGAGGATCCTGAACTTTCTTTCGCCGGAGCGCGATCCGCTCGGAAGCGGGTATCATATTATCCAGAGCAAGATAGCCGTCGGTTCCGGAGGCCTCCTGGGCAAGGGATATCTGCAGGGCACCCAGACACAGCTTCGCTTCCTCCCCGAGCAGCATACCGACTTCGCCTTCTCCGTCTTTTCCGAGGAGTGGGGTTTCCTTGGCTGCCTCTGCGTGACGGTTCTCTACCTTTCTCTCATCCTGTGGGGGCTCAACATTGCCCGCCGGTGCAACGACCATTTCGGGGCCTTGATGGTCGTCGGAGTAACGGCCATGCTGGCATGGCACATCATTATCAACATGGGAATGGTGATAGGACTCTTTCCTGTCGTCGGCGTTCCGCTTCCGCTCTTTTCCTACGGAGGCACATCCATGATCACTACCATGATCGGCCTCGGTATCCTGCTGAATGTCCGGATGCGCCGCTTCATGTTCTGACGCCGGATGTGACCCCGCCTGGAATCAAAGGCTGTTAATAGCGGAAGATGACCAACCCGGTTGAAACGGAGTCCATCCATTCTTTCCGGTTGACTGCGCCGTTGTTGTCCACGTCGAGCCTCTCGAAAAGCGCCCTTTTATGCTTCTCCGTTGTCGCCGCATCGACGGACGTCGCTCCCTGATCCGCGGGACCGAGCAGAAAGTCGCCCTTTTCCCCTTTGCTCACTGATACATCTCCCTTGAAAAACTCATCGAGAGTAAGCTGTTGATCCTTTTCGATATCCATCCGGTTGAAAATATCGCCGCCGCTTTCAGCAGCGGAGACCGGGACCGAAAGAGATGAAAGCAGCAGGCCCGCCAGCAACAGTCGTTTCATTGAAACCCTCCGTACCATCTTCCGTGGATTGTTTATTCCCCCAGCCGGGAAGTCTGAAGAAAATAACATAAAGTTTCATTCTTTTAAAATCCAAAAAACTCGTGCACGAGTGTTAGTGCAAAGGTTTCCCTTCTCTCTTTTTCAGTGAAAAAATTCCCCTCAAGTTAGGTAGAAATTCACCGAAGAGATTGGAGATTGAAAAATCTGTGAATGCTCCCCATCCAACACATACGAAGGAGACGTACGAATGAAGATCCGGACGAAATTGGTTTCAGTGAACGTTGTCATTTTGGTCGCGACAATCGCCGTGATTACCGGTGTCTGTCTGTGGCAGTTCAACAAGACCCTGCGGCATCGGTCGGAGATTTCCCAGGAGAGCCGACTCGAGACGTTTCGGGAGCTTCTGCGCCAGAAGGGGAGTGAGTTCCGGATTGTCAACGGCACGCTCATGGCAGGCAATTACGCGCTGAACGGCAACTATGAGCTGCCGGATCGCCTCAAGGAGTTGTGCGGGGGTACCGCCACCATTTTCATGGGAGATATGCGCGTATCGACCAACGTGCTGAAGGATGACGGCTCCCGAGCCGTCGGCACCCGGCTCGAGGGCCCGGCCTACGATGCGGTCTTCAAGAAAGGGCTTCCATACCGGGGAACCGCCAAGATCCTCGGCACTCCCTATTTTACTTCCTATGATCCCATTAAGGATTCCCGTGGCGAGGTTATCGGCGCATTGTATGTGGGGGTTCAGCAGAAGGAGTTCTTTGCCGAATATGACAGGCTGAAGTTGATCGTTATCGGGTTGGCGCTTGCCCTTCTCGTCGTCGCGATATTCGTGAATCGCCTTTTTATTCACCGGCTTTTCATGCCCATCAACCGCATTCATGACGTATTGAATATAGCCCGGACAGAAGGGGACCTTACCCATCGGCTCGACTATCTGAAAAAGGACGAAGTGGGTGAGATGTGTGATTCCTTCAACGGCTTCATGGACAGCCTGACCGATATTCTGAACACCATTTCCCAGTCGGCGGAACGGTTGAACGCGTCGGGCGGGGTCCTTTCTTCCACCTCGGAGATGATGGCGTCCAACTCGGATGCCATT
The DNA here is from genome assembly GCA_937886325.1 of uncultured Geobacter sp. Taxonomy (GTDB): domain Bacteria; phylum Desulfobacterota; class Desulfuromonadia; order Geobacterales; family Geobacteraceae; genus RPRC01. The sequence goes on from CALABV010000194.1 coordinate 3,780, forward strand.
GCTTCCCAGACCGCTACGGTTGCTGTTGCCAGCGAGGAGATGGCATCCACTTCCAACGATGTCGCGCAGAACTGCTCGCTCGCGGCGGATGCTTCCCAGCGGGCCAACGGTTCGGCCATGACCGGGTCCGCGGTTGTGCAGGAAACCATCTCGGTG
>CALABV010000195.1 GCA_937886325.1 uncultured Geobacter sp.
CCAGGCTGAGCTGGAACTTCTCGTCGGCAGAGGTAAAGGTGAAACCCTTGCCCAGCTTGTAGTCAATCGGCTTGCTCTTCGTCACTTCCTTGTAGTCCGCCTCGGTGATGACGCCCTTTTCCTTGAGAACCTCTTCGAGATTCTTCGCATCCGCGTTCTGGACGACGGCCAGCGTCGCCAGAAGTCCTGCCGCAACCATCTTCTTTTTCACTCTTTCCTCCTTTTTCACGTTGAAATACCATGCCGGGCACGTAACCCGAACGAGCCGATTTACGGACCGCACTCTGCCCTCTCTTTGGGGGTGTTGTTTCGTGAGGGTATCCTTAAGATGTTTCGGCCGGGTTACAGGTGATGGAAAGATTCGTTACTTTTCATCTCGGCGAGACGAGGTCGCGCATATGGCAGTATCAAAGATGGGTGCATACGTTTCATTCATTTCATGCGACGTGGAATATTTTCCGGTCGGAATACCGAGCCAGGTCCCTGACCATATCTCCGTCCGGCGCGGGGTCGATATGGGGTATCTTGCTCTGGCCCCCCAGTTTGCCTCGACATTCCTTTGACCAGGCGTAGATCAGCCCTTCATCAATGATGACAACCATGGGGGGATTGATCCTTCCCTGTTCCCGGAATGCGGCGTAATCTGCGTTGCGGGCAGTCAGGCTTCTGTCCAGGATATCGGCGAACCGCCTGCCGTCGCGAACGCTCCCGGGCCGCACCGCCAGGACCCACAGGTGGCGAAGTCCGGGGATGTCGGCGCCCGCCATGAATTCGCGGACCGCAACTCCCGGTTGCCTGTTCAGTTCCGCCACTGCTTCTTCCACCTCGCCCTGGGTGACCTTTTCCTCGAAGCGGTCCAGGAAACGGTCCCTGCCGGTGAATTCCATGAACAGCGGGTCGCGGGAGACGAAGCGCAGGGTATCTCCGATGTGGTAGCGCCACAGGCCGGCGCAGGTGGAAAGGATCACGGCGTAGCGGCGGCCGAGTTCCACCTCCGCCAGGGTGACCGTTTCTGCATCGGGCGGGGGTGTTCCCCGGTCGTCCAGGGATTCGAAGGGAACGAACTCGAAGAATACACCGTAGTAGGGAGCAAAGCGCATCAGTTCTTCTCCGGGTACCTGCAAGGCCATGAACGCCTCGGAAGAGGGGAGGAGCTCAAGGAAAGAAGGCTGTCGTTTTCCGAACAGGCGGTCGAATTCTCCCCGGTAGGGTTTCATGCCGGTACCGCCATGGATGATCAGTTCCAGGTGGGGGAGGAGGTCGGCTACCTCCTTCCCCACCATCTCGGAGCACCTCTTCAGGAGGAGGAGTATCCATGGCGGGACCCCGGATATGCCGCGGATGGTGTCGCTTTCCAGGAGGAGCCGGGCCATCCTTTCGACCTTTTCCTCCCAGGGAAGCGCCGACGTTGCCATATCAGGCGCAACGAACGGCCGCAGGTAGAAGGGGCGGTTGCGCAGGGTGATGGCGCTCATGTCGCCGCTCCATGCCCCGTTTCCCACGTCTTTAAGCTCGGTGCTGCCCGCCATGTAGAGCAGCTTCCCCCCCATGAGCCTGCTGGAGGGGGTTGCCGCCAGATAGCACGCCGTCAGGTCCAGCGCGGCGCGCCGATTCTCGGCGAACATCTCGCTGCTGAAGGGGATAAACTTGGTTGGGGCGGTGGTTCCCGATGTCTCGCAGTACCAGGGAATCCGTCCGGGCCAGGTGACGTTGTCCAGTCTGAGGCTCACCTGATCTCCGTCGTTTCGGAAACAGACGGAGAAGTAGTCTTTCCAGAAGTCGGCGTAGGTGCGGATGGGCACATTCCGCCGGAAGTGAAGGCATGCCTTGTCGAAGGTAAGCCCTGCCAGGTCGGCGAAGCCGTGGTCCATGCCGAAGCGGGTATGCCGTGCGCGGGCAATGAGCCGGTGAAAGATTTCCCGCTGGCTCCGGAGCGGGTCGCGGGCCTTGAATCGCGCCGCCCGAGCACGAGCCGCGGCGGCAACAACAAAGTTCATGGAATACTCTCTTTCATCGGAAATTTCTTCACCCATCACCTATCACCCATCACCCATCACCCCTTACCCCTCTTCACACCGCCCGCACCATTCTCATTCCCGCGATGTCGTCATACCAGTTTTTCAGCAGCGGGTTGTAGCAGTGGTGGTGGAAGATGAGGGAGGCATGGGCCACGGCGTCGCCGGGGTCGGGGGAGGTCACCGTACGCACCGTTCCGCCGGGGAAGACGCGGCGCAGGGTTTGAGGGTTCCTGAGCGCGGCCAGGACGGGCGAACCGGGAACGAGCATGACGTCCTCCGCTTCCGCGAGCAGGGTCAGGTGCGGCCCTTCGAACAGGGGCCGGGACCCGTCGGGCATGACAAAGTCCTTCAGGGCCAGCACCCGCTCGTACCCGCCCCGGCAGGAGGTAGTGCCGATGACCTCCATGATCTTGCCGCGGATGGCCAGGTGCCGCCGGGACAGGGCGCGGTTCTCCGCTCCCGCCTCGAACAGGCTCTGGAAGCATCGCCGCGCCCGCTCCATCTGGCGGGTCACATCGTCGCCGCCCGCGGGGTCCGCCTTCAGGATGCGCCGCAGATTGCTCTCCAGGATGCGCACGCCTCCGGTGCGCTCCCCGTCCGGTCGCACCAGGTCCCCGGTGCACAGCACCGGGCTGACCATCACCATCCCCCGTATCCGCAATCCCTCCACGGTTTCCCGCTCCCGGTGAAAGCCGGCGAGCAGGCCGGCCCCGAAACTGATGCCGAACAGGACCGGGCTCTCGCCCCGGCGGTTGAGGGATTCGACGAGGTCGCCCAGTTGCGCGGAGAACATCTCCGGGGAGAAGCCGTTGCGGGGATAATTGAGGTAGTAGATGCTGCCGTAGTTCCGCAGCAGGCCGCGCTGGAATTCGACCACCTCGGTGGCGTCGGGAACGAAGCCGGCAATGACGATGGTGGGCATGGCGCCGGCGCCCTTTTCACGGAACAGATGGCAGCGGACGGCGTGCGGGCTGGATACCCGCTCCCGGGCGGCCGCTTCCCGACGCCGCACGGAAGGTTGATACGGCTTGATGGACATTTTTCTGAGCAGGCCGGTGGCCGCGGATGCGGCGGAGACAACGGCGGGGTAGCGGCGAATGACGTTTTCGACAAACGACGGGATTACGGCAGGGGGCATGCGCTTCCTCCTCTCTTCTCCGGGATGGTTGCCATTTTTCCATAAGCGCGTTACACCTGCGTTGCGGAGGGGATAAGAGTCGGTTGCAACGCGCGCATTCCAGGAAAGAGAAGAGGAAGGTTTCTATGACATTGATGTGTGGCGGATATCCTTGCCCTTGACCATGAAGATCACCATCTCCGCGACGTTGGTGGAGTGGTCCGCTATCCTCTCAAGGTACTTGGAGATGTAGTTGAGTTTCAGCGCGCGGCTGATGGTGGAAGGGTCTTCCATCATGAAGGTGAGCAGTTCGCGCTGGATCTGCATGTTGAGGTCGTCCACGAACTGGTCGTTCTCGCATACCGCCGCGGCGAGATGTTCATCGCCGCGCACGAATGCGTCCAAGGATTCCCGCACCATGGCGCGCGCCGCTTCGGCCAGCCTCGGCAGGTCGATGTAGGGCTTCAGGGCGGGTTCCTCGTTGAGCTCCTTGACACGGTTCGAGATGCTCACGCACTGGTCGCCGATGCGTTCCAGATCGGTGACGATCTTCAGCGCCAGGGTGAGGAAGCGGAGGTCGCGGCCGGCCGGCTGACGGCGCGCCAGCACCTCCAGGCATTTTTCGTCCGTCAGGACCTCCAGGTGATTCACCTCATGGTCGGATGCAATGGTCCGGTCCGCCAGGTCGGAATCCCTATCCACCAGTGCCTTGATGGAGTTGGAAATCATCACCTCCACCTTTCCCCCCATTTGCAGGAGAAGGGTGCGGATCTCGTTCAGTTCGGCGTCATACTGCTTGATAATATGTTCTCTTTCCATTAAATATCCTCGTATAAACAAAGTCTTTTCACTTATCACATTTCACTTTTCACTGTTTTTACCCGAACCGTCCGGTGATGTAGTCTTCCGTATGGCGATTGTCCGGGTTGGTGAATATTTTCTTCGTATCGTCGAATTCTATCAGCTCGCCCAGGTAGAGGAAAGCGGTGAAATCGGAAACGCGCGCCGCCTGCTGCATGTTGTGGGTGACGATGACCACCGTGTACTGTTCCTTCAATTCGTTGATCAGTTCCTCGATCTTGGCAGTGGCGATGGGGTCCAGGGCCGAGCAGGGCTCATCCATGAGGATGATCTCGGGATTCACGGCAATGGCGCGGGCGATGCAGATGCGTTGCGCCTGTCCGCCCGACAGGCCCAGGGCCGACTCGTGGAGCCGGTCCTTGACCTCGTCCCAGATGGCGGCGCCGCGCAGGCTCTTCTCCACGGTCTCGTCCAGGGTCGCCTTGTCCTTGACCCCGGCGATGCGCAGGCCGTACACGATGTTCTCGTAGATGGACTTGGGAAAGGGGTTCGACTGCTGGAACACCATCCCCACCCGGCGCCGCAGGCTGATCACGTCAAGGGCCGGTATTGTAATCTCCTCGCCGTCCAGGGTGATGCTCCCCTCGATGCGCACATTGTCCAGCAGGTCGTTCATGCGGTTGAAGCAGCGCAGCAGGGTGGACTTGCCGCATCCGGACGGGCCGATGAAGGCGGTAACCTGTTTGCGGGGGATGGAAAGAGTGATGTCCTTGAGGGCGCGGGAGGTCCCGTAGTAAAGATTCAGGTTGGTAATCTCCAGGACGGGGTCCGGTATGGCTCGTATCGTACGTAACTCCATGGTTTGGGTGTCTCCGTGGTCGATGCTTTCCGTATTCTCAAAATGCCTTGGTGGCGTATTTCTTCTTCATCCTGTTCCTGATGACTATCGCCGTGCTGGATGCTGTGATGACGATGGCCAGGAGCAGCAGGGTGGTGACGAACACCATCGGTTTGGCCGCTTCCACGTTGGGCGACTGGAATCCCACATCGTAGATGTGAAAGCCCAGGTGCATGAACTTCCGGTCCATGTGGAAGAAGGGGAACGTTCCGTCGATGGGGAGGCTCGGCGCCAGTTTCACGACACCCACCAGCATCAGGGGCGCCACCTCTCCCGCTGCCCTGGCCATGGCCAGGATCATGCCGGTCATGATGCCGGGCGTCGCCATGGGGAGCACCACCTTCAGCAGGGTCTGGAACTTGGTGGCGCCCAGGGACAGGGATCCTTCCCGAAGCCCCTTGGGCACGGCTGCCAGACCCTCCTCCGTGGACACGATGACCACCGGAACCGTAAGCAGCGCCAGCGTCAGGCTCGCCCAGAGGATGCCGCCGGTGCCGAAGGTCGGCGTCGGCAGGCGCTCGGGAAAGAAAAAGGCGTCGATGCCGCTGCCGATGCCGTAGACGAAGAAGCCGAGGCCGAACACGCCGTAGACGATGGACGGCACCCCGGCCAGGTTGTTGACCGCAATCCGCACCAGGCGGACGATCACCCCCTCCCGGGCGTACTCGCGCAGGTAGACCGCAGCAATGACCCCGAACGGCAGGGAGAAGATACTCATCAGGATGACCATCATCACCGTGCCGAAGATGGCCGGGAACAGCCCCCCCTCGGTATTGGACTCCCGTGGTTCGTCCAGGAGCATCTCGCCTATCTTTCCCGCGTAGAACGCGGCCTTGGCGAACACGCCCATGGAATTGGGCCGCCAGGCGCGTACGATGTCGATGAGAGCTATCTCCTTCTCCTCGCCGGACGCGTCCGTGAACACCGCCTTTGGCCGGTGGAGTTCTTCCGTTTCACTGTTGAAACGGTCCAGAAGGGTGTTGAACCGTGAAAGGAGCTGTTCCCGCTGCCGTGTGAGGGCGTCGATGCGCGTACGGTCGCCCTTGACGTATATCAGCTTCTGGATCTTCAGCCGCAGCGCTTCGGCCTCGCCGTTGAGCTTCGACATTTCCTTTTCCGTGCCTGAAAGCTTGTCGCGGGAGTCGGCCACCAGGGAAACGGCCTTCTCCATGTCGTACCACGGTGAGGGCGAGGCCGCGACCTTTATTCCTTCAAGTGAAAGTGATTTGAGGAAACCGTAAAAGTTGCCGTGCTCTCTTCTTTCCAGGGCGACCGAGTCATCGGGGCCGGAAAGGGTGGCGATATCCTTCCGGTCCACCCAGCGGTAGTCCTGGCCGTAGAGGTCCCGGTTGCCCACCTTGAACTGGAGTCGTTCGCCGTGGGAGGCGGTTGCCTTCTCTCTGGCCGTGATTTCCCCCAGCAGCTTGGAGCCGTCTTTCATAATTGCCAGCGTCAGGTCCGACGGCCAGAAATAGCCCAGGCCGTTGACCAGAACCACCACCAAAAGCGTGGCTATCATGAGAAGGGTGGCGGAAAGGGCCGCGGCCGTTGCCCAGACCTTTGGTTCCCCCTGTTTCCGGAATGTGCCCATGCGTGTGTCCGTCCTTGTCAGAACCGGCCGTACTTCTTGCGGAACTTCTGCCGCAAGACCTCGGCCGCGGTGTTGATGAAAAAGGTAAAGAGAAACAGGAGCACCGCGGAGAAGAACAGCACGCGGTAGAGGGTGCCGAACACGGGCGCCTCGGGAATCTCCACGGCGATATTGGCCGACAGGGAGCGGAAGCCGTTGAAGATGCTCCAGTCCATAATCGGCGTGTTGCCGGTTGCCATGAGGATAATCATCGTTTCGCCCACGGCGCGGCCGAAGCCGATCATCACCGCGGAGAAGATTCCGGGCAGGGCCGACGGCAGCACCACCCGCCACGCGGTCTGCCAGCGACTGGCGCCGATGGCCAGGGATGCGGCTGCCAGGTTTTTCGGTACATTGGACAGGGCATCTTCGGCAATGGTGAAGATGATGGGAACCACTGCCAGACCGAGCGCAAAGGCGATGATGATGGAGTTGCGCTGGTCGAAGCGGACGCCCAGGCTGTCGAACAGCCACAGCTTGAAGTCTCCGCCGAACAGGGACGCCTCCAGCATGCCGCCGACCAGGGATGAAACATAGACCCCGAGCACAAGGGCCGGGATCAGGAACAGGAACTCGTACCCCAGGGATATGCGTTTCAGGGAGGGCGCGGTCCCGATTCTCTTCCACAGCAGGATGGAGAGCAGGACGGCGGCCGGCACCACGGCCAGGGAGACCAGGAGCGGGACAATCGCCCGATCCAGGAGCGGCGCCAGCCACAGTCCGGCCAGAAAGCCTATCACCACCGACGGGATGGCCGCCATGATCTCGATGGCCGGCTTCACGAACTTCTTCAGCCTGGCGCCCATGAACTGGCTCGTATAGAGGGCGGCCAGCAGCGCGAGAGGTATGGCGAAGATCATGGCGTACAGCGTTCCCTTGAGGGTGCCGAAGATCAACGGGGTCAGGCTCAGCTTCGGTTCGAAATCGTCATTGGCCGAGGATGACTGCCACACGTGGGCAGGCCTGTCGTACCCCTCGTACCAGACTTTGCCGAACAGGGTCGTGAGGCTCACCTCGGGATGGGGGATGGAGACCCGCCACACCGTGACGCGGTTGTCCCGGTCCAGGGCGATTACCCCTTTTTCCTTGCCGGAAACGGCGAACCGCGCAATGGGACTCAAGCCGTTCAGGGAGAGGAGATGCCGCTCCGAGGTCATGTGGTCGATTGAGACCGTTCCCTTTTCGTCCAGGGAATAGAGGGTCTTGCCGCGCGGCGACGGAAGGATGGTCCGAACGGCGCCGTGGCGCGGGTCGAGAGAGTGGATCCGCGTGAGCGTCTTCCCGCCGGAGAGACCGCTCTCGGATGCGGGAAACCAGGTGGAATAGGTTCCGTCCGTATCCCCGACCGCGAGGGAAACGTCGCCGAACACCAGGGAGAGGGCGGTCACGGGTCGGCCGCCGCTGTTCGCCGCAACCGTATCCACCAGTTTCGGTGACTCCCGATCAGTGAGGTCCCAGCGCAGCAGGCGCCCGCGGTCGGTTCCCGCGTAGAGAAACTCGGCCTTGCCGTCCAGGGCCACCGCGGTCACGGTTCCGGGGATGTCGCCGCCAAAGGCCGAGTTCACCGTTTTCACCGACTCGGTCCCGTCCAGGGACTCGGTTCGGGTCGTTGCGGTAAGGGAAAACCTGTTGCCCGGAAGGAGATCCACCCGCAGCGGGTCTTTGCCGTCGGGTGTCCTGGCCAGGGAGAGGAGAGGGGCTTCTTTCCGCGCCTTTTCCTGCACGAGGGTGACGATCTCGTGAGTTTCCTTCTTGGAACCAGCCCCGTCGTCCTTAAGGGAGTAGGCCACCTTCAACGCGGTGAAGGAACCGTCCTTCCACAGGATGTCATAGTGCCGCCCCGGCGCCTCCGAAAGGGAAGAGATTGCGGTTTTGGCGCCTCCCGGAGGCGTAACGGCGGCCGTTTCGGTAATCCTTCCGCTCTGTGTGTCGAAAAAGGAGATGATTCCCGATTCATCCAGAAGGTAGCCGGTGGTGAGATCGTCGTCGGCGCCGACGGCCAGCACCCGGCTCGACGGGATCCCGCCGGAAAGGGAGACCGTCGAGACAACGGTTGCGCCGGACGGGAGAAACAGCGGAATGGCGACCTTCAGGATCAGGACCAGGATGCCGATTACCGATAAGATGACGAAGAAACCGCCGATGTTTATCAGCCACGCGGCGAGCCGGTCGTTCTTCTTCGCGCGGGCGAGAAATCTGTCATTCATGGGTGCGGTTACTCCTGTCCG
>CALABV010000196.1 GCA_937886325.1 uncultured Geobacter sp.
GCACCTGCCTTGGGAGCAGGGGGTCGGAGGTTCGAATCCTCTCACCCCGACCAAGATGCGCCTGTAGCTCAGTTGGATAGAGCAACGGACTTCTAATCCGTAGGTCAGAGGTTCGAATCCTCTCAGGCGTGCCAACTTATGTGTTCCATGGTGGCTGTGGTGAAGCGGTTAACACTAACGACTGTGACTCGTTCATCCGTGGGTTCGAATCCCATCAGCCACCCCATTCAAGAAGAAGCCCCGTATCTGCGGGGCTTCTTCATATAGAAAAAGGCAATGAGCTGCGAGAGTGGCGGAACTGGCAGACGCACTGGACTTAGGATCCAGCGGGCAACCGTGGGGGTTCAACTCCCCCCTCTCGCACCAACCACCCGTCCTTTCTCGGACAAACCCACCGGAAAGCCGTTGTCGTTTCTTCAATTTTCTCCACAATTCCATATACATGAATACTGAGTGAGGTCATGCCATGCTTGTAACCGTTGAGAATGTCAGTCCCGTAAAAAAGAAGATTTCGCTTGAGATTCCGTCCGAACGCGTTTCTCGGGAGATTGAGAAGGTCTATGGCGAGATCCGTAAAAGTGTCTCCATAAAGGGTTTCAGAAAGGGAAAGGTCCCCCAGCCCGTTATCGAAAAGTATTACAGCGAAAGAATGGAACTCGATGTCATGAAGAACCTGGTGAACGATTCCTATCCCAAGGCTCTTGCCGAAAATGGAATCGTGCCGGTGTCTCAACCCCAGTTCGAAAGCGATGCCCTGAAATCGGGAGAGCCGTTCAAATACACGGTTACCGTTGAGATTGTCCCGGAGATAGAGCTCAAGGAGTACCGGGGGCTCCAGGTTGAAAAACAAGCATTTGTGCCTGATGAAGCGGTCGTTGAGGGAAGGATCAGGGAACTTCAGAGCGGAATGGCGCAGTTGAAGGTTGTCGAAGAGAGCAGACCCGCGGCTGATGGTGATTTTGTCGTTATCGATTTCAAGGGGTTCCTGGATGGTGTGCCCTTTGAACGCGGCGCCGCGGTTGACTATGTTCTGCAACTGGGTTCCAAACAATTCATACCCGGATTTGAAGATCAGGTAATCGGGATGTCCGTGGGCGAGACGCGTGAAATCGCGGTCACCTTCCCCGCCGACTACGGGTCGGAGGAATTGGCCGGTAAACCGGTTACCTTCGAGGTTTCCCTCAAGGAGATCAAGGAAAAGGAACTTCCCAACCTTGACGATGATTTTGCCCGGATGTTCGGCCCCTACGACACCATGGAGCAGTTGAAGGCCAAGATAACGGAAGTTTTCGAGGCTGAAGAAAAACAGAAGATTACCAATGAAGTCCGGGACAGGGTTGTCAAGGCTCTCATTGAGAAACATGAGTTCGAGGTGCCCGAAGCCCTGGTTGAGAAGCAGCTTTCGGTCCTCGTGGAAAACATGAAGAACAATCTGGCATCAAAGAATCTCACCCTGGAAAAAATCGGCTCCAGTGAAGAGCAGATCAGGGCACAGGCCCGCAGCGTGGCGGTTAGTCAGGTAAAAGGTTCTTTACTTCTTGCCGCGGTAGCCGATAAGGAAGGCATACATATTGACGATGCCTTTCTTGAAGAGAAGATGCGTGACATGGCGGCGCAGGCCAACAAGGATTTTGAGGCGATACAGGCTCTGTACGAGAGAAACCCCTACGCCAAAGATACCCTTGTCATGCAGCTCAGGGAGGATAGGACGGTTGATTTTCTCCTGGAGAATGCACAGGTGGCCGAAGTAGCAGCTCTTCCGGAGAAACCCTAACAGTATTTGGAGGCGGTATGCTGGTACCCATTGTTGTCGAGCAGAGTGGAAGGGGTGAGCGGTCATACGATATCTATTCGAGGCTTCTGAAGGACCGGATAGTATTTCTCGGCGGCTCAATCGATGATCACATGGCGAACCTGGTGATTGCGCAACTCCTCTTCCTCGAGGCGGAAGACCCGGACAAAGATATCCATCTGTATATCAACTCACCGGGAGGAGTGGTGACGTCGGGTATGGCCATCTACGATACCATGAGGTACATCAAGGCCCCCGTTTCGACCATCTGTGTCGGTCAGGCCGCGTCCATGGCTGCGTTGCTCCTGGCGTCGGGCGAAAAGGGAAAAAGGTTCAGCCTGACAAACTCAAGGATTATGATTCATCAGCCCATGGGCGGATACCAGGGGCAGGCAACCGATATCCACATTCATGCCCAGGAAATATTGAGGATGAAGCAGACCCTCAATCAAATACTCGCCGATCACTCCGGACAGCCTTTTGAAAAGGTTTCCAGTGATACCGAGCGTGACTACTTTATGTCTGGTGAAGAAGCAAAAAGCTATGGTATCATTGATGATATAATCTCAAGGAATGTCATAGCGGGAGGTCCTTGATGAACAGACGGGATGACAGGTCGAACAATCTTACGTGCTCATTCTGCGGCAAGAGCCAGGATGAGGTGAAGAAGCTGATCGCCGGACCAACGGTGTATATCTGCGACGAGTGTATCGAGCTCTGCAATGACATCATAGCGGAAGAGACGAAACTTGAAGAAGCCATGGGGCCGGATGTCAAAAACCTTCCCAAGCCCCAGTCCATCAAGGAGGTGCTGGACGAGTACGTCATCGGCCAGGAGCGCGCCAAGAAGATTCTGGCTGTAGCGGTCTACAACCACTACAAGCGGATCGAGATGGAAAAGAAGCCGGGCGATGTGGAGATGCAGAAGAGCAATATTCTCCTGCTCGGCCCGACAGGCTCCGGAAAGACCCTGCTTGCCCAGACACTTGCCCGCATCCTCAAGGTGCCGTTCGCCATGGCCGACGCCACGAACCTCACGGAAGCCGGCTATGTCGGGGAAGACGTGGAGAATATCATCCTGAATCTGCTCCAAGCCGCCGATTACGACGTGGAAAGGGCGCAAAAAGGGATTATCTATATTGATGAGATCGACAAAATCGCCCGGAAGTCCGATTCACCCTCCATCACCCGTGATGTTTCCGGGGAGGGAGTGCAGCAGGCGCTCCTGAAGATAATCGAGGGAACGATTGCAAGTGTCCCGCCCAAGGGCGGACGCAAGCATCCGCAGCAGGAATTCCTGAAAGTGGATACCACGGACATCCTTTTTATCTGCGGGGGGGCGTTCTCCGGACTGGATAATATCATTCAGCAACGGATCGGCGTAAAGACGCTCGGCTTCGGGGCGGATGTGAAGAAAAAGATCGAGAAGAAGGCCGGAGAGCTTCTTTCCGAGGCGACACCGGAAGATCTCCTCAGGTTCGGCTTTATCCCGGAATTTATCGGACGCCTTCCCGTGCTGGCCACTCTCAGTGAGTTGGATGAAGAAGCCATGGTGCAGATACTGAAAGAGCCGAAGAATGCGCTGGTGAAACAGTATCAGAAGCTCTTTGAGCTGGAGCATGTGAAGCTCAAGTTTACCGACGGCTCCCTCGTGGCGATAGCCCGAGAGGCTCTGAAGCGGAAAACCGGCGCACGCGGACTCCGTTCCATCCTCGAAAACGCCATGCTCGACGTGATGTACGACATTCCTTCCCAATCGCTCGTGAAGGAAGTTGTCATCCATGAGGATGTCATCTATAACAAGGAAAAACCGATAATAGTCTACGAAGGAGTGGCGGAATCCGCCTGACTACAGGACAGGATTACCGGATAGATTTCATGGTAAATAGTAGTGTGGAAGATGGAACAAGGAGAGGGAATCCCACTGGATTCCCTCTTTTGCCTTTACGGGATATCGTGGTCTTTCCCCATATGGTGGCGCCTCTTTTCGTTGGGAGGGAGAAGTCTATTCTTGCCCTGCAGGAAGCAATGCGCCGCAACCGGCTTGTTTTTCTAGCCGCCCAGAAGAACGCGAAAACGGATGACCCGAATGAAGAAGAGATCCATGTTCACGGGACTCTCTGCCGAATTGTTCAACTCCTGAATCTTCCCGATCGTACCGTCAAGGTACTCGTGGAAGGGAAACGACGCGGCATCATACGGCGTTTCACGCCGAACGCTCCCTTTTTCCACGTGGAAATCGATGAAATAAGTGAGGATTTCATGCTGAATGCCGAGCTGAAAGCCGTCATGCGCAGCATCAAGGCGGCTTTTGAGACCTTTGCGGCCCTCACGAAAAAAGTGCCGCAGGAGACCGTCACTTCGATTTCCGAAATGAGGGAACCTTCTCGGCTTGCCGATACCATTGCCGCGAATCTCACGCTGAAAATCGAAGACAAGCAGGAGATTCTGTCAAAGGCAGACCCGGTACTACGGTTGGAGCGCCTGCTGGAGATGATGGAATCCGAGATCGAGATCCTCCAGATAGAGAAACGTATCCATTCGCGCGTGAAGAAGCAGATGGAGAAATCGCAGAAGGAATATTATCTCAACGAGCAGATACGGGCTATCCAGAAAGAACTTGGCTCGAAAGACGATTTCCGGCAGGACCTTCTGGAGCTTGAGGGAAAAGTCGCCGCGGGAAAGTTGTCCAAAGAGGCCGAACAGAAAGCGCTCGGGGAGATCAAGAAGCTGAGGCTCATGTCGCCCATGTCGGCCGAGGCGGCTGTTGCCAGAAATTATGTGGACTGGCTTGTCTCGCTACCTTGGGGTATCCATACCGAAGAGAAGAACGATATCGCAAACGCCGAGGAAGTATTGGAGGCGGATCACTTCGGTCTTGAGAAAGTCAAGATGCGGATACTCGAGTATCTGGCCGTGACGTCCCTTGTAGGAAAGGCGAAAGGGCCGATACTGTGCCTCGTCGGTCCTCCGGGCGTCGGAAAAACCTCCCTGGCTCGCTCCATTGCGCGGGCCACCGGCCGTACCTTTGTCAAGATGTCTCTCGGCGGCGTACGGGACGAGGCGGAGATCCGGGGACACCGCCGCACCTATGTCGGCGCCCTTCCCGGCAAGATCATGTTGAACATGAAGAAGGCAGGCAGCTCGAACCCGGTGTTTCTTCTGGATGAAATAGATAAAATGAGCACCGACTTCCGCGGAGATCCGGCTTCCGCACTTCTGGAAGTTCTAGACCCGGAGCAGAATCATGCCTTCAACGACCACTTTCTAGATGTTGACTACGATCTTTCCGGCGTGATGTTTATTACAACGGCAAACTCGATCCATTCCATTCCACGCCCACTCCTCGACAGACTGGAAGTCATCAGGATAGAAGGGTACACGGAGCAGGAGAAGCTTGCCATTGCACAACGCTACCTTGTCGGGAAACAGACCGCCGCGCACGGGCTCGCGGAAGGGAATGCCTCTTTTACGGAAAAGGCTTTGCTGGAAATTATCAGGTATTATACGCGTGAAGCAGGGGTGCGGAACCTGGAGCGAGAAATCGCGAACCTGTGCCGGAAAATTGCATTCCGCGCGATAAAGGGGAAGGCACGACGCTTTACGCTGCGTCCGCAGCTGGTTCGCGAGCTGCTCGGCGCTCACCGTTTCAATCATGGAATCATTGAAGATCAGGATTCCGTCGGTCTTGTAAACGGCCTGGCCTGGACGGAAACAGGGGGTGAACTCCTCGCCGTTGAGGCTGCCGTGCTCCCGGGAAAGGGGAAGCTGACCATCACCGGCAAGCTCGGTGAGGTAATGCAGGAATCGGCGCATGCCGCGTTGACGTACGCGCGTTCGCGTTCTACTCTTTTGGGACTGGAGCGTGATTTCTTTCAGAATGTCGAGATACACATCCACGTTCCGGAGGGCGCGATCCCCAAGGATGGTCCTTCAGCCGGCATTACCATGGCAACGGCGGTGATTTCCGCCCTTACCGGCAAGGCCGTCCGTCGGTCGATCGCAATGACGGGGGAGGTAACCCTGCGCGGCAGAATTCTCCCAATCGGAGGCCTGAAGGAAAAGATCCTGGCTGCCAGGCGGGGAGGAATCAAGACCGTAATCATCCCGCGTGACAACGAGAAGGATCTTCAGGAAATCCCTCCGGATGTACTAACGGGAGTCAGAATCATTTGCGCGAGCCACATGGATGAGGTGCTGGAGAAGGCGTTGTACACCGTGCGAGCGCCTTCGGAACTCATCAGGCAAAAGGATACGATGATCACAGGTTGCGAGACTTCCGAGACGGCGCACTGAAAGAAGGTTGTTTCTGATATCCGGTATCCAAAAATCGCTTGACACTCGAAATGCCCCTTGCTATATATATGCCTCCTTTTGCCGGGAAGGAAGCAATGAGGTTCCGGGAGGTACGGTGTGACGAAGTCCGAACTGGATGGGAAGGATCTGGTCAACACCAAGAAAAAATAGCCTCACCGGGTGCTTCCGGGCATCCATGGCACATATTGAGGGAGTTTTTCAAAATAGTTTCGGGGTCGTAGTTAAGTCGGTTATAACGCCGGCCTGTCACGCCGGAGGCCGCGGGTTCGAGTCCCGTCGACCCCGCCATTATTCGGGCGAATAGCTCAGCTGGGAGAGCGCCAGCCTTACAAGCTGGATGTCACAGGTTCGATCCCTGTTTCGCCCACCATTTTCACTCTGAGAAGTATCGGCACGTCAAGATTCAACGGGGGTCGTAGTTAAGTCGGTTATAACGCCGGCCTGTCACGCCGGAGGCCGCGGGTTCGAGTCCCGTCGACCCCGCCAGAATCGGAGAAGGTCATGCACATCGCATGGCCTTTTTTATTTTGCGGGTGCCGCTATCAACGTATGCGTCCCTTTCCCTTGACTTAGTTGGGGAAAAATCTTATTCTGCCTTCCATCCATTGTAATATATTCAGTTTTTAGAGGAATCAGCCACACTTTCCCGTTCCGTATCAGTGTTGTGTGATGTACTGATTCTTGTGATGTTCAACGACTCCCCTCCGCGGTGACACATGCGCCGGCAGGGGAGTTTTCGTGACCGTAATGCGCCGCGTCCTCGCCCACTCCGCGTGCCTTCCTTCACATGGGGAGACTGCACCGGGGTGATGGAGCGCGAGGGGCGGGTTCACGTTATCTTGTGGTTGTTTGACGTTCGATACCTGAAATTCTATCAAATAGGTTGCCGCGAGTGGATGTTACCGTTGTTATCCCGACATACAATGAGCGGGGGAATATTGCCAGGCTGATACCGGAGATACTGGCGCAGGATGAAAGGATTTGTGTTCTGGTTGTCGATGACAACTCTCCCGATGGAACGGGAGACGTTGTGCAAGCAATGGCCGAAAAGGACACTCGAATTCTTGTACATCGGCGCAAAGGCAAGCTGGGGCTGGGATCCGCGTACCGTGAAGGCTTCAGGATAGCCCTTTCCGCGGGTGCGAGATATGTCGTCGAGATGGACGCCGACTTTTCCCACGATCCGAGATGCATTCCCGACCTGCTTGTGAAGGCCGAAGAATTCGACCTTGTTATCGGTTCCCGCTACATGAACGGGGTCAGCGTTGTCAATTGGCCAATCAGGAGACTCCTCCTGAGCTACTTCGCGTCCGTGTACACGCGCGTTATTACCGGCTTGCGGGTTTCTGACTGCACCAGCGGTTTCAAGTGTTTTCGTCGGGAGGTCCTTGAGTCGATAGACTTGGAAAAGATGCGTTCGGACGGCTACTCTTTCCAGATTGAGATGAATTTTCTCTGCATGGAGAAAGGATTCCGCATCGGAGAGGTTCCCATCATCTTTATCGACCGCCACGCCGGAACTTCCAAGATGTCGAAAAAGATTGTCCGTGAGGCAGTCATCATGGTATGGAAACTGAAAGCAGGGTCCCTTCTGAGGCGGTTAACGGGAAGAGGAGTACGACGTGCCATACGAAGTCTGGGCGCTTTTCTGTGAGGTTGGCTTCTGGGGATGGGTTCTCGTGTTCTGCGGTTTCCTTTATTTCTCGTTCCCGGCACGAAATACGCTGAACGGTCGGGCAGCCGTGACGTGGGGTCTTGCTTTTCTTGTTTTCTATTTCATCTGGATTGCCGGTATGATGCAGGCATGATCGCCGTTTTGAGTGAGTCGGACTAGTGTGCCGCGGCGGCGCCTGATAGATTTCCGCGGGGCGGATACCTGCCGCGCCATCGTGCGAAATAAGCAACCGGCGGAGCACATTCACATGATCCAATTGCATAACGTCTACATGTCGTATCAGCGTGACGCAGCGGCATTAAGCAGTATTACCATGAAGGTATCCAAGGGCGAATTTGTGTTTCTAACCGGCGTGTCCGGGGCGGGGAAATCGACCCTGATGAAGCTTCTGTACGGGGCTCTCAAGCCGACACGCGGACAGGTCGTGATAGACGGAATTAACGTCACAAAGCTTCCGCCCTCACAAATTCCCTATCTGCGAAGGAAAGTGGGAGTGGTTTTCCAGGACTTCAAGCTTCTCCCCAACAGGACGGTCCTTGAGAACGTGGCGCTTACTCTCGAAGTACTGGGGTGGAGCAAGAAGGATATCAACAAGCGCGTCTATCATCTCCTCAAGCAGGTCGGCCTTGAGCATAAGATCAACACTACTCCGCTTCGGTTATCCGGAGGAGAGCAGCAACGGGTTGCCATGGCGCGCGCGCTGGTGAACGAACCGAAGATTATCCTTGCAGACGAGCCGACCGGCAATCTGGACGAGGCGTCCAAGGATCAGGTTCTTGCCATCCTGAAAGAAGCAAATATCAAAGGGAGTACGGTTGTGGTGGCAACACACGACAGGCGGCTGATAGATAGTTGTCACAAGCGAATCATTGTTCTTGATAAAGGACATATCGTGGAGGACGCGGATGTCTCGGGATAAGGTGGCGAAACGGCCGAAACTGGCGCGGGAAGGGGCGGGAGGGCGCTTTCGCTACTTCCTGGAGAGGGCGCTGCTCAATATCAGGCAGAATCTTCTCGTGAACCTCATTACCGTCGGAACGATATCACTCGCTTTTCTGATACTGTCCCTGTTCCTCCTCCTGTATGTTAACCTGGAGCGGGTTACTGAAAACTGGAGCGATCGGGTGCAGGTTGCCGCCTATTTTGATCGCGAGCTTTCCCCCGGTGAAATTGCCTCGCTTAGCGGTAAGATACGGGCAATCGAGGGCACTGCCGGCGTGACCTATATCTCGCGGCAGGAGGCTCTGAAACGATTCTCCGGACGGCTGAAGGGACAAGAATCGCTGCTGAACGGCGTGACCCCCGATATCCTTCCCTCTTCCCTGGAAATCCGTCTGAAACGGGACAGCCGTGACAGCGACTCGATTACGACCTATGTATCCCGTCTCAAGAAAATACCCGAGATCACCGAGGTGCAGTACGGAGAAGAGTGGGTACGAAGATTTACCGATTTTCTGAACCTGGTCCGTTTTATCGGAGCGCTGGTTGGCGGTTTTCTTGTCCTCGCAGTCGTTTTCATTGTAGCCAACACCATAAAGCTCACGATCTTTTCGCGAAAAGACGAACTGGAGTTGATGGGCCTGGTCGGGGCAACCCGCTGGTTTATCAAGGCGCCGTTTCTTATCGAAGGGATCCTGCAGGGTGTCACCGGAGTAGCCGTGTCTATTCTCGTTCTATCCGGTGTTTATATGGCTTTCCTGCATAATGCCGACATCCTCATCAGTTTTAATCCCATGCTGTCCGGCCTTCTTTTTCTTCCGATAGAGTATCTTGCCGCACTTCTGGCGGGAGGAGCCGCTCTCGGTTTTCTGGGAAGCCTCGCTTCTCTGAAGAGATTCATAAGCCTGTAGCCATGTTGATGAAACTTGCAACATTCCTTGCTTTTTCCCTTGCCATGCTCTCGGTTGCGCCGGCCTGGTGCGCTGATGCAAAAAAACAGCTTCAGGGCATTAAAAAAGAGATCCGGGAAAAGAAACAGCTCATCAATAAGACGGCTGAGGAAGAGAGCAGGGTGAGCGGTGAACTGGCCAGGATTGATAAAAGACTGAAGGAGAAGGAGGCCAGTCTTGTTGCACTGAAACAAGACCTGAAGCTGGTGGAAGGCGGGCTTGAGAAGACCCGCGGCGAAATAGGCGTTGTGCAGCGTGAGGCCGAAGCCAGGAAACTGCTGATTCAAAAGCGTCTGGTTTCCGTATACAAGGGTGGTGAAGCCGGGACACTACGCTTCCTGTTCTCCTCCGAGTCTTTTCCGCAGATGCTGGAAAATCAGCGGTACATGAAAGCGCTCCTTGAAAGCGATCGGAAACTGCTTTCCGCCTATGAAGAGCGGATTGAGAAGCTCAGGCATCTCAAAAAGAAGATGGAGTCCGATGCGCGCAGAAAGGAGAATTTGAGGGGTTCTATTGAGCTGACAAAGCGTCAGATTGAGGAGGAAAAATCATCCAAGACCTCTTTCCTCGTCCATGTTCGCGAGGAGAAAACCGCCTACCAGGCTTCCCTGAAGGAGCTTGAAGCCAATTCACGGCGTCTGCAGTCAATCGTTGCGCGGCTTGAAGCGGAGAGCCGGAGAAATGAGGCCGCACGGCGTCGCGCTGCGGCCGCGGCAGCTGCCAGGTCGCAGAACAAGGCCCAGAACAGTATCCAGGACAGGGTTCAAGCGAGAGTGCAGAAAAAGGCCCAAAACAGGCCCCAGGACAGGCCCTCTCCCGTGGCCCTGCCGCCCGTGACGTCCGGTGGCTTCGCCGCCCAGAAGGGGCGTCTTGCGTTGCCGACACAGGGGCGAATAATCGGGTCCTTCGGCAGGCACAAGCATCCTGAGTTCAATTCCTTTACGGTAAGCAATGGTATATCCATCTCGGCGCCGAGCGGCGCCGATGTCCGATCCGTGTATGATGGAAGGGTCGTCTTTTCCGACTATTTCAAGGGGTACGGAAATATGGTAATTGTTGATCACGGAGGCGGTTTTTTCAGCCTCTATGCCCACAACTCCAAGGTGTTCAAGCGAGCCGGGGCAAGCGTGTCAAAAAATGAGGTTCTCGCAAGCGTAGGAGACGTTGATTCTTCAAAGGGTTCGATTCTTTATTTTGAAATCCGTTACCAGGGAAGGCCCGTTGACCCGGCCCCCTGGGTACGATAGAAAACTGCACTACCACCAGTGGGGAGGAAAAATGGTGACGAAAAACAGAGGAAGGAAGTTTGCCGTGCTGGTTGCGGCCGTTTCGGCCCTGATAGTTGTCGTCGGAACGGGTGTCCAGCACCGTTGCGCCGCCGAGGGCGGCAATGATTATGAATCGATTGAAATGTTTACCGATGTATTGAAAATTGTGCAGAAAAACTATGTGGAAGAGGTGGACACCAAGAAGCTCATTTACGGGGCGATCAACGGAATGCTGTCCTCACTGGATCCTCACAGCTCTTTCCTTCCCCCCGATATGTACAAAGAGATGAAGATCGAGACGAAGGGTTCATTCGGCGGTCTGGGAATCGAGATAACGATCAAGGAGGGATACCTGACGGTTATTTCACCCATAGAAGACACGCCTGCTTTCCGGGCCGGCATCAAATCCGGCGATCAGATTCTGAAGATCGAGGACAAGTTGACGAAGGACATGAGCATTATCGACGCAGTGAAGCGTATGCGGGGTCCAAAGGGGAGCAAGGTTACGATTACCATCATGCGGGACGGGTTTGAGAGGCCGAAGGATTTCACCCTTGTCCGCGATATCATCCAGGTAAAGAGCGTAAAATACAAGTCTCTCGATTACGGGTACGGCTATGTCCGCCTTGCCCAATTCCAGGAGAAGACGGATGAGGATCTTGTCAAGGCCCTCAAAGCGCTTAAGAAGGAAAATGGCGGATCATTGAAAGGTCTCATCCTTGACATGCGAAACGACCCCGGCGGCCTCCTCGAACAGGCGGTAAAGGTAGCCGACCACTTCATTGCCGACGGCTTGATCGTCTACACCGAGGGACGTGATCCGGATTCCCGGATGAGATTTACCGCTCGCAAAGGTGAGAAGGAGCTAGGGTACCCCATGGTCGTATTGATAAACGGGGGAAGCGCCAGCGCCTCTGAAATTGTCGCCGGAGCGTTGCAGGACCACAACCGGGCGGTAGTGCTGGGTACCCAGAGTTTTGGAAAAGGTTCTGTGCAGACCATCATCCCTCTGTCCGAAGATTCCGGCCTGCGCCTGACAACGGCCCGATACTTCACACCAAAGGGGCGTTCAATCCAGGCAAAGGGCATCACGCCGGATATCGTAGTTGAAAACCTGGAAATAACCGCCGCTGAGAAGAAGGATGTCCTCTCTATCAGGGAAAAGGACCTGGAAAACCACTTCGAAACCGATTCCAAGGCAGAGAAAGAAGGTAAAAAGAAAGAAGAAAAGGCGCCTACCTATAAGATTGATGAGCAGATAAAGGGAGATTACCAGGTACTGAGGGCGTTGGACCTCTTGAAGGGATGGGACATACTCAAGAAGGTAAACAAGACCGTAAACTGATTGATTCAGGAAAAACCGAAGCCCGCGACCGTGATGCCTCACGCCGCGGGCTTCGGTCTATATGTGGACTTTGCGGCGCCTCAGGCTTTTTTCTTGGCGGATTTTGCCGTTCTTGCCGTTGCCGGCTTTTCCGCTTTCAGATTCGCGGCACGAACGGCCCTGGCTTTGGCGAGGTTATCGGCCAGTCCTCTTTCCTTCGCCATTTTCCTCCGTCCCTCGGAAAAGGTTTTGGCGGTAAGAGGTTGGCTTGATGGAATATTGAACTGTTTCCGATATTCACCCGGCTTCATGCCGTGAGCTTGAGACAGGTGGCGGGAAAGGGTTTTCATTCCGCCCCTGCCGCAGATCATGCAGAAGACCTGGTCGGCCTGAAAGGCCTTTTTTAGTGTCATTGCAGGCGCCTTTGATTCCGCCTCGACGGGAGAGGCGGCAGTGCCGGCTGTTTCCAGTTGCTGAAGCGCTGCGTATACTTTCTGGATTTCCTGCAGAAGATCCTCTGTCGACATTTCATTGACAGAGGCATGGGATGAGACAATGTTAGCTGCCAGTTCTACCAGTGTCGCGGGCATTTGTTGATCCTCCTTTGATAGTTACTATATCTAATACGAATATTATTTAACCGCAAAAGTCCCTAAGATCAAGCATAAAAGTGCTTTACGTGAAAAGGAAATAATTTGACTTGAAGCGAGTGCTTCTGATAACTTTCATCATAGTCGAATCACAACACCGCACATTTGCCATAAGGAACGGAAAATATGCCGAAAATAGAGATCGATGAATTGAGATGTAAAGGTTGTGGACTCTGTGCCATAGCATGTCCGAAAAAGCTTATTACCTTGAGTGAGCAGATAAACAGCCATGGATATACACCTGCTGTTTTTTCCGGGACCGAACAACAGTGCACAGGGTGTTGTCTTTGCGCTGAGATGTGTCCTGACGTGGCTATCAAGGTGTTTAAATAATATCTGATACGGTTTTCATTGGAAACGATAGTGTTGCCAAAAGCTGATAATAATGGTACACCCGGGCCTTGTGGCGTCACCCCGGAGGACTCTGTCTTGTCGAGGATGCCATTATCGTATGCTGACGGAAACAAGCGGGAGGACACATTGTCGAAGCGTCTACTTGTAAGAGGGAATGAAGCTATCTGTCGAGGCGCCGTTGAGGCGGGGTGCAGACCCTATTTCGGCTACCCGATCACGCCGCAGAACGACATCCCCGAATACATGTCTCGAGTATTACCGGAGTTGGACGGCGTATTTATTCAGGCTGAGAGCGAGATAGCGTCCATTAATATGGTTCTTGGCGCTGCCTCGACCGGCGTGCGGGCCATGACTTCCTCGTCAAGCCCGGGCATTTCCCTGAAACTGGAGAGCATATCCTACATGGCCGCCATGGAACTCCCCTGTCTGATTGTCAACATTTCCCGTTCCGGTCCCGGTCTCGGGGGTATTGATGCGTCACAGGGAGATTATTTCCAGGCGGTCAAGGGTGGCGGGCATGGAGGGTACCACACTCTCGTACTTGCTCCCTACTCGATTCAGGAGATGTACGACCTTACCATGCTTGCTTTCGACCTTGCGGAGATCTACCGCATTCCTGCCATGATTCTGGGGGACGCAGTCGTTGGTCAGATGAAGGAGCCGCTTGAACCGCACCCGAGGCCATCCCGGGAACTTCCGCCCAAGGACTGGGCTCTCAGGGGAAAAGGAGATGGGGAGCAGAGATTCATCAAGTCCCTGTACCTCGGAGACGGCGAGCTGGAGGCCCGTAACTGGGTACTCCACGCGAAGTATCAGGCTCTCAAGGAGAATGAGTGCCGCTGCGAGGAATTCGAGACGTCCGACGCATCTCTCATCGTGACGGGCTTCGGTTCGGCCGCCAGGATTGCGAAGACCGCGGTCATGATGGCACGGGATGAAGGTCTGAAGGTCGGCCTGCTTCGACCGATTACCCTTTTTCCCTTCCCGGAAAAGTCCTTTGCGACCGCCACCGCGTACTGCAAGAAAGTTCTGGATGTGGAGCTGAATACCGGCCAGATGGTGGAGGACGTCAGGCTCTCCGTTGCAAGGGACGCGGAGGTGTTTTTCTACGGCAGGCCGTCAGGCACCGGGTCGCTCCCCACGCCGGAGGAACTTCTGGAACAGATAAAAAAGCATTATTAGGAAATGCGTTTGTCGTATGTACCGGCAATAGCATGAAGCAAAATTCCATAGTACGCATATGGTGAGGTTACGGAATGCAACAGGTATTCAAGAGACCGGAAAGCCTGAAGGATGTTCAGACACATTACTGCCCGGGATGCCATCACGGGACCATTCATCGGCTCGTTGCCGAAGCGCTGGATGAATTCGGCCTGCAGAAGAAAACCATTGGAGTTGCCTCTATCGGTTGCTCCGTTTTCTTGTACAGCTATTTCGATATCGACGTGGTGGAATCTCCCCACGGCCGCGCGCCGGCCGTTGCCACCGGGGTCAAGCGCGCACGGCCGGATAGTTTTGTCTTCACCTACCAGGGTGACGGAGACCTCGCAGCCATCGGCACCGCGGAGATTATCCATGCGGCGAACCGAGGAGAGGATATATCCGTTATTTTCGTCAACAACACCACATACGGCATGACGGGCGGACAGATGGCGCCGACAACCCTGCTCGGCCAGAGAACATCCACCTCGCCGTTCGGCAGAAAACAGGATACCGAAGGGTATCCCATCAGGGTCACCGAGCTGCTGTCCTGTCTTGACGGCGTAGCCTTTGCCGCGCGTGCGGCGGTGAATACCCCGAAAAATCTGATGGATGCGAAAAAGCAGATTAAGAAGGCTTTCCGGTACCAGGTGGAAGGGAAGGGGTTCTCCTTTGTGGAAGTGCTTTCCTCCTGTCCGACCAACTGGGGAATGAGCGCCATCCAGGCCAACGAACGTGTCGGGAAGGAGATGTGTGATTATTTCAAGCTGGGCACCTATAAGAATACGGCAAATTTCTGATGCGGCTTTGAGAGCCGACATGTTAGTCCATAACGAGATGAGGGAGCTTTTTAATGAGGCATGATCTGTTTATGTCCGGTTTTGGTGGTCAGGGTGTTCTCCTTGCGGGCACTCTCCTCTCCCATGCGGCAATGATCGAAGAGAAAAACGTCTCCTTTCTTCCATCCTACGGTCCCGAGAAGCGTGGTGGCGCGGCCATGTGCACCATTGTGATTACCGATGGCGAAATCGGTTCGCCCGTGATAGGAAATCCTTCGGTCGCTATCTTTCTCAACCAGGCTTCACTTGATAAATACGGTTCGAGGATCAAGCCCGGCGGTGTCTGTATTGTAAACACATCTTTGGTTGAGCTTGACGGATTTACTCGGAAAGATATCGAGATAATCCCGATTCCGATGAATGCAGTTGCCGTTCAGGTGGGAGATGCGAGAATGGTGAACATGGTCGCCGTCGGAGCCTATGCGGCCCGAACCGGCGCCGTTTCCCTCGCCTCGCTCGCGGAGGCGCTCAAGGAAACCCTCCCTGAACGTAATCACAAGTTCATTCCCGCAAATGTCAGGGCATTGGAGGCGGGCGCGTCCCGTTGCCGTTGAGCGGGTTCGCCTGCACCTGCGAGTCGCCGTCACTGTCGGCTTTCCGGTGAAATACCGGTGTTGAAAAGTCTTGACGATCCGGGGTGACTTTGGTATAAGGACGTTCTGCCTGCTGGGGGATCGTCTAGCGGCAGGACTGCGGACTCTGACTCCGCCAACCAAGGTTCGAATCCTTGTCCCCCAGCCATTTTCAGACATTCCGCGGATGCCTTCCGCGTTTCCATGATCGGTCCCATCGTCTAGCGGTTAGGACACCGGCCTTTCACGTCGGTAACAGGGGTTCAAGTCCCCTTGGGATCACCATACAGCAGTGCCGACTTTGCCCCTGGCCGTATCTTTTCGGTCAGGGGCTTTGTCTTTTTCGCCTTTTCCCTTTGTGAACGTGGATACTGCTTCCATCGTTCTCCCGAGTTCATCGTTGTACCTCGTTCCGGCTGGTTTGTCTTTCCGTTCCATCACGGATCCTTCACAATGATTTACGCCTCAATACTGTTTCCTTTCCCCGACATTTTCCAATCATCCTGGATTCGGCAGGTGGAGGCATCCTTCGTTCGCTCCGATTGCCCTCTTTCCGATGCTCTAAGCTCATTTCGCTTCAGCCGATACACTTGCCCCCGCTAAGAGCAGCAACGAAATAGGACAGGCTCGCTATCTGCGGATACCTCCAACCGCCGTTTTTGGGATCATCCTTCTAGTGCTGTTTTTGCAAGCATAAACAGCGGATTAGCGGTTGCTGTGATTATGAACCTATGGTATAAAGGACGGGCTTTTGCAAAGCCTTCCATCACTTTTTACCGGAAACAAAAGGATAAGAACCGGTAAAATTGAGCAGTACCATCAGTTTCCTGTACCTGGAGAGTGTTGCATGATCGGCGTGGACAGAGTTATCGAAAATGCCCTGCTGGAGGATATTCATACCGGGGATATTACGACCCAGGCCGTTGTTGCCGGTACGCGGGAAGCGAAGGCTCATCTGCTGGCCAAGGAACCCTTTGTGCTGGCGGGAATTCATGTGGCTGCACGGGTTTTTCACCTCCTGGATCCCCGGACTGTCTATACGCCATGTTTCCAGGATGGCGATTCTCCGGTACAGGGAGATGTCATCGCCCGAATAACCGGTGACGCAGCCATCCTTCTCCAGGGGGAGAGGGTTGCCTTGAACCTGTTGCAGAGGATGAGCGGAGTTGCCACCCTTGCGCGACGATACCGGGATGCCGTCCATGGCACGAAAGCGCGTGTGGTTGATACGCGAAAGACGACGCCGGGACTGCGGCAACTGGAAAAGTACGCGGTACGTGTCGGAGGCGGGTGGAACCACCGGACCGGCCTCTACGACGGTATCCTGATCAAGGAAAACCATATAGTCGCCGCCGGCGGGATTACGGTCGCCGTGGAACGTGCGAGGTCCGTTGTCCCGCACACCATGAAGATCGAAGTGGAAACGGAAACACTCGAGCAGGTGACTGAAGCGCTGAACGCCGGCGCGGATATCATCATGCTGGACAATATGGACCTGGAGACGATGCGCCGCGCAGTTGTCCTGGTAGGGGGGAAAGCTCTTCTGGAAGCATCAGGCGGTGTCAGCCTCGATACCGTCGGCGCAATTGCCGCAACCGGAGTTGATGTCATATCCGTCGGGGCGCTGACCCATTCGGCGCGGGCGGTGGATATCTCCATGCTTCTGGAGGAATGGTGAATATACCCGATGCTTCCAGATCCGATACGGGAAAGCTCCCCCTTGAACAGAGAATGGTTGAGCTGTTCCGTGCAGGAAAGGGGGGGGTGCTTTCCGGCGAAGAACTTGCTGTTGCCCTCAGGGTGTCCCGTACCGCTGTCTGGAAACATGTGAAGAGTCTCAAGGCAAAGGGGTACCGCATCGAATCGCTTCCATCCAGGGGATACCGCTTTCTCTCGCCTCCCGATGCCCTGAGCGATCTTGAGCTGGCCACCGGCCTTTCTACGAAGCGAATCGGCCGGCGGATTGTGTCTGTGCGTGAAACCGAGTCCACCAATCACCTCGCCTTCCGCAGGGCGGAAGAAGGCGCCGACGATGGAACCGTTGTGCTGGCCGAATCGCAAACCGGGGGCAAGGGACGTCTCGGCAGGCGGTGGGAATCGCCTCCCGGCGTGAACCTGTACTGCTCGGTTATCCTTCGTCCCCCCATACTGCCTGTCAATGCCCCTCAACTAACCTTTCTATCGGCGGTCGCCGTCGCCCGCGCAATCGAGTCGGTTACGCACCTCCAGCCGCGCATCAAGTGGCCCAATGATATTCTCGTACATGAACGCAAAGTCGCCGGTCTCCTGAATGAGATGAGCGCCGAGACCGACACGATACACTGGGTGGTGCTCGGTATCGGCGTGAATATCAATATGGAGAAAGAGCAGTTTCCGGATGATCTGCGCTACCCCGCGAGTTCTCTGCTGCTTGAGGAAGGCGCCCCCGTCGGTCGCGTCGAATTCACCCGTACGCTCCTTTCCGTTCTTGACTCCCTCTACGATGAATTCTTGTGCCGAGGGTTCGAGTCCGTCAGGGAAGAATGGCTTGCCCGCGCCATGATCCGGGGTCGGCGGGTGGCGGTTTCATCCGGTGACGGTGACATGGAGGGCACGGTTGACGGGATAGATGCGGATGGAGCTCTCCTTCTGCGGACGTGCGACGGTGTGTCGAGGCGGGTGCTGTCGGGAGACGTGAGTTTTGTATAGATACGCGGGCAACGCTTCCGGGAGTGCGCTCCGGGAAGGATCGTGCCGCGAGTATTCATTGTGGAGCGTATGCGCGTGTTACTTGTAATTGACGTAGGCAACAGTAATACCGTTCTCGGCCTCTATGACGGCCATTCCCTCGTGAGGGACTGGAGGATTGCGACCGACACGGCGAAGACCGTGGATGAGTACGCGATACTCATTTACGAGTTGTTCCGTTTTTCCGGTATAGAGAGCGATGTGGTGGATGATCTCATCATCTCTTCCGTTGTCCCTGCGCTGACCGGGGTACTGGAAAGGCTTTCCCTCCGATATTTCAACCTCAGGCCCTATGTGGTCGGCCCCGGCATCAGGACCGGGATGCCCATTCATTACGAGAATCCAAAGGAGGTAGGAGCGGATCGCATTGTAAACGCTGTCGCGGGATTTGAGAGATATGGGACCGCCCTTATTATCGTGGATTTCGGGACGGCTACCACCTTCGATCTCGTGAACGGCAAGGGCCAGTACTGCGGCGGCGTCATCGCGCCGGGCATCATGATATCCGCGGAGGCGCTGTTCCAGAAGGCCAGCAAACTTCCCAGAGTCGAATTCGTGAAACCGCCTTCCATCATCGCGAAAAACACCGTGGGTGCGATGCAGGCCGGGATATTCTACGGTTATGTCGGGCTGGTCGATGAGATTGTGATGCGGATTAAGGCCGAGAGCAGGGAAAATCTACGGGTAATAGCCACGGGAGGACTTGCCGGGATGATTGCCGAAGAGTCGAAGACAATCGAGGAAGTCCATGAATTCCTAACCCTTGAAGGCCTCAGAATCCTGTATGAGAGGAACAGTCAGCAACAGACGTAGCCCTCGGGGGCCCGTCATTTCGGTACCGCCTCGGGTGTTTGTATTCACTGGTGATGTGATGAATGTGCAGGAAGTTTTTCCCTTCGGAGTTATGTAGAAACGCGTAAACCTTATTACATAAGCAAGGGGGCTTTATGGCAAAGAACGACACCGCAAAAGTGAGAAACGTTGGAATTGTGGCCCATGGAGGTGCGGGGAAGACTTCCCTCACCGAGGCCATTCTGTTCGCTACCGGCACGAATGACAGGCTCGGTCGTGTCGATGACGGCAGTTCGACCATGGATTTCGAGCCGGAAGAGATAAAGCGCAAGATAACGGTATCATCCTCCCTCAATCACGGAGACTGGAACGGCCATTCTCTCCACATTATCGATACCCCGGGCTACGGGGACTTTATTGCGGACACCCGCTCCTGTCTGCGCGTTCTTGGGGGAGCGGTGGTGATTATCTCCGCCATTTCCGGCGTCAAGGTCCAGACCGAGGAGGTCTGGGAGTGGGCCAACGAAGCGGAAATTCCACGGATTGCCTTTGTGAACAAGATGGACCGTGAGCGGGCCAACTTCCTCCGCGCCATGGGCGATATGGAAAAGGCCCTGGGCGCCCGTGCGGTAGCGGTGCAGATACCGTTGGGGGCGGAGGAGAGCTTCGAGGGGGTCATCGACCTGGTCAAGATGAAGGCCTATCGCTACACCAAGGATCTTTCCGGAAAGTTTACCGAAACGGATATCCCCGCGGACTTCCTGGCGGATGCGGAAAGCATGCGGGAAAAGCTCGTTGAGACGGTCGCCGAGGCGTATGATGCCCTTACCGAGAAGTTTCTTGAGACCGGGGAACTGACGGAAGAGGAGATCTATGACGGCCTGCGGGTCGGCACCCTGCGCAACACCTTCACCCCAGTTTTCTGCGGTTCCGCACTCCTGAATGTCGGGGTATCCCAGTTGCTCGATTACATGTGCCTCTGCCTCCCGTCCCCCCTGGATCGCGGCAGAGTCGCCGGCATCAATCCAAAGACGAACGAGGTGGAAGAGAGAGCGCCGGAAGAGGGGCAGCCGTTCTCCGCGCTGGTATTCAAGACCACCTCGGATCCGTACACCGGCAAGATTACCGTTTTCAGGGTCTACTCAGGCGTCCTGAACTCCGATTCGACGGTCTACAACGCGAGCAAGGACTGCGTGGAGCGCATCGGGCAGATCTACGAACTGGAAGGCAAGAAGCAGAAGCCAATCAAGCAGGCCGTGGCAGGGGACATCGTAGCGGTTGCCAAGCTGAAGGAAACGGTAAGCGGGGATACGCTGTGCGATGCAGACAAACCCATTGTCTACGAACCGGCCAAGTCTCTGGATCCGGTCATCTCCTTTGCCATCCAGCCGAAGACGAAAAACGACGAGGACAAGATCCATGGCGCACTCCAGCGTCTGATGGAGGAGGATCCGACCATAACGCTGCGTCGAGACGATCAGACCAGGGAACACATCATCTCCGGCATGGGGCAGGTGCACCTTGAAGTGACGATCGAGAAACTCAAGCGCAAGTACGGCGTCGAGGTCGAATTGAAAACCCCGCGCGTTCCCTATCTGGAAACCCTCAAGACCTCGGTCAAGGTACAGGGGAAATACAAGAAACAGTCCGGCGGTCGAGGCCAGTACGGAGACTGCTGGGTCGAGTTTGTCCCCCTTGGACGCGGCGATGGATACCAGTTCGAGGACAAGATCGTTGGTGGCGTCATACCGAAGACATACATACCAGCGGTCGACAAGGGGATTCAGGAGGCAGCGATTGAGGGGTGCCTGGCAGGGTATCCGGTCGTAGATTTCAAGGCAGTACTCTACGACGGCTCGTTCCACACGGTCGACTCCTCCGAAATGGCGTTCAAGATTGCCGGTTCCATGGCCTTCAAAAAGGCGATGGAAACGGCGAAACCGGTGCTCCTGGAACCTATCATGAAGATCAAGGTCACTGTTCCGGAGGACAACATGGGGGACGTAATCGGTGACCTCAATTCGCGGCGCGGCAAGGTGGTCGGGGTCGAACCGAAGGCGAACTCCCAAATAATCAGGGCGGTTGTCCCCATGTCCGAAGTGCTTTCCTACGCCAACGATCTGCGCTCCATGACCAGCGACCGCGGCCTCTTCACTACCGAGTTCTCTCACTACGAAGAGATTCCCAGCCACCTTGCCCAGAAAGTTATCAACGATGCGCAGGCGGGCGGCAAGGCCGGTCACTGACGGCAGATACCAGCGGGGAAGGGGGAGCACAGATGGTGGACAACGGTTTACCTGAAAAAGGCACGGCGCCGTGCATATTCGGTGTCGCGGGGAGCAGCGTCAAGGGTATCTTGATTCTTCTCCTCGCACTGGGGGTCTGTTTCAGCTATTTTTACTTCTTTACGGATGTGCTGCGTCCCAATGAGGAGACACCGACCCAGGTCGATGTTTCCAGCGCAGAAGTGAAAAAGCCGCTTCCGGCGCGAGTGGTCCAGAATGCGTCAACGTCCGCCGCGCAGGTGGACCAAGGTGCTCCCGTCACCCCCGCTACCCTGGCGGAGACCCCGGAAAAACCGGCCGTAACAGGTCGGGTACAGGAGAATGCCCCGGTAAAGGCGCCGGAATCATCGCCCGGTGTTCCGGTCAAGCCGTCGCCGTCTGTCTCAAAGCCTGTGCCGACCGCGCAGAAAACGGCGGCGGCGCCGGTTGAACCAGCGCCGCTGCAGGCCAAACAGAAAGAAACAGCGAAAAAAGACGCGGCTTCGGAGGCACGGAAGACCGCTGCCGGAAAGGCTTCTTCGGCCGCGGCGGTGAAATCCACCGAAAAAACCGTGCCGGTGAAGTCCGCCGCAAAGGATAGTGGTTCGTCGCTTCCCCGGAAGAAAAGCGTGGGAACTGAACAGAAGCCTGACAGTGCGAGTACTGTAAAACAGAAAGCAGCGTCTGCCAAGAAGGGTGACGCGACGCCGAGCAAGGTCGCCGACGGTAAGGGGAAGACCGTTTCGAAAAAGGAAGGAAAGGGATTCAGCCTCGTCATCGGCACATACGTTTTGCAGTCAACACTGAAAGCCGATAAGTCGAAACTTGAAAAGGCCGGTGTTCATCCGTCCGTTGTCGCGGGACCGAAGAAGAGCCAGCCCATGAACAGGCTGGTTATGGGTGAGTTCGATTCCTATACAACCGCGCGCACGGAGTTGGAAAAAGTGAAAAAGACCAGTAAAGGCGCTTTTTTACTCCAGGAAAACGGAAAGTATACTCTCTTCGCCGGTTCCTACTACCGGAAGGAACGGGCGGTCGAGGAGCAGGAGCGATTGAGATCGCAGGGGTTCGCACCTATTCTCAAAAAGGCAGACGCCCCTGTGGAGTCCTGGAAGATGATGGTCGGGGGGTTCCCGACACGGGAAGCAGCACAGGAAGAGGCTGCGAAGCTGCGCAAGATGGGATTCAAACCCTATCCGACCCAGTGAAGCAAAATAGGCTGCAAACATGGATGATGCCCGCAAGGTAACGATACGAATCTCGCACGCATCCGCTCGGTATGTACAGACCGATACGCCGCGTGAGGAACGGCTGAAAGCCGCCCGCTGTGAAGCCGAGATTCCCCTTTCCGATCTGCCTGCGGTCCTTGTTCTCCTGTACCGCGATCCCGATCCGGAGGTGCGGGCCGCTGCCATGGAAGGATTGAGGAAGCTTCCCACGGAATCTTTGCTGGCAATCTGCGGTTCACCCGACACTCATCCCCGTATCCTCGGGCTTCTTGCCGGATTGCATTTCCGAAATCCCGCGGCGTCGCTGGCGATTGCACGCAATCCTTCCGCGGATGAGTCTATCCGAACGTTTCTTGCTGAAAAAGGAGCGATCCCCGCGGGCGAGGGTCCTGAAGCCCGGTTGTGCGAGGAGACACAGGGCGCCTCGTCGGAGGAGGATGTGTCCTCTGAAGGTGGTGATGCCGCGGAAGATGGTGAGGAAACCCTTGATGAGGAAGAAGAGTTCAAGAGCAAGTACCAGCTTACCCAGGAGATGGGGATTTCCGAAAAGATCAAGATGGCCATCACCGGAGACAAGGAATGGCGGATGCTTCTCATCAAGGACACCAATAAACTGGTGTCCGAGGCGGTCATAAAGAATCCGCGGCTTACCGAGGCCGAGGTGCTTTTCATCGCGAAGTCTCCAGTAAACAACGACGATATCATACGCGACATCTGCGCCAATAAGGAATGGACAAAGAATTACCAGATACGAAAGGCGCTGGTGGAGAACAATAAAACGCCGCTCCATCAGGCGCTCCGTTTTCTTTCCACCCTGACCGAGAAGGATCTCGCGGTGTTTGCCAAGAGCAAGAATATCTCTTCCGTTATTGCAACCCAGGCGAGGCGATCGCTGTTGAACAAAAAAAAGGAGAAATAGGGGGGGTCCCATGGCTCTCGTAAATGACGTCAAGAAGGAAATTCATGCCAAGATAGTCTTTTTCGGCCCTGGTGGGAGCGGTAAAACGACGAACCTGGAGTTCATCTACAGCAAGTTGAAGCCGGAGTACCGCGGTAAATTCAAATTCATGAATACACCGAGCGGCCGGATCGTCTTCTTTGACTTCATGAGGCCGGAACTCGCCGGTATCAAGGATTTCAGCGTCCGTTTTCATATCTACACCGTTCCGGGCGACGTGACTGATGCCGCAATCTGGAAAAATGTCCTGAAAGGCGCGGATGGCGTAGTCTTTGTCGCGGACCTGGAGCCGTCGCGATTGCTGGAAAATCGAAGGAGCCTTGAGTCCCTCAAGGAGATGCTGAGCGGTTACGGCGCCGCGCTCGGGGATACACCCTGCCTTTTCCAGTGCAATAAGAAGGACGTCATTGATGCGTCCTCTATCGAGCAGGTGCAGAGTCTGCTGGATACGGCGGATTTCCGGACCGTTCCCGCTTCGGCCCATTCGGGGGAAGGTGTTCTTCCGACCCTTTCCGAGATGGTGAAAATGGTTCTGCAGAAGCTGCGGGACCTGCCGCTCGGATTGGAAGAAGAAACGCCTGTTGTGTCTCCTGAACCCGCGGAGGCGTCTCCTGAACCGATTGAGGAACCCATTGCTCCGACGGTTGTGCCGGAAGTAGAATCACCCGCTCTTGCGGTGGAGCCGCTTGAAGAGCCGATTGCCGAATCGGTTGAACCGATTGAACAGATTGAAGCGCTTGCCGCGTCGATGGAATCAGGAGGAGAGTCGACTTTTCAAGAGATTCCATCTGAAATGCCCGAAGAGTTGGTCGATGAGGAAATAACGGCCGACATGCTCGTGGACGCGCCCGTTGAGATGGGTACTGAAACGGCGGAGATATCAGAAAGTCTGCTGTCTACTGACGTGTTTTCCCCGGCCGAACAGTCATGCGCTCCCGTTGACAGTGAACCGGAGATAGAAGTCGCGGGCGAGATAGTGGCGATTGGCGCCGGCCAATACCGTCTCCCCCTTGTAATCCGACTTGGAGACAAGGAAGTCAAGACAGCACTGTCCCTTGACCTTTCCTTCGAGAAACCGGTCCTGTCGTAGCTTTCCGGGAGTGACGCATATCGCCCCCCGGAGAGTCCCGCGTCACGGCCATGGGAGTACCGCGGTCCTATGGAATTAGATTTTCACGTAGTGCTGAGGTTGTTGCTTGCGGCGCTCCTCGGGGGAGTCATCGGACTGGAGAGGGAGATCCACGGCCGGCCGGCGGGATTTCGAACCCACCTCCTCGTTTCCCTCGGGTCCTGTGTTTTTGCGGTGATCTCCATTTCCCTGTACAGGATGTACGGAGATTTCAGCGGCAGGATTCCCGTGGGGGTCGATCCCGCGAGGGTTGCGGCCCAAGTCGTTACGGGCATCGGTTTTCTCGGCGCCGGGGCGATTCTTCGCGATAAGGCGTCCATCCGCGGTCTCACCACCGCTGCCTGCCTCTGGGTCGCCTCTGCCGTTGGCGTAGCCTGCGGCATAGGGCTCTATTGCGTGTCCGTGCTGGTTACGGTGGTTGCCGTCGGCTCCCTCCTGCTGCTGAAAAAGGTGGAAGGCGTGTTGACGCGGGATGCCTACAGTGCGGTAAAGGTATGGAGCATGGATGTGGAAGGGCAGATGGAGAGAATCGAAAACCTTCTTAAAGGGTTCAACCTGAAAATGTTGAACGCCTGCATTGAGCATGACATGGAAAAGCAGGAGATTTTTCTTGAATTCGAGCTAAAACTCACAAGCCGCGAAACGGGGTACAGGATTGTTGACAGTATTGTGGCTACGCCGGGGATAAAGAAGGTTCGCCTGGAGTAGAAAGGACAAGGTTTCCTTTCCGGGCCCGACTCATGTTTCCGGTGGGGGGTCCCCTTTGAGGGCGCCCTTGCTGTATACAAGCCGGATGTTCATTCGGCGGATCAACTCCTCAATCTCCCTCAGTTTTTCTTCATATTCCTTCAGGTAGAACGCCTGCTTTCTCTTGTTGTGGAAAGTAACGCCTTCCCTCAGCATTTCGATGCGTATCTTGGCGACTTTTTTCATGGTTTCAAGTACTTCGCGCGCGTCGGCCATAATTGTACCTACATACGGCACTCGTCGAAAGGTGCCTCGAAAAAGGGTTACCGGCAGGTCCGCCGTGAACGGGAGATCTCTTTCAGAGGCTCCAGCAGTCGGTATGCGACCGCCAGCCCTCCCCTACCGATACCGATGTCCACGTCATCCTCATATCCGTGGTAATCGGACCCCCCCGTCATGACGAGATTCAGTTCCTGACAGAGGGATTCGAAAAATATCATATCGTCCTTATAACAGAGGTTGTTGTACACTTCAAGGCCGTCGAGTCCCATGGTGGAAATCTCTCTGATGAGCGTCGCCAAAACCCTGCGGTCCTCGGATATGCTTGACGGGTGGGCCAGGACGGAAACTCCACCGATCCTTCGGATCTCATCCAGGGCATCGTCCATCGCGAAGTAGCGTTTGGGCACATCGCACGGCTGCAGATAACGGGTGAAGGCATCCTGCACGTGCCGGGCTATCCCCTTGTCGACAAGCAGTCGTGCAATGTGGAGGCGGCTCAGCGAGCCTTGGGACGTGTCCGCAACCTCGTCGAGGGAGATACTGAGTTTGCGCTCGGCGGCCAGTTTGGCGTTTATCTTTTCAACGATTGCCTTGCCCCGGATATCCCGTGCTTTGCGGAATTCCTTGAGTTTGGCGGAAAAGTCCCTGTCGCGGTACTCGATGTAGTACCCCAGAAGGTGCACGTCATGGAAGTCCTTGAAACCAATGGACAACTCCACTGCCGGTATGACTTCAACGCCGAATCGCAGGCCCGCCGCAAGCGCCTCTTCCACCCCTGAGACCGAATCGTGGTCGGCAATCGCAATAGCCTTCAAACCCTTGTCGGAGGCCTTCCGGACTACTTCGGTCGGCGAAAGGACACCGTCGGAATGAAAGGTGTGGATATGCAGGTCCATGTATCTTTCCATGCGGCAAGCCTCCAGGTTTGCAAGTGGGCTACAAGTATAGGGAAGAATACCGGGAAGTTCAACCGTTGAAAGGCGTATCGATCGGTTCGTCCGTATTTTGGTTGCCTGCGATTGGTGGTTCGTCTAGACTGGCCCGGACATTTCACATACGAGAGGTTTGCCATGACTGAGGTGCAGATCCATGAGGCGGTTGCGCTGCTTGCGGAAGCGGTGGTCGGCTGGAAGACCCCCGCGGTCACCATCGTTTCGCAACGGGAAGGAAACCCGTTCAAGGTCCTTATCTCCTGTATCCTTTCCCTCCGGACCCAGGACAGGACGACGGGCGCGGCATCCGAAAGGCTTTTCGCCCTGGCCGATACCCCGGAAAAAATGATGGTTCTGCCGTGTGATACCATTGAGAAAGCCATCTATCCGGTCGGATTCTACCGAACAAAGGCCGCCCATATCCTGGAAATCTGCCGCATCCTGGACACGGAATACGGCGGGAACGTTCCCGATGAGATAGACGAATTGCTGAAGCTGAAGGGTGTCGGCCGGAAGACGGCGAATCTCGTGGTCACCCTCGGGTACGGAAAGCCGGGCATTTGTGTCGATACCCATGTCCACCGCATCTGTAACCGGTGGGGGTATGTCGTAACCCGGACTCCGGAAGAGACCGAATTCGCGCTGCGAGAGAAACTTCCGAAGGAGTACTGGATCGTAATCAACGATCTCCTGGTAACTTTTGGACAGAACCAGTGCTCTCCGCTCTCTCCGAGATGTTCGACCTGTCGGCTGGCTCATCTGTGCGATCGGGTGGGAGTGGGGAAGTCACGGTAGTGGATGGAGACGGATGCGTCTCTTGATCCGCGGTGTGACGTTTTCTTTGAGGGGGCGAAAGAAAAGGCCGTTCAACGCGGTGAGCGTCAGAACGGCCTTTCGTGTCCTGTTGCGGAAAAGACGTCATTTTATGGTTCGTCCGATGCTTCCCCACCGTACCCGCCAGTTATCCCACGACCAGTACTTGATAAAGGCAAGACCCTTGATTTTCTCCTTCTTGACGGTCCCCCAGAAACGGCTGTCGTACGAACGGTCGCGGTTGTCCCCCATCACGAAGTAGGAATCTTCGGGGACCTTTACCGGTCCGAAGGTGTCCCGGGGGTTCTGTTCCTTGGGGATGAGATCCTGCTCCTTGTGGACTTCATAGGGATTCTGATAAAGTTTTCCGTTAACATAGACCCTTTTGTCGATCCCCTGCACGATGTCTCCCGGAACACCGACGACACGTTTGATGAAGTCTTTGCTCGGGTCTTCGGGATATTCGAAGACGATGACATCACCCTGACGGGGATCGCGTATCTTGAAAAGGCGCTTGTCGGAAAAGGGTATCAGAGGGCCGTATATAAACTTGTTCACCAGCAGGTGGTCGCCGATGAGCAGGGTGTCTTCCATGGAGCCGGAAGGTATCTTGAACGCCTGGACAACGAATGCCCTGATGATCAAGGCCAGGATGACGGCGATGATTATCGATTCGGTGTATTCCCTGACAAGATGCTTCTTCTTTACGGGGGCATCGGTTTCCGGAGCCGTGCTGCTCGCGTCGTCGCGGTATCTGTTTTTTTCCATGAGGTCTGCTTCCCCTGGCTGAATTATTTGTCTTCCACCTTGAGAATGGCGAGAAACGCTTCCTGGGGAAGTTCCACATTCCCCACGTTTTTCATCCGCTTTTTTCCTTCCTTCTGTTTTTCAAGCAGTTTTCTCTTGCGTGTGATGTCCCCCCCGTAACACTTTGCCAGGACATCCTTGCGCAGCGCCTTTACGGTCTCACGGGCGATCACCTTGTTGCCGATGGCCGCCTGGATGATGACCTCGAACATCTGGCGGGGGATGAGTTCCTTCATCTTGGATACGAGGTCCCGGCCCCGGTAGTATGCCTTGTCCCGATGGATGATCAGCGACAGGGCGTCGACTACTTCGCCGTTGATCATGATGTTGAGACGCACCAGATCGCTTTGACGGTAATCAAGGTACTCGTAGTCCAGGGATGCATACCCTTTGGTAATGGATTTAAGCCTGTCGTAGAAATCGAGGACGATCTCGTTCAGCGGCAACTCGTAGATGATCATGACCCGTGTCTGGGTCAGGTACTTGATCTCCCGCTGTACCCCGCGCTTCTCCTCGCACAGGGCAAGAACGCCTCCGACGAACTCGTTGGGGACGTGGATATGAACCAGGATGAACGGTTCTTCCACGAAGTCCACATGTTGCTGTTCCGGCAACTGATTGGCGCTCTCGATGGTGAAGACCTCTCCGCTGGTCCTGTGGACCTTGTAAACGACCGTGGGCGCCGTGGTGATGAGTTGCAGGTCGAATTCCCGCTCAAGCCTTTCCTGGATGATCTCCATGTGGAGGAGACCGAGGAAGCCGCACCTGAAGCCGAATCCGAGAGCCACGGAGGTCTCCGGATCATAGGAAAAGGAGGAATCGTTCAGGCGGAGCTTTGCCAGGGCATCGCGCAGTTGCTCATACTGGGCCGTATCGATGGGATAGAGGCCCGAGAATACCATCGGTTTGACTTCCTTGAAGCCGCCGAGCGGGGTAGCGCATTGGCGATGAAAAAGGGTTACCGTGTCCCCTACCTTGGCATCCGCCACATCTTTGATGCCTGCTATGACAAAACCGACTTCACCGGCGGACAACTGCTCAACCTCGCGCATCATCGGCGCGAACACCCCGATCTTGAGCGCTTCGTAGGTGCGGTTGGTGGACATGAGCTGGATCTTGTCGCCCCGTTTGAGGGTCCCGTCGAAGATTCGCACCAGGATGATTACCCCCTGGTATTGGTCGTACCAGGAATCAAACAGGAGCGCCTTCAGGGGCGCCGAGATGTCGCCTTTGGGCGGAGGGATCTTCTTGACGATCTCTTCCAGGATCTCCCGCGTGCCGATGCCTTCCTTGGCGCTTGCCAGAACTGCGTCGTGGGCGTCGATGCCGATGATCTCCTCGATCTCGTTGATAACCCTTTCCGGCTCGGCTGCCGGGAGATCAATCTTGTTGAGGACGGGAAAGACTTCCAGGTTATTGTCGAGGGCGAGATAGACGTTGGCCAGTGTCTGGGCCTCGACGCCCTGGGACGCGTCGACCACGAGAAGACCTCCTTCGCATGCGGCGAGGGAACGGGAGACTTCATAGGTGAAGTCGACGTGGCCGGGTGTATCGATGAGGTTGAGGATATACTCTTTCCCATCCAGGGCGCGGTAGGCGAGACGGACCGTCTGGGCCTTGATGGTAATGCCGCGCTCCCGTTCCAGATCCATCTTGTCCAGGAACTGGTCCTGCCGTTCCCGTTCACTCAGGGCGCCGGTGAACTCCAGGAGCCGGTCTGCGAGAGTCGATTTGCCGTGGTCGATGTGGGCGATAATGGAAAAATTGCGAATAGAACCGATTGCCATGCAGTGTATGTCTAACCTCACATTAAAAACGTAAAGAATATAGAACTATCTTTTCTTTGTAAAGGAAAATCAGGGCACGACGGGAAGCTGGTACGGTATGTCATGATCTCCATCGCAGCCAAGGAAGCTTTTTCAGAATGCCTTGAACTTTCCGATTGAGCCGAGCCCCGACAGGGTGAAGCTGATCATGAAACCATGGTCTCCCGGCCGTTCCCGGTAGGTAAACGTTACCCCCCAGCATTTCTGTTTTACCTCGAGCGAATAGTAGGATTCGATAAAATCCCTCGTATCGAAAGAGTAGCGGGTGAGGTAGTGGAAGACGAAGGGATTGAGGTAATTCAGGTCGAGTTTTCCCTCCAGGTACCGGACCTGATCCTGGGCGAAACGGTATCCTACCCCAACCCTGTTGCCTTTGCCGTCCGCCACGTCCGTGGCCACGGCAAAGGTTGAAAAGTGCATGTGGTAGGTGTTGAACCGGCTGTCAATGGAGAGAGAGGTCCGCTCCGTGGGATAGACCTTTGTCTCCAGGCGGATGTCGGTGAAGGGTTTGCCTTCATCAACCAGGGTCAGGACGTCGCGTCGGGCGCCGCTGAATTCGTATCCCTGGGAGATCCGCAGGTAGGCGAGGTCACGGTAGGTTGCGGGGTTGTCACCGGAGAGGTACTTGCCGGTCAGATAGTTCGTAAAGGAGTAGCTCACCATGTTCTGGGCGACCAGGCGATCATAGTAGTCGAAGAACGGCAGATCGTCCTGGTTTTTCTGTGGCCGGTACGCGTATGTTATTTCCGGAATCAGGGTATGTTTGATCTTTTTCAGGTTGTCCCATCCCGTCTCGTACACGCGTGAGAGGGTTGTCGAGACCGAAGCACCCGCGTCCGGCATGCCGGTATTGGTGAACCCGGACGACGTTTCGCCGCCGTAGGTGTTGTAGAGGCGGTGACGGTACCCGACCCAGGCCGATCCCTCAAGAACCCCGCCGGGCGAGGTGTAGTAGGTAAGCATGGGGTGGAGGTCCAGTCGTTGGCCCTTCAGTCCGTTTTCCCGGAAAAAGTCGGTAAAACTGGAATCGAAGGATACGAAAAAGGGCGTTGCCCCCACTCTCTGTTTGATGCCGGTAAAGGTGATGACCGGCAGTTTCTGGAGAGTGAGACTGTTGTTTTCTGCATACAGGTCTTCAGTGTAGCGCAATTCTGTTGTCAGAGAGAACCTTTCCCACTGCTTCGTGAGAAAGGCGATGCTTTCCAGGTACTGTTTGTTGTATTCTCCAGAAACCTCTCCGAAGTCGCGGTAAAAGTTTCTATCCATCGTCAGGCTGATGTCCGCGGAAAAGAAGAGGGTAGGCGAAAAGGATTGCTGATGCTGGGCGAGCAGGGTGCCGCGCGTCATGTTTTCTTCGGTATCATAGAGGAGGTAGGCATTCAGCTCTCCGTGGCCTCCGGAACGCATGATATACTTGTAATCCGCACCGGCCCCGACTCCCCTGTTCGTCATGACATCAAGGAAAAAGGTCGCTTCCTGGCTTGGAGACACCACCAGGTAGTAAGGGAGTTCCAGGTAGAACCCCTTCTTTGTGGTGTGACCGATGCGTGGGAGCAGGAAACCGGACTGGCGCGATTCCTTGACCGGATAGACGATGTAGGGCAGGTAGAGAAGGGGAATGTCCTTGATGTAGAAGACGGCGTGGCGACCGACCGCGTATTCTTCCCTGGTTACATCCAGTTCCGCGGCGCTGAATTTCCAGCTGGGAACATCACCGTCACAGGTGGTGAATGAGCCGCCTTCGATGCGGTAATCTTCCGGACCGGTCTTCAGCAGTTTCTTGCCGGAGACACGGAAGTTTCCCTGTTGCACGAACAGCCTGCCGTTGGTGATTTCTCCCTTTCCCGTTTCCAGATTGAAAGAAGCGCTGTCGCCGTGGATTGTATTGTCTTCCTGTTTGACGAGGATGTTTCCTTCAGCGGTTGCCAGGGCGTCCTTTTGCAGAAGCGACACGGTGTCGGCGAACATGGTGGCGCCGCTCCAGTCGATGCGCACCTTTCCGGTTGCGGTGTACGAGTCGCTCCGTGCGTCGTATCCGATGCTGTCGGCATTGATCTTCATTTCGCCCGGTCCGGTGACATTCGCTTCCAGCGCCACGCAAGGGGAGACACCGGCAAGCAGGAGCAGGACGGAAAGAAGAATTCGTGACGGTATGTCTGTCATGGGATCCGCACCCTATCCGCGAAAAGGTTCGAAGGTTCGTGCAAGCAGTCGCGCCCGCGCCTCACCGACCGTAAAGAGGGAACCGCAGACCAGAATCAGGTCCCGGGCGGACGCACGTGAAAATGCCATATTCAGTCCCGCTGTCACATCTCCCGCATCCACGGCCCGGTGACCGAGCGCCCCGCTCCGTTCGGAGAGTTCGCCGGACGGGAGCCCTCGTGGAATCGCCGGGCAGACGGCAATGACGCGATCCGCATGGGGAAGCAAGGGAGCGAGGATACCGTCCACATCCTTGTCGCCTACCACGCCGACTACCAGGATAAGCGTCTCCCTGGGTACGCCGGCCAGCGCTCCGGCCAGAGCTTCCGCTCCCGCCGGGTTATGCGCGCCGTCGAGAATGACACGTGGAGGGCCGGGGAACATCTCCATCCGTCCCGGCCAGAACGCCTGTTCTATCCCTTGTCGTGCCGCGTCCTCGGAAACAGCCATCCCGACGCGGTCGAGCAGTTCCGATGCGCAGAGAGCAAGCGCAGCGTTCGTTTTCTGGTAGCTGCCGGGAATGCCCGGCCTGATTCCTTCCAGATGCAGGTTGAGGCCGTGGTATGCCAGTCCGTCCGTTTCCCAGGTCGCGGAAAAATCACGGCCGTCCAGGAAAAGACGGCTTCCGCGTCCTGAGCACGTCTCGGTAATGATCTTCAGCGCATCGGGATGCTGGGGTGCTATTGCGACAGGTTGGCCGGCCTTGATCACCCCTGCCTTTTCACCGGCTATGCGTGCGATGTCGTTTCCCAGGTACTCGCAATGGTCCAGGGCTATGGGTGAGATGAGAGACAGGACGCCGGATGCGGAATTGGTGGCGTCGAGTCTTCCCCCCATGCCGACTTCCATGATCGCCGGTCCCACTCCCTGCTCCGCGAAATGGAGATAGGCCAGGGCCGTGACTATCTCGAAAAAGGTGGTACCCGGCGGGGCGGCTGATACCACCCGTTCAGCGCATGAAACCACATCAGGTTCCGAAATCTCCCTGCCGTTGATGCGGATTCGTTCCGGAAACGCAAGCAGGTGGGGAGAGGTGAAAAGCCCCACCCGATGTCCCGCCGCGGTCAGGATGGCGGACAGAAAGGCGGCCGTCGAACCTTTGCCGTTGGTCCCCGCCACATGGATGACCCGGAGGCGGTCTTGTGGATTCGACAAGGCCTTCAGAAGGGAGCAAATCCTCTCCAGGCCGGGCTTCATGCCGAATCGGCCGAGCCCGTAGATATGCGTCAGGATTTCCTGATAGGTCATGGCGGAGGCGGTACCGTTGCGGGTACTGATTTCGCGCGGTGGTCCGTCAGGACCGGGATGCTTTCACGGGATCGGCCGAAGGCGTCCGGAAAAGCATCTTGACGATCTGGGAGAGTCGGGTCTTCAGCTCTTTCCGCGGGACGATCACATCAACCATGCCGTGCTCAAGGAGGTATTCGGCCCGTTGGAATCCCTCGGGAAGCTTCTGGCGGATCGTCTGTTCG
Organism: uncultured Geobacter sp.; assembly: GCA_937886325.1. Classification (GTDB taxonomy): domain Bacteria; phylum Desulfobacterota; class Desulfuromonadia; order Geobacterales; family Geobacteraceae; genus RPRC01. The sequence continues at coordinate 34,001 of CALABV010000196.1, forward strand.
ATGACACGGGGGCCGGCAAAACCTATGAGGGCCTTCGGTTCCGCCATGATGATGTCGCCGAGCATGGCAAAACTGGCGGTGACCCCGCCGGTCGTGGGGTCGGTGAGGACCGAAATGTAAGGCAACCCGGCATCTCGAAGCCTGGCCAGGGCCGCCGATGTCTTTGCCATCTGCATGAGTGAGATGATGCTCTCCTGCATCCGGGCGCCCCCCGAAGAGGAGAAGATGATCGCCGGCGTGCGGCGTTCTCCCGCACGCTCGATGAGACGCGTGATCTTTTCACCGACGACACTCCCCATGCTGCCGCCCATGAAGGAGAAATCGAAGACCGCGATCTGGACGGGGGTCCCGTCTATCATCCCCTCCCCGCAGATTACCGCCTCTTTACCGTTTCCCTTTTTCATGGCGGCTTGTATCCTGTCCCGGTAGCTCTTGGAGTCCTGAAACTCAAGAAAATCGACGGACTCCAGATCCCGGTCGAATTCGGTGAAACTTCCGGGGTCAAGGACCAGATCGAGCCGTGCCTTGGCGGAGAGTCGGAAATGGTAGTCGCACTTGGGGCAGACGTACAGGTTCTTCTCCATTTCCTTGGTATAGATGGTCGCATTGCAGTTCCTGCACTTCGTCCAGAGTCCCTCGGGAACCCGCATCTTCTTCTTTTCGCCGTTTGTTGCAATCGGCGCTTTCTGTCGTGTAAACCAACCCATATATCCGCCTTCTCGCGCCATGCGCGGTGTTCGAACCGGCTGCGCCTGTCTCAGGGTGCGTGTGTGCCGATACCCGCCTTGAGGGATGCAACGAAATCGCGCACCTTGTGCTTCAGTTCCTCGCCCCGGAACTCCTCAAACAATTTCACCAGGGCACTTCCGACTACGGCGCCGTCACCATGATGCGCGGCGGCGCCCGCCTGGCTCGGATCGGAGATGCCGAAACCGACCACAAGCGGCATGGCGGAGGCGTTGCGGACCAGCTGTACTTCGTCGCCTAGAGATGCCGAGACGTCCTTACGCGCTCCGGTCACTCCGGTAACCGACACGTAGTAGAGGAAGCCCCGCCCCCGCTTTACCACTTTTCCGATGCGGTCTTCGTCAGAAGTGGGCGCCAGGAGGAAAATCACGTCAAGCCCCTTCTCCCGAGCCACCGCGGAGAACCCTTCCGAATCGGCTTCCTCGGGCGGAAGGTCCACCAGCAGCACGCCGTCGACTCCAGATTCAACGGCGTCCGCGACAAACCGCTCCATCCCGTAGGAGAAGATGGGATTATAGTATCCCATGAGGATGATGGGAATCTCCGTAGTCTTCCGAACCGATCGAACCATCTCCAGGATCTTCGGCAGGGTCGTGCCCGCCGCGATGGCGCGTTCGGAAGAAAGTTGTATGGTCGGCCCGTCGGCCATGGGGTCGGAGAAGGGGACTCCGAGTTCGATGAGATCCGCGCCCGCTTTCGCCAGTTCCTGGACGATTGCGGCGGTTGTGTCGAGATCCGGGTCACCGGCGGTTATGAAGGTGACCAGGGCCTTTTCCTGTTTTTTTCTCAGATTTTTGAAGGTTTCGGCAATTCTGCCCATGGGTGTTTTACCTGTGTCCCGTCAACGTGAATCCGCTGATTTCCTTTTTTAGTTCGGCAACCTGCAGGGAGAGACCTCCCACCGCTTTTTCCATGGTCCCTGCCGCTCCCAGGTGCTCGTGGGTTGATTTCTGGATATCGTCAATTGCGACGACTATCTGTTCGCTTCCCCGGGTCTGCTCATCGCAGGCGCGTTTGATCTGACGTATCATACTGGTGATATTCTCGGTGGAACCGGCTATCAGCGTTCCCACCTTGCTCTGCTCGCGGATGGAGGAGCGTACCTGGGAGGTGAGCACCTTCATCCGTTCAACGGCGGTCATGATCAGTTCGCTCCCCTTGCTCTGCTGCTGGGTGGCGTTGGCTATCTGCATGATCATGTCGGTTACCTGTTCCATTGCCTCGCGGATCATCTGGCTTCCCTTGGCCTGTTCGGCTGAAGCGCGTGCGATCTCTCCCACCTGTTCGGATGCCTTTTCCACTCCGGACACAATCTTTCCAAGGGCGACACCCGACTTCTGGGACAGGAGCTCGCCGTCGGCAATGCTCTTTTCAGCCACATTGATGGCGTCCACCGCCCGCCGGGTCTCCTCCTGAACTCCCTTGATGAGCTCTTCTATCTCACGGGTGGAACTGCTGGTGCGGTCCGCAAGCTCCTTGATCTCGTCGGCCACCACGGCGAAGCCCTTGCCCTGCTCGCCCGCCTGGGCGGCGATGATGGCGGCGTTCAACGCCAGGAGGTTCGTCTGCTCAGCCACCTCGTTGATTACCGAGAGGATCGCGCCGATGTCATGGGCCTTCTCCGACAGGGTAACGATTACCTCGTGGGTAATGGACGAGGAACGCTTGATCTCCTGCATTCCCGATATGGTGGCTTCAACGGATGCCTTGCCGGATTCCGCGTCGCGTCGCACCTCTTCGGAGATGGACGCCGTGTCCATCGCGCTCTGTTCCACCTGCCGGATGGAGCTGTCCATCTGGATGACGGAAGAGGCGGTTACCGTGGATGAATCGATGAGGCCGTTCACACTGTCGCTGATATGCTTGACCGCGGCGGCCATCTCGATAATCGAGGAACTGACGTCATCCACCGATTGCGCCAGGTTCTCGACATTGATCGCGACTTCCTCCACGCTGGCTAGATCGGAAGAGCGTCGTGTAGGGAAAGAGTGTAGATCTCGGTGGT
>CALABV010000197.1 GCA_937886325.1 uncultured Geobacter sp.
CATGACCATCGCCGCACTGGACCTGCGGAACGCCCACTTCGACATTGCCGTCATCGGCTGGGCGGTCATGCTTGCCGGAGCAGTCGCATCCTGGGTGATCGGAAAACTGGCGGGCTTCGCCGGTGCGCGGCTCCGGGTCTTCATGCTCGTCACGACCTTCCCCAACACCGGATTCCTCGGGTATCCCTTTGCCTTTGCCCTGTTCGGCGCCGCCGGCCTCTCCTATGCCGTTATCTACGACCAGATGGGGATGTTCCCCATATTCGTCTCCCTCGGTTTCTTCATCGCGGGCGGCAAAGAAAGCCTGCACCACGCTATCAAGTTCCCGCCTCTCATCGCTCTCCTGGCAGCCCTGGCGCTCAATGGAGCTGGCTACATGATCACCGACCCGGCGGCCCGAATCCTGAAGGGAATCGGATGGACGACGCTCCCCCTCACCATCTTCATCATCGGTTTCCGGGTCCGGCTCATGGCCTTGCGGGACTACAAACCACTGGTGTGGTGCCTTGCGGTGCGCATGCTGATTCTACCGGCGATTCTCTTCGTGATTCTCCATCTGCTCGGAATAAGCGGCATTCCCTACCAGGTCGCCCTCATGGAAACGGCCATGCCCCCGGCGCTGACCACCAGCATCCTCGCCCTCCAGTACCGGCTCGACAACGATCTCGCCGTAGCCTGCATCAGCGTGGGCACCGTCCTTTCCATGGTCCTGTTCGCATTGGCCATGGTGGTGCAGTAGCGGAAGACCGGCGTATTCGTACCATAGCGCGATGTAAAAAACAAAGGGGCGACTGGCCGGTCGCCCCATGCATTGACTGAAGAATGTCTTCTCGTTTATCGATTTTTTTCGAATGATTTTAATGACGTTCGAATTTCAACCAGGCAGTTCCGTCGGATGGTTGTCAGAATTGGATCACCACCTGGAAAAACTGCTCTTTTCAGCGCTCCTTCGCTCCCATATAGATGTTTCAGGGAAGATCCCCTCTCATCAAAGGGAGATCTGCATACGGACGCGATCCCGACATAACCGTCCGCCACCATCGAGAGCACTCCCAGGGGATTGCTCGGCAGGGTGAGCGCCACGGCGCGTTCCAGATAGCCGTTTTTCATTGGATCCGTAACGGGCTGCATGGCTCTGAAGTCTTTCAGGGCATCCTCGGTCCCTGTTTTGATGCTGTTGAGCAAAGCCTGGAATTCCTCGTCGCGATCCAGCACCGCTCTCCATTCGTTCGGTGGCGGCCTTTCCTCCCAGCCTCTTCTATAATCGCCACGCTTTATTCCCCGAATTCTCTCAAGGCAGTTGCGCCGCACGTTGCCAAGGCGGGGATTGTCGGCGGGAATCTTCATACCGATGAGCGCCCTGTCAACGTCTGCCAAGAACGTGTCGGCAGTGACCGCGTCATCGGGTGTTTCATCCACATATGGACAGAAACAAACATCTTTTACGCTGAAAGGTCCCATTTGTGCCAGGAAAAGCACCTCGACAGGCCTCTTCACTAAAGCCACAGCCAAGGCACCATTCAAATCTTCGGATGCGCCTGCGTCCGAAGCCGGTTTCAGTGCCTTTGCCACTTCAAGCCAGTCATTTTCACCGGTTGCAATCTTCTCTACGACCCTGTCCCAATCGTTCGGATAATTTTCGCCGCTTTTCCATAGCGTTTCAATTACAACTCCGGGTCCCAATGCCTGGATATTTTTCATGACTTCCACGGCGGTCAGTTCTGCCGCCCCCGACCAAGTGGCAGAAAACAAAAGCCGCACGATAAGAATCAAAAGAGTCAAGCTTCGCATTGTCAGTACCCCACAAAGAGCTCTTTATCATTGCTGTTGTCAATAGCTTTACGAATAGCCAATGGGAGAATGATACAACCCTCTGAAGCCGCTCCTGGAGTCCTTCCGCTGTCGCCATGGATCCGGAAAGCGGTTCGCCCATGAGCGGTATGTCCGACCGGCGACAAATTCATGGTACATGAACCGAGCCGTGGGTGTTTGTATGCCGCACCTATCCTGTACAATCCTCTCGGAATAGGACCATAACCAACCTTGGTCTCACTCATAGGCTTGTTGCAGTCCCCTTCCTTTCCGGAATATCCTATACCCACCTCTTCGGTATCATGCCATACAGTCCCCAAGGTTTGACTATAAATCCACGCCATACAAGCCTCCACTTTTGATTGAACATACGTATTCCGCCTCATCTCTCCTCGGCAGTACTTTTGCTCGCTACCTTGGCACTATCCAAGAATCTTCTGCCTCGATACTGTTCGGTTCCCAAGTCATCTTGATCTTTTTGTACGTGAAGGAAACGGCCTCCATGTGCCCGTAAGGGTCGTTCATGGCAATAAAGGTGGTCGGCATCGAAGGATGATAACTTACAATTATCGCATCTTCGAGGACGGTGCTGAAGTAATGCTCCTCGATCCCCTGTTTGTTGATTCGATAATATTTGAGGGTTACATTCTTCATGTGCTCCCCCGTGCACAGGGCTTGAAAAAGTTTGGGAGAGCTTTTGTCTATCATCTTTACGATAGTGAAGGGACCGTGGACCCGCTTACCGGTAGGCAGGCCGGAATGAGGGTCGCGCGGCATGTGGATACCGTGTTGCAGCTCATAGATGAGAATCGTTCCCTCCCTCCCCTGCATCTCGCATGAGCCTTCGATTCTTCCTTGTTTTTTCTCCTTCCAGAATGAGATGACACGGCATCGGCATACTTTGTCCTTCCTTAAATTAATTTTTTTTATTTTTATAATATATTAATTCAATAAAATCAAGACTTGTGTAGGCTTTCTTATTTGTTACGACACCGAGACAACCCTTAATTGGAGCGACTCCGTGAGTATATTTCCGGGAATCCGGCAAATGGGCCGAGGACCGGGAAATACCTATCCTGCATCATAAATCATGTGCCGTAGGGGCGACCGACGGGTCGCCCTTTCTGGATTCAACGGATCAGGTCTTTTCTGGGCGACCCGGCCGGTCGCCCCTACACGAGGTTTCTTCCGCCCCTTGCGAAGCAGCGCGTTTCCGCATAGAATTACCCCGTTGTCATCACCGATCAGATACACAATCAAGATATCCAAGGAGGTTCCCATGAAAAAGAAGATAGGCGTGGTGCTTTCCGGGTGCGGGGTGCGGGACGGGAGCGAGATACACGAGGCGGTGCTGACCCTGCTGGCAATCGACCGGAACGGCGCGGAGGCGGTGTGCATGGCGCCGGACATGGAGGTTCCCGAGGTGAACCACCTTTCCATGCAGGAAACGGGCGCGAAACGGAACGTGCTGAAGGAATCGGCCCGCATCGCCCGCGGGAATATAAGAGACATCAAGGAGGTGAAGGCGTCGGACCTGGATGCACTCATCTTCCCCGGCGGCTTCGGCGCCGCGAAGAACCTGTGCGACTTTGCCGTGAAAGGGGCCGATGCGTCCGTCCAGCCCCACGTGGCGCGTCTCGTTCGCGAGATGGCTGCTGCGAAGAAACCCATTGGCGCAATCTGCATCGCCCCGGCCCTGATAGCGGCAATTCTCGGCAGGGAGTACGCGCCAGATGTTACCATCGGCAACGACGCCGGAACTGCGGAGGCAATCAACCGGACCGGCAGCAGGCACGTGGAATGCCCGGTAACCGGGTTCGTGGTGGACAGGAAACACAAGATAGTGTCAACGCCCGCCTACATGCTGGCGACGCGGATCTCCGAAACGGCCGAGGGTATCGAGAAGACGGTCAAGGCAGTGCTGGATCTGGCATAAAGACTCGAGGGGGGGGCGCCGCTCCGAACTGCCCGCCACAAGGCAGGGCGTGCCGATAAATTAGGCAGTTGTTTCCAAAACTTTCGGAAAACAACCGTGCGACGACGTTGTTCCTCGGGGTTACTCCACGGTACGCAAAGGGCCGCCGGGCTCTCCTTTCCCGGGAGAGTGTCCGGCGGCCCTTTGTTTTTGATTGGTTAGCAATCAGGCTGCCGTTCCCGGCCTTTCACCGGAAACGTCCGCCTTGCTTCCGGCACGCTCTATGAATGGTCTGAGATCAAAGAAAAAGAAAGACGCCTGTCAGCCGCACCTGTTCAGCGCATCCTTTCTTTTTCTCCCTCCTTGGGCGGCCGAATCGGTCGCCCATTTTTTATCCCGTCTCCAGGGTATATCCCACATTGGCGGGCTGGAACGCGGCGGGGAACTCCCGCTGCAGTCGCGCCGAGGCGGAAAAGCCGGTGCAGTGGCCGGCGGCGATCCTGCGGATACCGAAGGCCCGCAACGCCTCGACGGTGGCCTCCACCTGTTCGGGGGAACAGAAGCCCAAATGAGTACCGCCGATCAGGGCATACACGCGTTCCTCGCCGGTCTGTTCCCTGGCATGACCGATGGTGTTCACCACACCGGCATGGCAACAGCCGAGGAGCAGGACCAGGCCCTTCGGGCTCCGTATCACCAGGGACTGGTCATCCTCCAGCGGATCGGGCGATGTACCCTCAGGGTCGCGAAACATGCCCCGATCCCCCTGCTCGAACGGGGTTCTCCGCGGGACACGGCCGGTGAGAAAGACATCTGGAGCGATCTCACAAAAACCAGCATCCAAGATAAAACGCGCGCCCATCCCCCTCAGATATGTTTCGTCATAGGGAATTCCAACGGGAACGCTCTCGCCGGTATCCTTCACCCGGTAGCGCCGGGAAAAGACCGCCGGATGGGCAAGCACCTCCTTTGCACCGCAGTTTCTCAACAGGGGGAGGAGGCCTCCGGTATGGTCGAAATGGCCGTGGGACAGGACCACCCGTTCCACCCGGTGCAGGTCCCTGTTCATGCGCAACGCGTTCCGCAGCAGGGTTTCCCCCATGCCGGTGTCGAAGAGGATGCGGGATCCTTTCCCTTCGACCAGGGCGGCGAACCCGTGCTCTCCCAGAGTCCCGGAAACCGGGCCGACGGTGTTTTCGCAGAGTATGGTGATTCGGTAGCTGTTCTTCATGCGCGCTTCTCCTTGCGCGCCTCAACCAGGTAGTAGAGCACGGGTATGGTCACGCGCGACAGGGTGGTGGAGGCGATTTCGCCGCACATGAGGGCAATGGCGAGCCCCTGGAAGATGGGGTCGAAGACGATGACGAAGCTGCCCACCACCACGGCCGCGCCGGTGAGGAGCATGGGGCGGAAGCGCACCGCGCCCGCCTCGATGATCGCCTCGTCCAGCGGCAGCCCCTCCCGCCGCTTCAGCTCGGCGAAGTCGATGAGGATGATGGAGTTGCGCACGATGATCCCGGCCAGGGCAATGAAGCCGATCATGCTGGTGGCGGTGAAGAAGGCGCCGAAAAGGGCGTGCCCCGGCAGGATGCCGATCAGGGTCAGCGGGATGGGGGCCATGATCACCAGCGGCGTGGTGAAGCTGCGGAACCAGGCCACCACCAGCACGTAGATGAGAATCATGACCGCGCCGAAGGCAATCCCCAGGTCGCGGAACACCTCGTAGGTGATGTGCCACTCCCCGTCCCACTTGATGGCAGGCCGCTCCTCGCTCCACGGCTGCCGGGCCGCCAGCTGCTCGATGCGGTAGCCGCCGGGAAGCGTGATCCTGTCTATCTCCTTGCCCATTTTCAGAATGGCGTAGACCGGCGCCTCTATCTCGCCGGCCACGTCGCCTGTCACGTACACGGCATTCTTCAGGTTCTTGCGGTAGATGCTCTTGTTTTCAACGCCGCGGGTCACCCGGACCAGCTGGGACAGGGGAATGTTTCCTCCCGGCGACGGAACGGAGACGGAAGAGAGCGCCTCAAGCGAGCTTCTCCTCTCCACCGGGAGCCGCACGGTGATAAGCGTCGGCTCCTTTTCCTCGGGCAGGTGCAGAAGCCCCGTATCCATCCCACCCAGGGCGACCCGCAGGGTCTGCGCCACGTCGTCGGTGGAGACGCCGGACAGGGCCGCCTTCTCCCGGTCCACGGCAAAGGTATAGATGGTCTGGTCATCTTCCAGGTACCAGTCCACGTCCACCACGCCGGGGGTCTTGGCGAATATCTCCCTGATGCGGCGGGCGATTTCGATCCGGGCCCGCTGGTCCGGGCCGTAGACCTCCGCCACCAGGGTGGAGAGCACCGGCGGGCCGGGAGGGATCTCGGCGACCTTGACGCGGGCGCCGTAGCGATCGGCAATATTCTTCAGCACCGGACGGATGCGCCGGGCGATGTCATGGGACTGGTCGGAGCGCTCGGACTTGCCCACCAGGTTGACCTGGATATCGGCCAGGTTCGCCCCGCGCCGCAGATAGTAGTGGCGCACCAAGCCGTTGAAATTGAAGGGGGCGCTGATGCCGATATAGGTCTGGAAATCGGTCACCTCGGGAACGCGCCGCAAGGCGTCACCCATCTCGGAGACCAGTCGCGCCGTCTCTTCCAGGGCCGTTCCGGTGGGCGCGTCGACGATCACCTGCAGCTCGCTCTTGTTGTCAAAGGGGAGCATCTTGACCGTGACGACCTTGAGAAACAGCAGGCTCACCGCGACCAGGAGCAGCGCGACAACCCCGGCAAGGAAGCCGTTCCGGACCTTCCGGTCATGGAGAAGCCTGCCCATGATTGTCCGGTAGAAGCGTGTGAGACGCGACTCTTCGGCAGGCGCATCGCTGCCGGAATGGGACTCTCCCTTCATCAGGCGGTAGGCGAAATAGGGGGTGACGATGAAGGCGATGAGCATGGAAAAGAGCATGGCCATGCTCGCACCCACCGGGATGGGCCGCATGTAGGGGCCCATGAGACCGCCGACGAATCCCATGGGAAGGATCGAGGCAATGACCGCGAAGGTGGCAAGCACCGTGGGGTTGCCGATCTCGTCCACGGCCCGGACCGCCGCCTCCAGGGGGTTGAGGCGGGTGGTGGTGAAGTAGCGATGGATGTTCTCCACCACCACGATGGCGTCGTCCACCAGGATGCCGATGGAGAAGATCAGGGCGAACAGGGTTATGCGGTTCAGGGTATAGCCGAGCAGGGAGAAGGCGAGCAGGGTCAGGGCCAGGGTCACGGGGATGGCGATGGCCGCCACGGCCCCGGCGCGCCATCCCATGAACAGGGCGATGAGGATCGTTACCGAGATGGCGGCCAGGAACATGTGGAACAGGAGTTCGTTGTTCTTCTCACGCGCGGTCTCGCCGTAATTGCGCGTCACCGTGACCTGGATGTCGGACGGGATGACCGTGCCCTTGAGCGATTCCACCCGCTTCAGCAGGTCCTCCGCCACCCAGGTGGCATTGGCCCCTTTTCGCTTGGCAACGGAGACGGTAACCGCGGGATAGTCGGCAAATTCGGAGTTCCGTAGGGGTGGAGTCATCCCGCCCGGATTCTCGTCACTCCTTGAAGGGCGGGATGACCCCGCCCCTACGGCGCCGGCCGGACCCAGGCCGAAAAAGACATACTGATCCGGCTCTTCCGGCCCGTCACGGACATCGGCCACATCAGCCAGATAGACCGGGCGGCCGTCATGGACCTTCACCACCAGGCGCTTCACCGCCTCCGCGTCCCCGAGAAAATCGCCGCCTGCCACCAGGTAGTCCCGGCTCCCTGCCGGAAAGTCTCCGGAACGGACCGAGACATTTCCCTTTCGCAGTGCCGCGACCACCTGGAGGGGCGACATGCCGTACCCGGCCAGCCTCCCGGGATCGAGGCTCACCCGCACCTGACGCCGAAGTCCCCCGGTGATCCCGGTTTCGGCAACCTGGACGCTCTTCTTCATCTCGTCGCACAGTTCGCGGGCAACACGGCGCAGGGTGTGGTGGTCGTACCGCTCCGACCACAGTGTCAGGGTGAGGATCGGCACGTCGTCGATGGACTTGGGTGAAACCAGCGGCTCGCCGGCGCCCGGCGGGAGGATCCCCCGGTTGCTCATCACCTTGTTGTAAAGCTTGACCAGGGATTTCTCCAGGTCCTCGCCCACCAGGAAGCGGACCGTCACGACCCCAATGCCCGGGCCGCTCATGGAATAGACGTACTCAACCCCCGGGATCTCCCACATCTTCCCCTCAAAGGGCTTGACCACCCGCTCCTCCACCTCTCCGGGGGTCGAACCGGGCAGGGGAAGATAGATGTCCACCATGGGAACAACGATCTGCGGCTCCTCCTCCCGCGGCGTCACCAGGACCGCGTACAGGCCGAGGAGCAGGGACGCCGCTACGATGAGCGGCGTCAGCTTGGAATCGATGAAGGCGCGGGCGATGGCGCCGGCAATGCCGAGTCTGTCCATGGAAACTCCATCAAAATGGGTAAAAGGCGAATGACAGAGGGGTACCCTTCAGCCATCAGCCTTCAGTCTTCTTCCTGATTACTCTACTTTCGCCCCGTCGGTAACTTTCTCGACTCCGCCGACCACGATCCGCTCACCGGCGGACAGTCCGGCAAGGATCTCTATCCGATCACCCTGTGAAGTACCCGGCTTTACCAGCCGCATGCGGGCGATATTCCCGTTGTCAACGGTCCAGACAAAGGTTAGCTGCCCCCGCTCCACCACCGCGGTCTTCGGAACCAGGATGCCCCGTTTTTCACCCACCGGCAGCTGGGCGCGCCCGAACCGCCCCGAGAGAGCCCCGGTGGACGGGATATCCAGCTTGACCGGGAAGGTCCGGCTCACGGGATCCACCTTCGGCACGATCTCCACCACCCTGCCGACAGCGTTATCCGCATCGCCGTCAAGCACGACCGGAACGGAGGCGCCCGCGCTTACCCTGCCCAGCAGTGATTCGGGAACCGCAACCTCGAGGCGGTACTGTCCTTCCTCTTCAACGGTCATCAGCGGCATGCCGGGAAAGACCGTGGCGCCCGGATCGACCGATTTCGACGTGACGATACCGTTGATGGGAGCGGTGATCCGGGTGTAGCCGGCCACTGTCGACGCGGCCCGGGAAGCCTCCCTGGCCCTGGCGAGCGCCCGGTCGGCCATATCGCGCTCGGCCCGTCGGGTGTCCAGTTCCTGACGGGTGACGGCCTGCTCCTCGAACAGCCGGGAAAACCTTTCATAGGTCACGTCGGCCAGCTTCTTGCGGGCCAGAGCCTCGGCCGCCGCATGTTCGGCCCCCGCCGCGCCTGCCAAGGCTTCCCGGGAATCGATGGTCATCAGCAGGCTGCCTTGCCGCACGCGGTCGCCTTCCTTTGCATGAACACCGGAAACCGTCCCGGAGATGCGGGCCGCAATCGGAGCATGATTCTTCGCCTTCACCGTACCCGACACCTCGAACAGCTCGGGAACGGAAACGGGCCGGACCGTTTCCAGGGACACCCCCCTGACAACGGGGCGGGACTCCTTCGCCTCTTTGCCCCTGTCCGGGCATCCGGATGCGCAGGCAAGCATGGCAACAAGCATGGCGGCGACCCCTGACGACACTATCCTCATTTCATGACCTCCCGGAGAAAGATCCCTGCGCTGTACCAGACCCGCGCCGTTGCCAGGGCATACCCGGTTTCATGCTCCACCACCGAGGCCCGTGCCCGGTTCAGGGCGGTCTGGGCATCCAGCACATCCACCAGTGTAGAAAGGGAGTTGGCGAAACGCTTCGTGACAAGGCGCACGCCTTCCTCGGCATCGCGCAGGGAGGACCTGGCAATCGCCAACCGCTTTTCCGCCTCTTCCCGGCGCAAAAGGCTCTCCTTCACCTGGAAGACTACCTCGCGTTGGTGATATTCCAGGTATTCACGGGCGGAATGCTCCAGGGAGCGGGCACGGGCTCGTTCATCGAACCGCCGCATCCCGTCGAAGAGTTCCCAGCGGAGATTCGCCCCGGCGATCCAGGAGTCGTTGTCCCGGCTGAAGGGGACATCCCGGTCATTCATCTGGTAGCCTGCGCTTCCGTAGAGGGTCGGCAGGAAAGCGCTACCAGCCAGCTTGACGCCGATCCCGGCCTTCTCCGCAGCCTTTTCCGCCTCCTTCAGGTCCTTGCGGTTCTGCAGGGCCAGTGCGGTCAGGTCTTCGCTGCCAGTCTCCAATGACGGTAGGGCCAGCGGTTCGGCAATATCGAGGGATTCACCTGCCCTGCCGCCGGCAGCCAGAGCCAGCCTCATGCCGGCAAGCACCGCATTGTTCCGTGCCGTGATATGCTGCTGCTCCATCTCCGCCAGGAAGGTGCCGGCCCTGAGCTCGTCGGATTTCAGCCCCATGCCGTTCGCGTTTCTTGCCCGCGCCAGCCTTCGGTGCTCCCGTGCGTCGCGCACCGCCTCTTCGGTCGCGGAAAGCATGGCCCGCGCCCGCTGCACCTCAAGGTACGAAGTGAAAACTGCAAACACGACCTCCTCCCTGCGCCGGTCAAAGGCAAGCCCCTGTTCTTCGGCCTCCTTCTCCGCCAGAGCCGTTCCATAGGTGATGCCCGGGTCGAAGAGCGGCTGCTCCAGGGTGAAGGCGGTCCGGAAGTCACTGGTTGAAGAGGGATGATTCAGGTTGTTGATGAGAAAGTCGTTCTGGGAGAAGCGCCCCTGGTCAAGTTTCATCATGAAGACGCGGGTCGGGGCATTGGACGCGGAAAAGGTTTCATCGAAGAAGATGCGGGGGAAATAACGGCTGCGGCCGACGGCGACACCGTGCTCCGCGGCATCTTTCCGGTGCCGTGCCGCCTGGAGCAGATTATTCCGCTCCAGGGACAGGCGTATGGCTTCCCTGAGGGTCACGGAGCCCTCGCTTGCGCAGAGCAAAGCCGGGCAGCACAGCAAAAACGTCAAGCACAGACACCAAGCCTTCACTCGTCACCTCCGGAGGCTGGATGAAATGGACGGGAAAAAGGGAAGAAGAGTCAGAGGGAATCTTTTATTCTCCCAGCCTTTTGTCGGGAATCAGGTAGTTTCTCACATAGTCCGCAACGGCGTCTTCCAGCGACGTACACGCCCCGGCATACCCGGCCGCACGGAGTTTCGTCATGTCGGCGCAGGTATAGTACTGGTATTTGGGTCGGATAGCCTCCGGCATGTCCACGTAGGTGACATTCACCGGCTTTTCCAGCGCGTTGAAAATGGCCGCGGCAAGGGAATTCCAGGTGCGGGCCGTACCACCGCCGATATTAAAGATGCCATTGATATCATTTCTGTCCAGCAGAAACAGGGTCATTTCCACCGCGTCCTTGACGTAGATGAAGTCGCGCATCTGCTCGCCGTCGGCATAGTCGGGGCGGCAGGACTTGAACAGGACCATGCCGCCGGTCGCGGCAATCTGCTCGTAGGCCTTCAGCACCACGGATCGCATGTCTCCCTTGTGGTGTTCGTTGGGACCGAAGACATTGAAGTACTTCATCCCGGCAATCCTGCCCGCCAGGCCGTTACGCTGCGACCACAGGTCGAAGAGTTGCTTGGAATAGCCGTACATGTTCAGGGGAGAGAGGAGGTGGAGGGAGGACACGTCGTCACAGAAGCCGCGGCTGCCGTCACCGTAGGTGGCCGCGCTGGAAGCGTAGACAAAGCGCGCGCCGACGTTGAGAGCGAAGAGCGCCATCCGTTTCGAGTACTCGAAGTTGTTGCGCACCAGATAGGTGGCATCCTGCTCGGTGGTGGACGAGCAGGCCCCCAGGTGGATCACGGCCTCTATCTTCTTCCCTTTCATGGAGAGGCGCGAGGAAATCCTGCCGTCCGCGATCATCTCCAGAAAATCATCCTTTTCGCAATAGTCCGCGAAACGGAGAGGGACGAGGTTCTTCCACTTGTTTCCCGTGCCCAGGTGGTCGACGACCAGTATGTCGTCCCTGCCGAGCTGATTCAGCCTCCTGATGAGGGCGCTGCCGATGAGGCCGGCGCCGCCGGTTACGATGATCATGGAACCTCCCGTTGTCCGTCCGGACAGTCGTAGAAACACGGTAAAAAGTAAAGAACGCATGCCCTCGTGTCAATTCAAAAGTTTTCTTTCATTGCGGGCTCGGCACAGGGTTCCTTGATAACGGATCGGGGGGCCCTCGAAAATCGGTTGACAGAAAGAGCCGACGGGCTTTAGACTTGCCCGACTCCGGAGGTGGGACTGTTTGATTAACAAGGAAAAGTGGAAGAAACGGATACGGGAGATTCTCTCCCTGGACAGTCACCCCGGCCATATATCGATTGGCTTCGCGGTGGGCGTCTTCATCAGCTTCACGCCCTTTTTCGGTATCCATACCCCGCTTGCGCTCGCGGCCGCCTTTCTGCTTCGCGTCAATAAGATTACCTGCCTGACCGGCGCGTGGATCAACACCCCCCTGACCGTGGTCCCGGCACTGATCGCCAGTTACGAACTCGGCGAACGCATCCTGGGACGCACTCCCCAGAAAATGGTTCTCAGGGAGCTGAACCTGGATTTCGCCCTGGAACTCCTGAAGAGCCACGGCATGCCGCTTCTGATCGGCTCGTCGCTGATAGGCTTTGCCGCGGCCCTCGTCTCCTACGCCCTCCTGTACTATCTCATCGTCAGATTCCGTCGCAGAGACGAAACCCTCCGGCATCTCACCGAGGAAATGGAAGAGACCGGGGAAGAACTGGAATAGCGGCATTCCCCGAACATGACTCTTCCGGAATGGATGCGCAACCTGCCCCATACTACGAGGCGGAACCTTGTGGGCTACAATCGATTTGTTATTTTCCCAGGATAGGGCTCAGTGTCTGATAGGTGATGTAGGAGACTACAGCTGAGGCGGGGATGGTAAGAACCCATGCCCAGACGATGCGGTAGGCGATCTGCCAGTTCACGGCGGAAAGGCGTTTCGACAGACCGACCCCGAGGATGGCCGAGGTGATGACGTGTGTGGTGCTGGTGGGAAGGCCGAATGCAGCGGCGCCCAGGTTGACGGTGGAAGCGGCCATATCCACCGAAAAGCCGTTGATGGGATACAATTTGACGAAATCCCGTCCGACGGTCTTGATGATCCGCCAGCCGCCAATGGCAGTGCCCATGGCCATGGCCAGAGCGCACGCCACTTTCACCCATGTCGGCACTGCAAAGGTCGGGATCACTCCGTAGCTCAACAGCGCCATGGTAATGACACCCATGGACTTCTGTGCATCAGCGGCGCCGTGGGAAAATGACATGAAGGCGGCCGACACAACCTGCAGCTTGCGGAAAACCTTGTTTACGCCGTGGGGAGCGCGGTTGCGCAGCGCCCAGAGAAAGATGACCATGAAGAGGAAACCCATGGCGGTACCGAGGACCGGCGAGATGAACAGGGACAGGATGATTTTTTTCAGCCCCTCCAGATGGAGATTGGAAATGCCCGCATGGGCGATTACCGCACCCATGATGCCGCCGATGATCGCATGGGAAGAGGAGGAAGGCAGGCCGAAATACCAGGTTACGAGGTCCCAGATGATGGCGCCGACGATCCCTGCCAGGACTACCATCTGGGTTGTTTGACTGGGGTCGACGATGCCCTTTCCGATGGTGGTTGCCACCTTTGTGGACACCATGGCGCCGGCAAAGTTCAGTATCGCCGCCATGATGATCGCCGTCCGCAGGGAGAGAGCCCGGGTTGAAATGCTGGTGGCGATTGCGTTGGCGGTATCGTGAAATCCGTTGATGAAGTCGAAGACCAGCGCCGCAATCACGACAAGCAGGAAAAGGATCAGGGTCACATCAAGCATTTTTGAGAACCACGCTTTCCAGGATATTCACGGCATCCTCGCACTTGTCGCAGGCCCGCTCCAGGGTTTCGTAGATCTCCTTCCACTTGATGAGCTGTATCGGATCCTTCTCCTCGTCGAAGAGGCGGCTGATGGCCTCGCGGCAGACGCGGTCAGCCTCGTTCTCCAGAGAATTCACCTCGACACAATAGCGATTGATCTGCTCCAGATTTCCGCCAAGGATTGATATTGCGCCCTCCAGCGTCTGGCAGGACTTGAGGATGAGAAACGCCATCTCCTGGGCCGTGGCGGTGGGCTGTTCAACGTTGTACATGACGAACCGTTGCGAGCAGGCGTCGATGAGGTCGAGGATGTCGTCCAGCGCGCTGGACAGGGCATAGATGTCCTCCCGATCGAAAGGGGTGATGAAGCTCTTGTTCAGCTTTTTCACGATGTCGTGGGTCAGGATGTCGCCGTTGTGCTCGATCTGCTTGATCTGCTTCTGGCTCGCCACCGGGTCGCTGAAGTCGTCGAGCATTTCCTTGAAAAGACGCGCCCCTTCCACGATATTCCGCGCAAGGTCCTTGAATAAAACGAAATATTTTTCATCCTTTGGAATCAGTCCGAACATGTTTCCTCCGCTCCCAGGCCGGGAGGCTGGGACGTAATAAAATCGACTACAAATAGCATATTTTTCCTTCTCATAATACAAAAAATGTTGCGGCCGTGTTACAACGGCCACGACCGTACCATTTACCCTTGATATCTCTAATCGGTTCCAGTATTGTCGCGAAGCGCTGATTTTCCCATGATACCGGAGATTTCATGACAGGTTTTGACGCAGTTATTCTCGGCATCGTAGAAGGGCTGACGGAGTTCCTGCCGGTCTCCTCCACCGGCCACCTCATCCTCGCCTCGGAACTACTCCGACTCCCCCAGACCGATGCCCACAAGGTATTCGAAGTGGCAATCCAGCTGGGAGCGATCCTTGCGGTGGCGTGCCTGTACTGGCGAAGATTCACGACCCGCACGGACCTGCTTCTGAAGCTGGCAATCGGCTTCCTCCCCACCGGCGTCATCGGGTTCACCCTCTACAAAATGGTGAAACACCTCTTCAACCCCTCGGTGGTCAGCATCTCGCTCATCGTGGGCGGCATCGCCTTCTTCGTCATGGAATACTACATGAGGAACCACCGGCCGGAGGTCCACGACGTGTCCGATGTTTCCTACCGAACCGCCTTCACCGTCGGACTGGTGCAGTGCCTTTCCATGGTTCCCGGCGTATCCCGCTCCGGCGCCACCATCATCGGCGGCCTGATGTGCCGCATGGACCGAACTACCGCCGCCGAGTTCTCCTTCCTGCTGGCCCTGCCCACCATGCTCGCCGCAACCTGCTACGATGTGTATAAAAACGCCGCCGCCCTCCAGGGGAGCGACTGGGGTAACCTCCTCATCGGATTCGTCGTATCGTTCATCTTCTCCATCGTCGGCATCAAGGTCCTGGTGCGCTTCGTCAGCAACCATACCTTCATACCCTTCGGAATATACCGCATCATCGCCGGAGCGCTCTTTCTTCTGCTCGTGGTCAGGTAGTTTTTTCCTGGACGGTCTTTCTTCATCCTGCCGGCCGCCCTCCCTGCAATATTTCAAACTTTCCCACGAATCATCTTCTCTCCGACGGCTTTCCGTGGTACATACCATTCATAAAATTTTTTCATGGACAGATTCTATTATACCAAAACCGACAGTTGGAGGAATCCGTAGAGAGCGACCCTGTCCTATTTCGTTGCTGCTCTTAGCGAAATGGAGCGGCCACAGCCGATACTGTCCGAACCCGAAGGGTCTATCGACTGTAGCGAAATGAGCTTAGAGCAGCGAAAAGAGGGCAGTCGGAGCGAACGAAGGATGCATCCAACTGCCGAATCCATGATTATTGCTCCAATTTTTTGCTTGGACACGGAGGGAAGGCATGTCTGGCGGTATAAAACACTGGCCCGAGGACGAACGTCCGCGGGAGAAATTGCTGAAGCATGGGGCGGAAGCCCTCACCGAGGCTGAGTTGCTGGCGCTCATCATCCGCACCGGAAACCCGGTCACGAAACAGAGCGCCGTGGATATCGGCCGTTCCATGCTCCAGGAGTTCGGCAGCCTCAGGACCCTGGCGGGCGCGACCACGGCCGAGATCTGCCGCGTCAAGGGGACGGGACCGGCCAAGGCGGCGGCCATCAAGGCATCTCTCGAAATTGCGTCGCGCCTGAACACGGATCGTTTAACAAACGGCGAACGCTTCACCTCCCCGGAGCAGGTCTACCAGCATTACCACTACTCACTCCGCGACCGGCGCAAGGAATACTTCCTGGCGCTCCTGCTGGACGGAAAGAACCGGATTCTGAAGGAAGTGCGCATCTCCGAAGGCTCCCTCAACCAAAGCATCGTACACCCTCGTGAGGTTTTCAGCCCGGCGGTGCGCGAGTCCGCGGCCGCCATCATCCTGGTGCACAACCACCCGTCAGGCGACCCGACCCCGAGCCGTGAGGATCGGGAGATCACCCGCAGACTGAAGGACGCGGGCGAGCTGATGGGCGTCAGGGTCCTGGATCACATCATCATCGGCGACGGCGGTTTCATCAGCTTCACGGCACAGGGGATGCTGTAACGCCCAGTTCTCCGGGAGTGAGCCCTTTTCTCAAAAAATTTGATGCACGTCAATGTTCATCTCCACTTTTAGGATATAGTTTCCCCATCACGCGGAAAAATCATCGTTCGGATACAAATCCCCACGATCCAGGGAAGACGACAAAAAAAGGAGGAGAAAAGAATGTTCTGTCATCAGTGTGAGCAAACCGCAAAAGGTATCGGATGCGACGTAATGGGTGTGTGCGGAAAGAAGCCGGAAGTGGCGGCGTTGCAGGACAACCTGCTGTACGGCTTGAAAGGGCTCGCCTTCTTCGCCGACAAGGCGCGAACCCTGGGCGCCAAGGACCAGGCCGTCGACGTCTTCCTGTTGGAAGGACTGTTCGCTACCGTCACCAACGTGGATTTCGACCCGGCCCGCCTCGAAGCGGCCATCAAAAAGTGCTTCGAAATGAAAGAGAAGGCCAAGGCCCTCTATGAAGAAGCCTTTACCAAGGCGAACGGCATCAAGGCCCGCCAGTTCACGGAAGGCCCCGCAACCTGGGCGCCGGCATCCGACTTGGTGCAGCAGGGCACGCAGTACGGCATCCTTGCCCTCCATGAGAACGAAGACATCCGCTCCGCCATCGAGATTCTCACCTACGGCCTGAAAGGCATGGCCGCTTACGCCGACCACTGCCAGATCCTGGGCAAACACAACGACGAAGTCTACGCCTTCTTCCACAAGGCCCTGGCGGCCACCGCCGACCCGGCCCTGGGGCTCATGGACTACGTGGGACTCTGCATGGAATGCGGCAAATACAATCTTACGGTCATGGGAATGCTCAACGAAGGCCATGTCGATCGCTTCGGCCACCCGGTCCCGACGCCTGTTCAACTGGGAACCAAGGCGGGCAAGGCGATCCTCGTCTCCGGCCATGACCTGCCCATGCTGGAAGAGCTCCTGAAGCAGACCGAAGGCAAGGGGATCAACGTCTACACCCACGGCGAGATGCTCCCGGCCCACGGCTACCCGGGACTCAAGAAGTACGCCCACCTGGTCGGCAACTTCGGCGGCGCCTGGCAGGACCAGGCCAAGGAGTTCGACGGCTTCCCCGGCGCCATCATCTTCAACACCAACTGCATCCAGCGTCCGGCCGATTCTTACATGGACCGGGTCTTCACATGGGGCCTGGTGGCATGGCCGGGCGTGAAGCACATCGACGGCTGGGACTTCTCCGTCGCCATCGACAAGGCCCGGTCACTCCCCGGCTTCCCCGACGCTCCGGGCCAGGAGATCCTGGTGGGCTTCGGCCACGACGCGGTGCTGGGCGTGGCGGACAAGGTCATCGAGGCGGTGAAGGGGGGCGCGGTCAAGCACTTCTTCCTCATCGGCGGCTGCGACGGCGCCAAGCCGGGCAGGAACTACTACACCGAATTCGCCGAGAAGGTTCCCAAGGACTGCGTCATCCTGACCCTGGCCTGCGGCAAGTACCGCTTCAACAAGCTGGACTTCGGCGACATCGGCGGCATCCCGCGGCTGCTTGATGTAGGCCAGTGCAACGACGCTTACTCCGCCATCCAGATAGCGGTGGCCCTTGCCGGCGCCTTCCAGTGCGGGGTGAACGACCTGCCGCTGTCGCTGATCCTCTCCTGGTACGAGCAGAAGGCGGTGGTGATCCTGCTGACCCTGCTCCACCTGGGCATCAAGAACATCAAGCTGGGACCGAGCCTCCCGGCCTTC